>CAYRPX010000304.1:0-3855 GCA_964426195.1 uncultured Salinivenus sp.
GGCACCTGCGCACCAGCGTACAGGCCTCGCTCATCCCGGTGGTCGACTCGCTGAAAAGCCTGGGGTGGGTCTGGATTCCGGGCGTGATGGCGGGCATGATCCTGGGCGGGGAGAACCCGGTCTACGCCGCGCTTTACCAGTTCGTCATTATGGCCATGATCTTCGCCGCGGGGGGACTCACCAGTATGCTCACGAGTCTCCTCATGGGCCGCCGCGTGATTACAGAGGCCGAGCAACTGCGCCGCATCGACACCGAGGGGTAGTACAGCGTCAAGTGTGAGTGATCGAGTCGAGAAGTGCGCTCTCAAACCAATGGAGTGCTCGTTCCCGAGATCCACTTTCGAAACGTTCAGTTCGGGAGGAGGCGCATCCGGATTTGAGAGTCGTCCACGAGGGGAAGTTAGCCGTTCCAGGCCGTGGGTCGACGGACCTCAACGGACCTCTATAAATCCTTCCTGCCGGAGAAAATCCAGGCTTTGCTGGTGATTCTGTTTGGCGGTCTCGAGGGTTTCGGGGGCGGAGAGTTCGAGTGCAATGTAGGGCACGTCGTGCTGGGCAAGCTGGTCAAAGACGAACCCAAACTCGAGCGGATTGGGGCCCAGGATGGGCTGGGGCTCTCCATCCTGCGACGATTTCAGGTGGATGTAATGGAGACGATCGATGTGGGTCTTCAAAACGGAGCGAGCCTCTTCCGGCGTGGCCGGCACCCGGGCGACCCCAAATGGATTCCCAGTATCGATCTGCCACCCCACGTTGGGATTCGCCCGTTCAAGGAAGTCATCGAGACCGTAGTAGGACGCCCCTTCGCCGGTGAGGGGATCGAGGGCATTTTCTACGACGAGTTGCAGGCCGTGCTCGTCGGCCATGTCGGCGGCTCTGTTCGCCCTTGCCACGAGGGAATCGAGCTCAGTAGCGGTGTATCCTTGCTTCTCCTCGTTCTCAATGAACTTTTGTCCGCTCGCGAGGGCCCGGATGGTTCCGGGGCCGTCAAACGCGGTTGCGCATTCCAGTCCGTGGGGGAATACGTCCCAAAAGTCCGGATCCAGGAGGGCGCGCTGCGTGCTGTATGCCACCTCGATGTCCTTCTTCTGCGCATAGGCCGCAAGTTCTTCACAGTCGTCGACCGTGAGCGAGGCGTCGGCATCGCGAAGCTCGATCCAGGCGTAGCCGTGCTCGGCCGCGTAGTCGATGAGCGTCTTCTTGTTGTCCACAGAGACCGGAAGGGCCTCGGTGAAATTCTGAGTCGTGAATCCTAATTTTAGCTGGGAATGTTCGGGAAACTCGATCTGGGGGGTGGGTTCCTGGCCACACCCGCTTGCGAAGAGCAAGACGGCAGCGAACAGCCAAAATGCGACCCTAAAGGCTCTACAGCAGTGTGGCATGGGGCGTCCTCTACTCGGTGCAAGGATGTGTATTGAACGACACCGAATCATAAGGACAGGGGGGGAAACCTTCAACAACGGGGAGTCGACAACGGGGACTCGCTCTCCTCGAAGAGGGCCTACCGGGATCCGAGGATGAGATTGGAAGGTCGTCTTCTTACTCTTGCATCCCGCCGATTTTTCCATCGCGGTGGGGCGACGCCCCTATCGCCGATGACACAGATCTTGACCTCGCATCAACACCGATGACCCATGCATGATCAAGCTGATGACTGGCGCTGGCTTTTGGCTTTCTTCGTAGGAATCGGGGTGGTCCTTCCGGCCTGCACGTCAGAGACCGAATCGACGCCCGACCGCGAGCGACCGAACGTGGTGTTCATCCTCGCCGACGACCTCGGGTACTCCGACATTCGTCCGTATGGCTCCGAGATCGAAACGCCCCGCCTCCAGCGGCTGGCCGAGGAGGGGATGCGCTTCACGCTCATGCACAACACGAGCAAGTGCTTCCCGTCCCGCGCCGAGCTGTTGACGGGCACCTATTCTCAGCAGTCCCACATGCACGACGAGCCTGGCGCGTTCGAGAACACGGTGATGATCGGAGAGGTGCTAAATCGCGTCGGCTACCGGACCCTCTTTGTGGGAAAGCACCACAGTACGGACAATCCCACCAACTGGGGCTTCGATCATTACTGGGGACTGCGGGACGGGGCCGCGAACTACTTCAATCCCGGCGAGAAGCGCCCCGTCGATCCCGGCGAGCCGGCGCAGAAGGACTGGGCCTACCCACGGACGTTCGTCTTTGACGATTCGGTGGCCGCGCCGTACACACCGCCGGAGGACTACTACAGCACCGACACCTGGACCGACTGGGCCCTTGAGCTGCTGGGGCGCTACGAGGACGAGCCGGAGCCCTTCTTCCTGTACCTGTCCTACCAGGCGCCGCACGACCCGCTGCAGGCCCCGGAAGAGACGATTGAAAAATACGAGGGGCGGTACGACGAGGGCTACGGCGCCATCCGGGACGCCCGGTACAATCGCCTCGTTGAGTCGGGCCTGATCGACGAGGAGACCTTTCCGCTCTCCGAGCCCACACATCGTGACTGGGACTCGCTCAGTGCCGAGGAGAAAGAAGACCAGGCCCGGCGCATGGAGGTCTACGCCGCTATGATCGATCGGATGGACCAGAACATCGGCCGGATTGTCGATTACCTCGAAGAGCGCGGGGAACTGGACCATACGCTCCTCATGTTCGCCTCCGACAACGGGGCCTCGGCGGAGGTCGTCCGGATTGGGGAGGGACCGATCGGCTCGGTCACCCGCTGGGCATCACTGCAGGAAGACTGGGCCAATGTCGGTAATACGCCCTTTCGCTACTACAAGAACTACAGCTACCAGGGCGGGGTGGCGACGCCCTTCATCGTGCACTGGCCGGGGGTCGTCGAGCCCGGTTCGACAACCGAGTACGTGAGCAAGTTTCTGGACGTGATGCCCACGCTGCTCGACGTCACCGGTGCCACGTATCCGGAGACGTACAAGGGCGAGTCCGTCGTGGAGATGCAGGGGCGGTCGCTCCTCCCGATCCTGAAGGGCCAGGAGCGGACACGGGAGGGGCCGATCTTTAACAAGTGGGCCGACGGGCGATCGATCTACCGCGACGGCTGGAAGCTGATTCAACAGGGCGACCGTGACTGGGAGCTCTACAATCTCCGTGAGGATCGCTCCGAGACGACGGATTTGGCCGAGGAGCGTCCGTCTCTCGTCGAGGACCTGGCCGCCCGGTGGGAGAAATGGTACAAGAGCACCGCCCAGTACCGAACGAAGGAGTAAGGCCGTCCCTCCGAATCGTCGATCCTGTCGACGGCACCTCCGCCTTTATGCCGTCCAGGTACGCCAGCGCCGCGTCCCGCTCCTCCGGCCGATCAGAGACCCCGAAGACGACTGACGGCCGCCCCTCCGATCGGTTCGGAACGGAGGAGTGGACCTGCTGGGGGAGTCGTTCTCCGACTTCGATCGGGACGACGCGACGGCGCTTGCCAGCGATGCGCTTCGGTTTTTTGAAACTGTTGAGGAGACGCTTCTCCCAGTGTAAATGCCATGGATCCTCTGGAAGAGATCTGCGCACATGTCGACGAAGTCCCATTTCGCGGTCTCAGCGTCGAAAAGATCTGGGACCGCAGCCGGGTCCTCGACGTGACGGAGGACGCCATCGAATTTGAAGTGGAGCGCCACACGAGCGCGAGTGGAGCGATGTACCGGGAAGGGGTCGCGATGAGCGCATTCGTCACGTTCTGGCCCCGCTACCGATACGACCGGGCCACGCACGAGCTCACCCAACTGGAGGAGCAGCGGCCCCGCGAATTTGACTGTGACTACGACCTGCTTGCCGACGAACTGCTCGAATTTGGGTTCGACCTTCGGGTATACGCCCGCGACGACGGATGGGTGTGCGAAGAAGGAGCGTCGAACCGAGTGT
>CAYRPX010000305.1:0-3847 GCA_964426195.1 uncultured Salinivenus sp.
CCCATCGAGAAGCCGGTGATGACATTGATGACCTTTGGGATTTCCCAGGCCAGCGCGTTGTCGTAGAGGAGAAACAGTCCGCCGAGCCCGATCACGCCGAGGCCGACGACGGAGAGGCCCATGACGAGGCCGCCGGAGAAAGCGACGTTCATGGCCGGGCCGAGACTCGTACGAGCGGCGTGTGTGGTCCGCACGTTGGCCTTCGTCGCCACGGTCATGCCGATGAAACCGGCCAGTCCGGAGCAGAAAGCTCCAGCCACGAACGAGACGCCGATCCACCACGAGGAATTCGGCTGGCCAAGGTTTGCCACAATCAGCAATCCGGCCACGACAACGACGAAGATACTGAGGATGCGATACTGTCGATTCAAAAAGGTGCGGGCCCCTTCTGAGATGTTGCCCGCCAGGTGTTTCATCTGATCGGTTCCCATCTCTTGGGTGTTCACCCATTGGGTTTGGGTGAAGGCATAGAGCAACGCCAGCACACCACTGGCAGGAATGAGCCACTTGATAAGTAAGGTCGTGTCCATTGGAGGCGGTCGTCCTGTTCGTTCAAAAAGACATCCGAGACAGCGGAGGGGCGGGCCACATTCAGTACCGTGTTCCGCCGTTTGGGGACAGATCACCCCAGCGTACGGCGTGGAGGAAAGCCCACAGATCCTCCAGAAGACTGCAAAACGAATTATAATCTACCAAGACGCGTTCGCGGTTGGTAGGGAGGTCCACGTAATTCAAGGTGAAAACCGCCGAAAAGAAGAGTGATGAGTGAAGCGTAATGCGTCAAAAGTGATGCGGGGACGACGATCACGTATCACGCTTTGCGTATCAGAGTGTCTACGTTGAGGAGAGGGAGCACTGGCGATCTCGAGCTCTGGTGGTCGGGTCGGCCTCCTTCAGTTGAACCGATTCATCGCCGTTTCCAGGTCCTCGTGGGCGACCGTGAGAATTGCGTCGCCTGCGTCCTCGATGGCGTCGCGGATCTTCGGTTTTTGCTCCGCCGAAAAGGGGGAGAGAACGTAGTCCACCTGCTGGCCCTCTGGAAAGTCGCTCCCGATGCCGACACGGAGCCGCGGAAACTCGGTGGTGCCAAGCCGCTGTGCGACGTGGGCGAGCCCGTTGTGGCCTCCGCTGCTCCCCGAAGGACGCAGTCGAAGGGTCCCAACGGGGAGGTGGAGGTCGTCGACGACAATCAGGAGGCCGTCGAGGCCCGGATCGTAGTGCTTTCGTAGCGACGCGACGACGTCCCCGCTCCGATTCATGTAAGGAAGAGGAACGGCGAGCGCGATCTGCTGACCCTCATGGCGGCTCTCCCCGACGAGAGCGTTCAAGGTGTGATCAAACGACACCTCGAGCCGTTTGGCCAGCGCATCGATGACCCAATGGCCAACGTTGTGGCGCGTGTCCTCGTATTCGGCCCCCGGATTGCCGAGGCCGATGGCGAGCAGGGAAGGAGGAGACATGGGGAGCAAAAGAGCGTGGACAAAAACGAAAAGGGCGGCCGGATCGGCCGCCCTCAGGGAGATGCTCAACCGACACCGTTCAGGCAGTCAGAGGAACCCGTCGCACAGCGTTCTTCCACTAAGTAGACATGCAGAACAACGCTAACTCGCGGAGAGCCCGGCGGCCTTCTGGAGAGCATCCTCCGGCGAGAGCTGCTCGAAGAACCGCTCGATCCACTTATACACGGTTGCCTTCAGGGCATCTTGGATCTCGGCAATTAGAATCTCGACAATCTTCGGGGCGGAGTACTCCCGAGCCGACAGCAAGATCATCTGGGCCCGCATCGCGCCCCGACCGATGGCCTCCCGGGTCATTGCTTCGAGAGCCTGACGTTCCTGGTCGGTGGCCAGAGGAACGGTCGTCGGATCCGACATGAGAAGCGAGCCCCTTCGAGATCAAACCTGTGACGGACCGCTGACCGTTCGCGTTCTTTTGCTCATCCACTTAGTACTGTTCGTAATCCTGCTCACCACTTTCATCTTCCTCCGGACCTTCGCCTTCTTCCTCTTCGCCTTCTTCGGCGGCTTCGAGTTCGGCGAGTTCTTCCTCGGAGAGCTCTTCGCGCTCTTCTTCGGTGAGTTCCACCTCTTCTGCTTCCTCCTCTTCCTCGGTTGTCGGAGCAGCCTCGATCTGCGGGGCCACTACTGTGACCAGGGTCTGATTCTGAGGGGTGTTGATTTGGTAGTCGACGTCCAGGTCGTAGACATGAATTGAATCTCCGATCGCAAGATCAGTAACGTCGACCTCGATCTGGGACGGAATATTTTCGGGGAGGACCGAGATGGAGAGCTCTCGGGCAATCTGCTGCGTGTCACCTCCGTTTTGCTGACCGATCGGAATGCCGGCGTAATGGACCGGAACCGTTAGGGTGACCTCTTCCCCCTCCTCGAGGGCCTGGAAGTCGGCGTGCAGGGGCCGGTCCGTGAGCGGATGCAAGTCGAAGTCCTTCAGGATGCAGTGCCAGGTGGTTCCGTCCATCTGCACCTTGGCCACCGGTGCCGTACGCCGGTAGATAAGCTTGTTTAGGTCGCCGATTGGGATCTTGAGCGGCGTCGACTCGACGGTGCGGCCATACAGGATACAGGGAACGCGGTTGTTGTTGCGAACCTCGCGTGCGGCCTTCGAGCCAGTCTCGCGCGGCTGGGCTTCTATGACAGGGGCGTCCATGACGGAAAACTCGGTCCGGTGAAAAGAGGCGACGGCAGCTAGCAGGAGACCGGTCAAGCGATCCCTTCTGCGTCCAAGACTCCTCCTAGAGTTGGATCCACGATCAAGTTCCCGGCTTCCCCCATCGATTCAAGCAAAATAGACGCTGGGACGCGTATTTCGTATTGTGGGGTTCGTAATATCCGTGCACGCTATACAAATATGATAGCAGCCGCAGGAGAAGTTCTCCGCGATATTTGCCCTTGCTGCACTAATCGGTAAAGAGTGTGGAGACAGACCGGTCGGTGTAGATGTGGCGAATGGCCTTCGCAAACAGATTCGAGACGCTCACGACCTCGATACCGTCGGACTCCTGCTTGAGGGGGATTGTGTCGGTGATGATGAGTCGTTCGAGCGGCGAATCTTCGATCCGATCGTAAGCCGGACCGGAAAGGAGCCCGTGTGTACAGGCCGCCATAATTTTCAGGGCACCGTGATCCCGGAGTGCGCTGGCCGCCCGCGTGAGCGTGCCGGCCGTGTCGACGATGTCGTCGATGATGAGGACGTTCTTGTCCTCGACGTCACCGATGACGTTCATCACTTGGGCCTCATTCTGGCGGGGGCGCCGCTTGTCGACCAAGGCGAGGTCCACGCCCAGCCGTTCGGCATAGGCGCGGGCCATTTTGAGACCGCCCACGTCCGGTGCCAGGACCACAAAGTTTTCCAGTTCGAACTGGCGCACGTGGTCGATGAGGACGGTGGAGCCGTAGAGGTGATCGACCGGGACGTCGAAGAAGCCCTGAATCTGCGAGGCATGCAGTTCCATGGTGAGGATGCGGTCGACGCCCGCAGAGGTCAGCATGTTGGCCATGAGCTTGGCCGCGATGGAGACGCGCGGCTGGTCCTTGCGTTCCTGCCGGGCGTACCCGAAGTAGGGGATAACCGCCGTCACGCGCGCGGCGGAGGCCCGCTTGGCGGCATCAATCAGCAGAAGGAGCTCCATCCAGTTGTCGGCCTTCGGGTGGGTGCTCTGAATGATAAAGAGGTCGGCCCCGCGGATGGACTCCTCGAAGTGGACGTAGATCTCTCCGTCGGCAAAGTCGCGAATGGTGAGGTCGCCGAGGGTGGTGCCGTACGCTTCGGCAATTTTTTGGGCAAGGGCCGGGTTTGAGCGGCCCCCGAAGATAGCGACGCGATTGTC
>CAYRPX010000306.1:0-3827 GCA_964426195.1 uncultured Salinivenus sp.
TGCGACCGAGATACACCCGGTCGCCCTCCCCAACCCGCTCAATCCCGTCACTCGTCTGAAAAATCGCCTGCTCGTCAATGACGGAGAGGAACCGGGCAGATTCGACGTTCAGACGTCCGTACTCGTTCGGAGGGACGTCCTCAAAAATGAGGGGATAGAACGGATTCACATCGGGCGCTGGATTGGGGAGGACCGATGACGGAAGCGGGGGACTCGAAGCCTGTTGCACCACCGGAAGCCGCTGCATCTCTTGCTCGTCGGATGGCTCGATGTTTTTGACCGCCCCGTAGATGGCCTGCACGTCCATCTGAAACGAGACGAGGAGATCCATCGAGGTGCGCCCCGTCTCTTCATCCGTGCTCCGCTCCTCAACATAGCTGAGTTGCAGGTCGCGGACGCGATAAAACGGACGGTTGTTCTCGACCGTCCACACAAACCGATACAGGTTCGTAAAGAAGGCCTCCCCCTCTGCGCTGAATGTTCGCACACTGTACCCGTCCCGGTCCTCCGATCCCTCCGAGGTAACGTTGAAGGTTTTGAAGCCCGTCTGCGTAAGCTCTGTCAGGTAGTTCAGCACGTCCGGAGACGAGACGGTCTCGGGAACGATTTTGTACTGCGTTTCCCATCGTCGTCGAACCTCCGTAAGCTTCCCCTCTGCGTCGGACAGGTCGGCCTGCAGGGTCCGGATTTCGTCTCGCGTTTCCTTTTTCTCCTCGATCTCCTCGTTCAGCGACTGAAGCGTGCTCTGCTGTCGAAAATACGTCAGGTACGTTCCGATCCCAATCAAGAGGATCAGGCACGAAAGCAACAGGATCTGGTTGGAGTCGAGAGTGAACATATGTCTCGTTGATTCCCGGAAAAGTCCATACAGGGATTCCCGACGGGCAGAGCCCCTTTCTCTCGGTCCTCTTCGGAGGGATCCTCAGCGCCCTGAACAGGTGCCTATTCGGAATTGGGGGCCTGGACCTCCCCTGAGGTGAGAGTCGCTGGCGAGTACTTGTGTAACCACGCATCCGGGGGAAGAACGTCTTTCATCTTTTCGAGGGACGAGCGGGCGGCCTCAAACGACGAGAACCTCCCAACGCCCACCCGGTAGCGCCCATTCTCGGGACTCTGCCGCACTTGTACGGAATGGTCCATCTCGTTCAAACGGTCCCGAAAGCGCTGGGCCGCTTCCTCGGCCGCGGCATTCTGCGATAGAGACGCCACGACGACGGTCCAGCCCGCCCCCGAGGCCCTCTCCCGGCCTTCCGACTCCGACGAGGACGCAGGCGAGGCCTCGGCGGTGGTCTCGGAAGACGTGTCGGGCGAGGAGGCAGGAGGCGATGTCTGCAACTGCGTTGCTTGGTCGACCGAGGCAAGTCGTTCCTCTTGCTGTTCGCGCCAGTACTCAATGGCCTCCGGCTTTGTGGTGTCGAGGGGGACCGTAAGCTGGAAATCGTATAGGGACACATCCCGCGTTTCGGAAGACGCAATCCCCAGAATCTCCCCATTCAGCCGTCTCGCCAATTGAACGATCTTGGTCCGGTCGGTCGACCGACCCACCACCCCGATCTCGTTTTCCCCTTCGGGGCTCCACTGTTCAATCGAGAGCCCTTCGATGCGGTTGATCTGCCCGGCCATCGTCGCGAGACCGCGACTCCATTTGTTGCTTCCCTTTAGAAGCGTCTCGACCACCTCATTCGCCTCCGCATACTGGGCCGAAGCTGATTGCAGACTGTCAATGCGGCGCTGCAGGGCCTGCTGATCGACCTGTTCGACCTCTTGCCCCAGCATGCGAAGCGTCGCGCGCCGCTCGCTGATGGCGCTTGCGTTTGCGAAGTAGTACCACACAAATCCCAATGTGGTGATGGCGAGCAGGGCGAGAAGAAACGGCACGGACCAGCCGACAGGCAGCCGAAATGAACTCGCGGTGTACCGTTTTGCAAGCAGGTTGAGCGATTGGAAAAAGGGCGCATACTTCGGGTCGTCGAGCAATCGGAGGGCCACTCCCTTTGCTGCCAGGTGGGCCCCCAACTCCGTCTCTTCGCCGTTGGGCAAGTGCGTGCGAAGCAAACGGAGATTGGCCCCCGCAAAATACGACTTAAAGGCATCCGCCAGAACCCCCTCGTTGTCCGCCGCGATAAGCATGAGGTGCTGGACCTCTCCCATCCCGTACTCGTCCTGAAGCAGAAGAACACGGCTGCAAATCGTCTCGGCAGAGTCCTCCGCCATCAACTCGGGAAGATATTCCAGCTGGCGGAGGGTGTTGCCCTCGATGAAGAGAACGAGCGTATCTTCGGATCCCGAACGCACAAGAATGGTCTTTTCGGGCGTCTCGGGGGGAAGCTGGAGAACCGATCGGGCGAGCCCCAGATAGAGGGAGACCTCCGCATCGAGCAATTGGGCCTGGGGCGAGCGGGCAAGCGTCTGCTCCTGCATCGACCCAAGGGTCGATAGCACCGATCCTCCCGGCCGCGCAATGAGAGCCAAGACCCGCTGGCGTCCATCTCCCGTCCGGTGCATAGGGACGAACCCAACGCGGCCCTCCTCCACGCCCCCTTCGTACTGCTCCTCCAGCATTTCGAGCAGAGTGGACCGGGCCGCCGGCAGCGGAAGGCCCTGTTTCTCCTCTTCTTCCTCTTCGTCGTCGCTCTGATCCGGGGGGAGCCGAAGCTCCACCCGATCGATCTCTGAAGTCGATCCGCAAAAGGCAATTTCGGGATCTTCGTACCCGCGTTCCGCGCATTGGTCGAGGAGTTCGGTGAGTTCGGCCTGGAAATTCCAGCTCTGCTCTGCTTCGCTTGGAGACCCAAGATCCTCATCGCCCTCCCCGAGGTCATCGAACTCCGACCCCATGAACATCTCATCTCCCCCTCCTCCCTCGTCGCCAAACTGAATCGTCACGTCGTCCGGCTCTTCCTCCATGCCGGGCGTCATTCCCTCGGATTCGTCAAAGGGAAGATCTCCGCCCACTCCTGCTGCCTGGTCGGACGAAGTCTTAAACTGAACGACCGTTTCCTCTTCCGTGCGCTCCAGCAACACGGCATGAAGGCCATCCGCCCCTACCATAATGCCGAGTGCGTACCTGCTCATCCGCTGTGGGCTGTAGGGATTCAGCCCCCCCTACAAGTATCGGGGGGCGGCAGAAAAGTGGGCTGTCAGTGAGACGCGAGCGTCCAGCGTACTTTTAGGCTACACATTCGTCACCGCCCCCCTGTTCCGAACGTACCCTCGTCCTCAGGGCAATCGCATTAAAGCATCCCCGTCGCTCTGAACTCGATTCAGAGCCTATATCTCCAAAGGAGGAGGCTCGATCGGTCGCTTTATGGGCTCCAAATCAAGTTTGGAGCGACAAAGGGGAGTGCCTTTATCAACACACGGTTCTGAAAATGGACGTTTGAGGGCTTTCCGTAAAGCGCAGATCATTGATGCGATTGCCCTGCCCTCGTCCTCTTGCCCCCAGGGCAATCGCCTCAATTGTCTGCTCCGGGCGCGCGAGACATAAAAAAGCGCTCCCTTCCGCCACACCGGCAACTGTCGAGCGCTTATCCATCCCAGAAAATCACTCCTCTCAGGATTGAGGAGTCCTGAATCGAGCTCGGAGCGACGTGTCTGCATTTCTGCGAGTGCCCTACTCCCGGTACAGGTGGACAAAAACGTACCTCAAAACAGCCGCCGGAGGCGCTTCTTGTTGTTGGCGTAGTCCATCGCGTGCTCCGGCTTGATCTTTTGCTTCCGAGCGAGCCGATACAGGTCCTGTTCCAGCGTCGTCTGGCCGTCCTGCCCCCCTTCCCACATCATCTGGTAGACCTCGCCGACGTTGTCGTTTTTGATCGCCGCCCGGG
>CAYRPX010000307.1:0-3823 GCA_964426195.1 uncultured Salinivenus sp.
GGGCGCTGTGGATCAAGCTGGCCTTGATCGGTGGCCTCTCGCTTCCTCTTTTGCGCCCAATCGAAACCGATTCCCTGCCGGTCTTGGAGGGACTCGTTCCTGTTCGACCAGTTCTGGAAGCTCCTTTGTGAATACCTACCCCTATGAGCCATTTCGAGGGACATCGAGCTTCGAGAACCTACGTGGCAGCTTCTCCTATAATTGCCACACGGCACTAAGGCATAGGCCACTTGTCACAAAACTCCATGACGGTTTCCACCGGGCGCCCCACCGAAACGATCGAACTTCCGTCGTACCTGCCAGCATCGGAGGAGTCCCCACGAGAGACGGTGGAGGCGATCCGGGAAGGCCTCCCGGCCGAGGCCTTAGACTGGCTCAAGGAGAGACTGGGACTGACCGCCGAAGAATTGGCCAGTGTCATCCACGTCTCCCGGCGCACAATGAGTCGGCGCAAGAAGGAAGGGCGACTAAGGCCCGACGAGTCAGAGCGCGCCCTGCGGCTCATCCGGCTTTACCGGAGGGCCGCGGAGGTGCTTGGCGGCCCAGAGGAAGCCGCCGTGTGGCTACGCGAGGAAAACTTCTCACTCGGAAGGGAAACCCCGCTGGAGTTTGCCGACACCGAACCAGGGGCGCGCCAGGTCGAACGCCTTCTCGGTCAGATCGAGCACGGAATCCCCGCTTAGCGGCCTGGACCCTCCGACCGGTGTCTTACCTCCAAGATCAATTCTGATTCTACGTGGGCAAGATTACGGCCTGGCGCATTACGTCGGAAAAGTATGCAGGCGCGGCTTTCAGCGGAGAGGGAGCCGAGGAATACGGCGGTCGCTTCAATAGTGTCGGGACGCTGGTAGTCTACACGTCGGAGTCTATTTCGCTTGCGACGCTGGAACTGCTTGCGAAGGCAGGGGGACGACAGAGGCTTTCTGGACGGGTCGTCCTTCCGGTTACATTTGACGGGAGCCAGGTTCTCATTTGCGGCGAGGACGATCTTCCAGGCGGCTGGGACGCCCGGCCTTACGGGCCTGCAAGCCAGCAGGTCGGGGATGAGTGGATCCGGTCCGAGGAGTCGCTGGTTCTCAGGGTCCCGAGCGTGGTCGTGCCCGAAGAGCACAACTGCCTGATTAATCCGGAGCACCCCGGCTTCGGGGAGCTGGAGTTTGGGGAGCCGCGGCCTCTGGACCCAGATCCTCGTCTGTCTGCTGAGTGAGCTACCGCTTTACCGTTTCGCATGCAGGTCCATCCGGGCGGGTCGGATGACCTGACAGATTTGCGCCTGGCGAAGGGCCGCTCCGGGGCTGCGTTCGGTCGCCAAACCGTGAGGGGAAACCGTGAGGGGATTCTCGCCCCGCGAGAACACGTTCACGAGGACACCTTCGGGGACGCCTCAAAGGCTTCGTTGACCAGGGCCTGTGCCTCTTCGTGGAGTTTGGCGAGGTGCCGTTCCCCCTTGAAGCTCTCGGCGTAGAGCTTGTAAATGGCCTCCGTCCCTGAGGGACGGGCGACGAACCACCCGTTTTCGGTTTCGACCTTGAGGCCGCCGATGGGCGCGTCGTTGCCCGGGGCATTGGTGCGGATTGAGATGATCGGGGCGCTGGCAATCTCATCCTGCGTGACTTGGTCCGGCGACAGGGCTTTGAGGGCCGCCTTCTGCTCCGGGGTCGCCGGAGCATCCTTCCGCTCAAAAATCGGAGCCCCGAGGTCGCCGGTGAGGGCTTCGTATCGCTCGCTCGGGTCCTCGCCGGTCTTGGCCGTGATTTCGGCGGCGAGCAGGCAGGCAATGATGCCGTCCTTGTCGGTCGTCCAGACCGAACCGTCGCGGCGGAGAAACGAGGCGCCGGCGCTCTCCTCCCCGACAAAGCAGCAGCGCTCCTCCAGCAGCACGTCGACGAACCACTTGAAGCCCACCGGCACTTCGTACACGTCGCGCCCGTGCTTCTCGGCGACGCGGTCGAGCAGGCTCGTGGTGACGACCGTTTTGCCCACGGCAAGGTCCTTGCTCCAGTCGTCCCGCTCTTCCAGAAGCACATCGAGGGCCACGCAGAGGAAATGGTTGGGCGACATGAGACCCCCGCTCGCCGTGACGATGCCGTGACGGTCGTGGTCGGTGTCGCACGCGAAGGCCACGTCGTACTGATCCTTCAGCTCGAGGAGCGACTGCATGGCGTGCTCGGAGGAGGGATCCATCCGGATTTCTCCGTCCCAGTCCAGCGTCATGAACTTGAACGTCGGATCGACCTCCGTGCGCAGCACGTCGAGGGGCAGGTCGTATTCCTCAGCGATGGCCGTCCAGTAGTCCACGCCGGCCCCGCCAAGCGGATCCACGGCAAACGACAGGCCGGACGTGCGGATGGCCTCCATGTCGACCACGTCGTCGAGGTCGCCGACGTAGTGGTCGATGTAGTCGTAGGTCCGGATCGTAGAGGCCGTGGCCGCCTCCTCATACGGGACGCGGCCGACCTCTTGGAGGTCGTTTTCGAGAATCTCGTTGGCGCGGCTCTCAATCCAGGACGTCACCTCGGGGCGGGCCGGTCCCCCTGTGGGCGAGTTGTACTTGATGCCGCCGTCGGCCGGGGGGTTGTGGGACGGCGTGATGACGATGCCGTCCGCCTGGTCGGGATGCTCGTCGTTGTAGGTGAGAATGGCGTGCGAGATGGCGGGGGTGGGCGTCACGCCGTCGTCGGCCGCGATGCGCACCTCGACCCCATGGGCGGCCAGGACCTCCAGACACGTCGCGTGGGCCGGGGCCGAGAGGGCGTGCGTATCCATCCCCAGGAACAGTGGCCCCTCAATGCCGGCCTGTGACCGGTACTCGGCGATGGCCTGCGCGATAGACAGGATATGATGCTCGTTGAACGTCGTCTCGAGCGCGGAGCCGCGGTGGCCGGAGGTGCCGAAGGAAACCCGCTCGCTCGGCTCGGCTGGATCGGGGAGTCGCGACTGATAGGCCTCAAGGAGCTTCGAGACATCAAGAAGATCAGACTCGGTGGCCCGCTGGCCAGCCCGCTCGTGGACGCTCATAAGCAAGTGCTCGTCTTTGGTTTGCAAAAAGCCTTGGGTGAGAAAAGCGGGGAGCCGGGAGGCGCCACCGATTGCAAGGAGGAATTGTAAGTAAATGGAATCGTCTCCGGAATTTCCAGAGGATTACGGAGGGCTCTCGCAGCTTTGCTACAGTTGGCGAAGAAGATGTTCGAGATCGCCTAAATCCCATCCGGACCGGAGTCCTTTTGTCCGGCTCTGCCGTTGATGCGGCTTGGCCACAAGCGGTCTCGCTTGAGCCCACTGGAGCGAGCAGGGCCGCGAGGAATAGGCAGAAAACGCCCATGCCCCCTCCCCCAGATGTCACGTGGGAGGACGCGGAGTCAAATGGCCTCCCCCAAACTCCCGTTCTGAGTGAAGGGAAATTGTTAGACTCGGCCTTCCGGTCTTCCGAAGCTCGCTTGCAACCCAACACGTTCCCATCGATCTTTCCCGATACTCTACTCCGAGACGAATCCCTTCCAAGACGAAACGCTCAGTGAGATGCTCGTTGCCGAAGTCACTGCCACAGACAAACGAAAAACCAGATACCAGGTCGAGTCCAGGGACGACATCAGGAAAACCCGGCAGGGGTATAAGATCGAAACGGCAAGTGGGGAGGTCGTGCGCCTCTCAGAAGAGGACGTGGAGTCGATCAGCGTCGTCGACGAGTAGGAAAGGATCTGTCGATTTAGCCGGGATTTCTCGCGGGACGCTACTGCGACTTCAGAGGCGGCCCAATCTGCACATATGTACTCCTCGACGATGCATAGCATCGCCTGCGGTGCGCAAATGGCATCTTGAACCG
>CAYRPX010000308.1:0-3803 GCA_964426195.1 uncultured Salinivenus sp.
TGGGGGAGCGGACCGGCGTCCTGGAGATGCGCAAAAACTACAGCAGCTACTTCAAAAGCTTCCGCAACGCCAGCAAGCTGCGCCACCAGCTCATGCAGCCAGAGACGAAGGAGAGAGTGCTGGAGATCATGCTCAACTTCAAGCCCGACGCGCCCGACATTCAGGTGCCCTCTGCGAAGCTGCCGGAGGAGACCGCCGACCCGGAGGCGGTGGATACGACGACGCCGGACGTGCCAGGCGACCTGCCCACGCCGGGGAGCGACGGGGCAACCAAAGAGGTGGGGACAAAGAAGGCCGAGTTGCCTGCGTCGATGGCGTCGTAGCTTCTCGAACGGGCAGACGCAGCTTCCGTGCGGTCCAAACTGGCGATCAGTGGGGTTGTGCTCCGATACGAAAAGGATTTCGTCTCTATCAGAGACGCGACCTCAAAGCTTCCGATCAGTCCGCGCCAGGTGGCGGTTCTCGGCTCCGCGGGCGGGTCGTTTACGTGCAAAGTGTCCCCCCTTGTCTAATTCGCATTAGAAGTCTCTTCTATGTTGGACTTCTCTGCCCCGGAGGCTTCCGAGATATCTCCTCGGGAAGTCGCCCCCTCTGAGGGCGACTCCTCTGATTGAGGGAGGTACACGACAAACCGGGCTCCTTCCCCCTTCTCCCCTTCCACTTCAATTGACCCGTCGAGCGCGTGGGTGAGCCGCTGTACAATCGAGAGGCCCAACCCCGTCCCCTCAAATTCGCGGTCCATGCCTTCCGACTCCTGGCGAAACGCCTCAAACACCTTCGGTACGGACTCCTCACTGATTCCAATCCCCGTATCTTCGACCTCCAGAGCGGCCTTTCCGTTTGTCGCTTCGACCTGAACGGTCACCTGTCCCCCTTTAGGGGTGAACTTGATCGCGTTCTCGACGAGATTTTCTGCGATTCGACGAAGGGCGGCCTCGTCCCACTGGCCTTTTACCGGCTCGTCCGGAAGATCCGCCTGAACGGTCACTCCCTCCTGTTCGGCCCACGTGTCGAGCACGTCCAGACATTTCTCGACCGCTTCTCGTAAATCGAACGGCTCCCGACTAAGCTCCTGCGTCCCGGCCTCCAGTTGGGAGAGCTCAAGCACCGAGTCGATCGTTTCCTGAAGGCGCTCCCCACTTTTCCGAATGCGTCGGGCCAACTCAGCCTTGGGGCCGGAAAGCTCCTCCGCCAGGCTTTCAGCAAATCCGTTGATGGGAGTAAGAGGCGTGCGGATCTCATGGCTCATGTTCGCAAGCATTGCTGTTTTCAGGCGGCTTGACTCTTCAGCCTTTTCTTTGGCTTCCTTCAGCTTTCTCTCGTACTCTTTTCGCTCACTGATATCGCGTGCTTCTGGAATCAAGAGCGTTACCTCTCCCTTCTCATCTGTCACCGGACGAATCGAAAAGTCGACGAGTCGGGTGCCGTCGCGGCCCTGTACGGGCCGCTCATGCCGGACAAACTCCCCGTCTGCTGCACGCCGAATCGCCTCCTTGAGCCGTTGCTTCGATTCTTCGCCGGTCTGAGCCCAGTGCGTGTCCCAGAGTGGCTTTCCGATCACGGCTTCTCGATCGAGGCCTCCGAACTGCAAGGCTGTGTCATTGACCTCGACCACCGTTCCGTCCGGACGGAGCAGACCGGTAAATTGAAAGGTGTGGTTGAAAATCGCATCGAGTTGACGCTCCCGCTTTTTCTGTTCGGTAATGTCGGCGTAGATGGCGTAGATTTCCGGCGGGCCTTCGGTCGGGACGCGCCGCGCTGCCTGCAGCTGAAAATCTCGGGGTCCTCCGGCTGCCTCCCGGCGGACCTCTGTTTCGAAGCGGCCTTCCTTCAGCGCGCGCCGGTCAAGTTGAAGAGCCTCCTTGCGGTCCTCTTCGGGGACCAAAAGCTTGTTGATGTCTTGTCCCTCAGCGGCAGCCGCCTCCAGCCCAAACGTGTCCTCAAATGCCTGATTGGTGTCGGCGACAACCGCCGCCTCATCTTCTTCAACTAGGCAGCGCACAACGGGAACAGGAAGGCTCTCGAAAAGCGTCTCGAACCGGTCACGCTCCTCCTGAAGAGCCTGCTCCTTCCGTTTTCGGTCAGTGATGTCCCGCCCCTCTGGAACGAGTAGCGTGACGTCTCCGGCCTCATTCTGAATCGGTCGAATTGAGAAGTCGATGATTCGATCGTCGTCGGCTCCCTGCACCTCCACCTCGTACCGGATGAATTCGCCGTTTGCTGCTCGAGAGACTGACTCCTTTAACCGATCCCGGTTTGAGTGGTCTCCCTGAAACCAGTAGGCATCCCAGATGGAATGCCCAATCACGTCCTCCTCCTCGATCCCCCCGAACTGAAGCGCCGTGTCATTGACCCGAATCAGTGTGCCATCGGGCCTCATGAGACCGGTGAACTGGAACGTCTGGTTGAAGACGGCATCGAGTTGTCGTTCCCGCTCTTTTTTCGTGGTGATGCCGATGGTCACCCCGTGGTAGACAAGCGTCTCGCCCCGACGCTCCGGGGTCGCGATGCTCCGGATCCAGGTGCGCGTTCCTGAGGGGTCCTCGAAGGGAATTTCCACATCCCAGCCTTCGGCCCGGTCGATAGACGCTTCGATGGACGCGCGCACCTCTTCCCGGTGAGGCATCGGAACGTGGCTGAAGAAGTCTTCGAAAAAGTGTTCTCTGTCAAGGGGGCTCCCCAGAAGGCGCCTCGTCGCGTCGCTTACGAAGGTGGTATCGTAGGCCCCGCCGGGCCCTACTTCAAGCTGAAAGATGCCCCCAGGGACGCTGTTCGCTAGGCCCCGGAGGCGCGATTCCTGCTTGCGAAGTTTCCCGCGAATCCGCCTCGCTCGGGCAACATTGTACCCAACAAAAAGGCCCGCTATCGCCCCAATGGTCGTTAGCTGCGTGACCACGACTCCGGGCTTCAGTTCTCCCTGAACAACTTGAAACCCCAGCACCACGCCGGCAACGGTGAGGGTCACACCGGCTCCCGCGAGGCTCCATATCGCCGCTTCGGTAACGTACAAGGTCCCCTGATCTGACCGGGCAAGCTGCCAGCCGATGACGGGAATTGCGGTAGCCAGAAGAAAAGGTATTGCGTTCTCTGCGAGCGTCGTCCAGGGCGGCTTGTCCTGGATGATGGCGTCCTGGTAGACATCGAAGAGCACTGCTCCTGCGAGCGCGACTCCGAGCCCCCCAAGAAGAAGCAGGGCCCCTCTCGGGCTCCTCAGAAGCTGGTCCTGCGTGAACCCGTCCGCGTTCGGATCGGGATCCGTCTCTTCTTGCTGGGGGGAATGGTGCGTCTTGGCATAGACGTAGCCCACGGAAAGTCCGGTGACTGCGCCGACTGCCGTGAGCTGGGCAATAAAAATGAGCGGCTTGATTTCGCCCTGAACCACCTGAAACCCGAGAGCCAGGCCGGCGATCATCAGGGTCGCCAGGCATCCCATAACGGTCCACTTCGTGGCCTCTCGCACGTAGGGTTCCCCCTCCTCGGACTGTGCCAGGGTCCAGGCCATTAGGGGCACCGACAGGGCAAGGAGCAACGGAATTGCGTTCTCGGCCAGGGTCGTCCACAGGGGCTTCCCCTCGGGAATCCAGTCCTGATAGACGTCAAACAGAATGATGGCCGCCAGGGCCACCCCGATACTCGTCTGGACCAAGAGGGCTGAGCGCTTGCTTAGCCGAAACGAAAAGGGAGAGGAGAGTTGAGGCGTGCTCACGGTAAAAAACGTACTCGTGATTCAGAGTGTCTTGGGACCCAGAGTAGCTTGCGGCTCAAAGTTTTTCAGTGCTAATGACGGAGCTGTTCAACCGCCG
>CAYRPX010000309.1:0-3801 GCA_964426195.1 uncultured Salinivenus sp.
CTGCGGTGCGCAAATGGCATCTTGAACCGCCTCTTGTGTCTCGCTACGCCTCTCATGAGAAAACCGGGTTAGAAACAGACTGTGAACGGGTCGAAGGCAAGCACTTACACTGCAGAGGAGGACGTCTTCGGACGCATCAGCCGTCCCTATTCTGTACGGGGGTATGCATCTGGGGGAAGCAGGACAAGCGGGCCGGGCTGGTGCTTGAGCATGAGGCGGAGGTACGTTTCCGTTGGATTCGTCCGGGTCGCAGGCTTCGGATCCGGTTCCGCCCCCAGGACATTCGCAACGGTGCTCAGCGGGCCTGGCAATAACGCACTGAGACGGAAGTCCATGGTGGGGTTGACTTCCTGTACCTCGGTTTCCTCCGAGGAGAGGTCCGCGGCCGTTTGGGCTAGCTCGATAGCCCGGAAGAGGCCGCCGATCTCATCGACCAGGCCCGCCTCTTTGCCGTCCCAACCGGAGTAGATGCGTCCCTCGGCGACGTCGCGGATGTGGGCCTCCGTCGTGTCGCGGCCCTCGGCCACGGTCGCAACGAACTCGTCGT
Organism: uncultured Salinivenus sp.; assembly: GCA_964426195.1. Lineage (GTDB taxonomy): Bacteria > Bacteroidota > Rhodothermia > Rhodothermales > Salinibacteraceae > Salinibacter. Next base: position 548 of record CAYRPX010000309.1, read on the forward strand.
AGCCCTGTCGGATGAGGTCCTCGACGCGGGACAACTCCTCATCCGTGAGCTTGCGGACTGGCACGGAAAGGCCGACGAGCGGAAGCCGGAGTCCCCCCTGGAAGAGGCCGGCCCGCTCTCCGCGCTGGACTACGTCGCTCGACAGGCCGGTCTTGTCGCCGAAGCCCTTGTCGTAAAACCAGCCCCCGATAACACCGATCGATCCCGTAATCGTGTTCGGGCCGGCCAGGATCGTGTCGGCGTGCGTCGACACCCAGTACCCGCCCGACGCGGCCAGCTGGCCCTGACTCACAACGACGGGCTTTTTCTCCGCGCAGGTCTTGATGGCCTCGCCCACCTGCGCAGCCGCGACCGGCGAGCCCCCGGGCGAGTCGACCCGGAAGACGACCGCCGCCACGTCGTCATCGTCGGCCAAGTCGCGGATCTGCTTGCTGAGCTCGCGGCTCCCCATTCCACTCTCCACCGACGTGGCGCCGATGCCGTAGACGATCGCAATCTCAGAAGGGGACCCCCACTCGCGGGTCGCCGTAGCGATTTGATCGAGGCCGTCGGCGTCGAGGGACGATGTCTCTTCACCGGCGACGGCCTTCAAAAGGCCGCTCCGCTCGTGCCAGCGGGCGAGGGTGTCCACGAGGCCCGCCTGCTTCGCTTCCTGCGCCGTGAGGATTGTCTTTTCGTCGACGAGACGGTCGAGCGAGTCCGGGCCCGGCGGACGGGAGGCCGATACCTCATTCTGGAAGAGCTCGTACTGGTCATTGACGTACCGCTGGCGCTGCAGGCTGTCGGCCTGCGAGAAGCTCATGCGCGAGTAGTTCTCTCTGGCCGACTTGTACTCAAAGAAACGCCAAGGCTGGTACCCGATGCCGAGCTTATCGAGCGTGCCCTTGAGGAAGGTCCTGCTGAGCGCGTAGCCGGGCAGCGTGAGGCCCCCCTGCGGATCGAGAGCAATTTCGTCGGCCACGCTGGCGAGGTGGTAGGTGGTCATGTCCCCGCCTTCGAGGGCGGCCACGATCTCTGTGCCTGCGTCCTGGGCCGCCCGCAGTGCTGTGCGCAGCTCCCAGGCCTGCTCCGATCCAACCTGCAGGCCCGAGAGGTTAAGGGCTACGGCGGTGACCCGGTCGTTCTCACCGGCCTGCCGGACGGTACGGAGCACTTCGTAGAAACGGTCCGGCTTCTGCTTAAACGGATTGGAAACCGGCGACTCCCGATAGGAAACTGGCTCTTGAAGTGAGAGCTCCACATGCTCCTCGCCCGCTCGCGCAGCCTCGGCGACGGCACTCGGCTCGTAGTCGCCGCTCCGGACGCGATTGACCTGACGGGCGTAGTCGCCATTCGGATCGACGCGACTCTGGCTATCCAGTCCCAGGCGTCCGAACCCGAGCCGGAGGCCTACTGAGACAGCCTCACTATCGAACACGCGCCCTCGCAGATTGAGTCCCGGAATGATCTCAACGGCCGCCCCGGCACTCCAGGGCACGTCTTCCAGGGCTTGCCCCTCCCCCCATGCTGCGTCGGCAAACAGAGTGAGGCGTGAGGTGCCGAAGGGCCGGACCCCAATCTCACCCACCACCTCCCGGTCGTCGGTCTCCAGCGAGACGTTGCCGGTCAGACCAATCGAGAGGCGCGAGCCGGGTCGGGCGACCGTCCCCACCGTAAGGCGATTGTACCGCCCCAGCGCGGTGGCGTCGCCTGCGTAGCCTTGGTAGCCCACGCCCGCGGCAACGTCACCGGAGCCGCCCGCCAGGCTCACGTGGTATCCCGTGACGGAGCGCGTCCCTCGATTCCGGCGGACGAGCGACGAGCCGAGCCCCTCGACGCTTGAGAAGAGGCCCCAGTCCTGCACCGACGCGGCGTCGCGATCCTCTGTGGCCCAGGCTGCTACGAGGTGGTTGCCCGCGAGGGCGGGAAGGGCCGGATTGGCATATCCGAGCAGACCCTCACGAAAACTGGCGGGCGGAGCACCGAGCAGATCCGTCGTTTCGTAGTAGGACGCCATGTCCTGAGCGTGGGCAGGCGCTCCCCCCGCGACGAGGCTGAGGAGAAGAGCGGCGATCAGAACGACGTATCGGGTGCAACGCAGTCGCATCGCGAACGTCTGCTGTCTGAGGGAAGCAAAGAGAGGTCTTCGGCGATTGGCAAATGGCGATCGTGTCGGTGCTCCGGTGAGAACGACACCCGGGTTCTTCCAACCGCTAGCATACGAGTATGAGGGCGCCGTCCCAAGCGATTTTTGATGGGCGGGGCCGTCCTCCGATCAGCGGTCGATGCATTTGGTGAGGAACGGGAGTTAACAGCCGAGCACGCCGTCTGAGCGCGTCAGAGCCAGTCAAGCACCTTCCCGATCGTCTCTCCCAGCGCGCTTCGCCCCTTGCGCTCAATCCAGAGGGCCAAGGCGACCCAGAGGAGGGCCACCCCTCCGTGATACGTCAGAGCGCCCACCGCGGTCCCCGCAACGAACGCCGTTGCGGTGCGATAGGCCCCGTCGTAGGAAAACCCCGGCGGCCCAGCCCGCGGCCGCATAGAGGACCCCGGCGGCGAGCCCAAAAAGCTGGAGGGCGGTGGTGCGGCCGTGCCACGCGCTCCATTCCACCGAGACGGCGAGCGCCGCAGTGATGAGTCCGAGGCCGATCTGAAGCACGACTTTCATCGGCGCAGGGAGAGCTGCGAAGGGAGGCGTGCCGTGGGCTGCGTGTCAGTTGCTACCCACTGGGCGGCCACGGAGACGCGCGAGGCCCAGGCGCCGTCACCATCCCCACGACCAGCGGCAGGTGCGGGCTTGATCCCGGAGATGGGATCCGTCTACAAATGCCATGGCGAAGTAGTACAGCGCCAGCGCCGTGAAGCCCCCTGCCACCGCGAGGTCGCCAGTGTCGGAGGCGCTCCCCATGTCTACCCAGTAGATGGTAGCCGCGGCGACCCACAGGAGTCCCGCCGCGATCCGATTCTGACGCGTGCCTCGAAGCCACTCGGGGAACAGGGAGTCGTTGGATTCGCCGTTGGTGTCATTCATGGGAATCCTCGCGCTATGGGTGGAAAGTCGAGGTGACTCTGCAGAACAGACAGGTCGTCAACATCAGCATACCGCTGGACGATCGACGCCGCAAGCAATTTTTGACGAGTGGGACCTCCGTTCAATGAACGGTCGATTCGCTCAGTGAATGGGGAGGTACTGTTGCGACCCGTCCGTTCCCCCTCGCAAGCAGATCGGCGCCGGTTGAAATGAAGGAGGCGGCATCAGAAGGGGCAAGCGGAAC
>CAYRPX010000310.1:0-3762 GCA_964426195.1 uncultured Salinivenus sp.
CCCGGTTGTACCGCATCCCGATAAACTCCGGCACGGTCCGAATGCGCAATCGCCGAAAAATGGGAATGACGAACAGTCCCGAGAGCACCAGCGCCATGTTGCCTGCCCACGTGTGCCAGATGATGGAGATGCCCTGGTCGTACGCCGTGCCACTCTGCCCGATGAAGCTGTAGATGTTGACGTTGGTTGCCGTCAGGGCCGCGGCCAGTATGAACGGCGTCAGGTCCCGGCCGGCCACGTAGAAGTCGTCGGGCGTTTCTATCCACCGGTACAGGTAGATCCCCGCTAGGAAAAGCACCGCGACGAAGGCCGCGATGATGATGATGTCAATTACAGTCATATAGGGCTGCTGCGCTGTGGAGGCAAAAAGAGGGTAGGAGAACGCTAGGGGGCGGCTCAGTTCTCATCCACTTTGTAGTACCGTCCCCTCCGAATAAACACCCCTTCATCGAGATTTGTGTTGAAGAGCTCCCTCATCTACTCACGTAAGATTTCCAATTCTTGGGCGCCCCCAGCCATGCTTCGCATTTTCAGGATGCCGATGGTTCCAGATCGGATACGCATAGGACCGACTATAGTCGGCGAAGTCCACAAGCGTATTCTCGGCGGGAATCTGCTGCGTTTCCGGCGGATGTTGAGATTCTGAGTAGGCGATAAACTCTACCTTCACGCCTGGGAGTTCATCCTTCACGGTCTGGGCGACGTGATTGGTCACGACGGCCTGCCGGTCATCAGGATTGCCCTGTGCGAGGCTCTGCGGGTCCTGTGACCAACGCCCCCCCTCGGGAGGCCAGAGGTCAAAGATATCGATTTCCGGATGCGCGCGGAGATAGTCGATAACGTTCGCCGTCAGTTCATCCAGCGCTTCTTCGTTGGTTGTGTTAAACATCCAGTTCTCATCCCGAGTGCGCTCGCCATCTTTCATCGCAAACCATTCCGGGTGCTCGTCGAAATAGTTCTCCGGGGAGAGGTAGTTCTGATATCCGTGTCCCCCAACCTCGATGACCATCCCCCGCTTTTCTAATTCCGAAATGAGCTGTTCGCGCACCTCATCCCAAACCACCCGTCCCTGATTTCTGTAGTCCGACGGATAAATGAGGACAGAAGGCCCCGACGAGCTGCGGGGTATGGGGAGCTGCGCCCCAGTCATGAGCTGGACGTAGTGTTGAAGCTCACTGGCGGCAAACCGCTCTCCCTTAGTTGGCGCCTCCGGCAATACAATCTCGTACTCCGACGCCCCGTCACGAACCAGCTCTACGTCGGCCCAGGCCGGGTTGCCCGACACCCCCAAAAAGAGCACGCTGAAGAGCAGGTAGACTGCAGCTCGTCGGCATCTCCTGGAGATATCCCCTATCATTTCCGTATAAGGATCTTACAGGTGGGCATGGTCATCCACACATCCATCAAAAGAATCAATTAAGGGGGATATCAGAGTTCACGGGCGGCAGATCCGGCTCTCCACTTCCCGTTACGGTCTCGAGGTTATCAACGGTGATGTTCCAGATCCACGAGTAATCGGTGATATCGTGTTCGGTCTCCAGATTCTTATAAAAGTGAGACCGGCCATCTAAGTCCCGATCGTAATGCGGACTGGTCAAGTAGATGTCGGCCAACGGCGCCCCCCAGTAAATCGCCTGGCCCTCCCCCACGTCATTCGACACGACGGCGGGACTACCGTCCGGATACTCCCCAATGACCTCAGCGTCCTCCGACGGCGTGAACTGATACGTTCGATTTTGAGAATGAATCCGTTCAGGCGTTTCCTGAGACGTTAGCCGAATGGATTGAGGCGGCGACTCCTCGAGATCCCCCGTTATGCCGAACAGCTCGTTCCGGTAGTGGGAGATGTCGTTCCCATTCATGTCGTAGGTGAACACCTTCGGATCGACGGAGACGAGCGTTCCTCCGTTTTCGACGAAGGACCGCAGCTTGTCGGCCACCTCCGTGTGGGTGTAGTCCATAGCGGGGATGTAAATGACGTCCCAGTTGCTCAGGTCTTCGCTCCCATTCAGGACCTCGCGGTCAGAAATGAAGCTGTTCCAGACCCCGGACTTCAGGAGCTCAACATACATGGAGAACACCTTTTTCCATCCGTGTATGTTGACGGTGTCGAAGGAGAGGAATATTCCCGTTTTGGAGGTGGGGGGATCAAAAGCTTTGGTGTGAGAGAGCTTGCGCGAGATGTCCAGTACGGCGTTCCACCGCTCTTGTCCGCGTGCGCTGCTGTCCGGGTTTGCAAAGGCAGGCCCCCCGTCAAACGTAAGCGGTCGATCAATCTTATTTCCCTGTGGGTCGCGAGGCCCGTAATCCTTTAGCCATTGATAGAATCCGACGGTGCCGTTTTGCAGCGCCTGGTTGTGCCAGTATTTCACAGTTTCTCTCGTCGGGATAGAGCGGGCACGGACCACGCCATTGTTTATGCGGGAGCTAGCAAATAAGACCTTATCCGTCAGGTCTCTCCACATCCGAAAGATGTATCCATCCCAATACTTTAGCACCAGCTCCCTCGTGCTAAACTGCGCGCGGCCGGACGGGCCCGGATGATCTACAATGGAGCCGTGCGTTTCAAAGTCGATAACATCTTCTCCGTGGATGTTGCTGATAACCGTACCTGCAGGGTCTATGTGTTTCCGGAAGCTTTCCATTTGCAGTTCCAGGATCCCCTGCATTTTCGTCCGCACCCATTGCAGAAAGATGCTTCGTTGAGCCTTTTCCTCCGGTGTTGAAGGATCAACGACTAGGGGAATATCAAACCCCTTCTCTTCTCTGAATGTCTTGTTTAAACTTTCGTAATTCTCTTCTAGGTTGTCGAGAAAGTATCTGACAATTCCAGACCCACTCATAACCCATATCGTATTCGGGTTAGAGATGATCGAACGTCCGTACACGTTCTCCTTTTTTTCGAGCCGCTCCTTGCTACGCTGCATGACATTCCGAAAAGTATCCCGGTACTTCTCATAATCCGCTGGCGTAAATCCACTGAAATCGATGCTGCTCTCGCCGCCGGGAACCCCTTCCATGGGAGGAAGACCGTATTTTTTCTGTATCATCATGGACTCCGCCTCGCTATTCCCCATTCCCCCATAGAACAGGCCGTTTTCCCTGTAAAGCTTCCCAATCTCATCGGGAGAGTACCACTCTCCCCGATAGACGCCCCCTGTTCGGGCTACGTAAAGCTGATCGAGCGCAAACTGCGGGTGGGCCTCAAGAGGCTCGCCGGACACCTCCTCATTCACGTCCCAGGTCTGGAACGCGCCACGGGGAGTCTCCCGGTACCCTAAGATCTCGTACCCAACCTTGTCGTTGAGGTCGTATGAGGCCGTTTCCCAAGCCGACCTATAGAAGTCTCTGCTGAACTCTTCATAGTTTTCGATCTGTGCGTATGATGTGCTTGTGCATAATAACGCAGATATGGATAAAAATATCACCGTTTTTAAAAAACTAAAAAAGTTCATAGTGCTATATCAGACTTATTCAGGTTACAGTTGTTGACGTTTAGGTATAATCGATTTTGCTACGGAAGGAAGGGGTTCATGTACCACCGAAATTTGATTTCCTTATTTATATCGGGCAGGTCGGGGGAGTGGTGTCCCGTTATTTCCTGCACGTTATGGACGGTGACGTCCCATACCCAACTCTTGTCTTCAATGTCGTGGGTTTCCTCTATCAGCTTATAGAATTCCTCTCTGTTCGAGTCGGCTTCGATATCGCCGTCTCCATTCGGCGAGTAGATGTCGAAGAGGGAGCCGGGAGCGAATATGA
>CAYRPX010000311.1:0-3761 GCA_964426195.1 uncultured Salinivenus sp.
AATCGGAGAGCCCTCTCCCTCGCTGTCCAAATCCTCAGCGTAGCTGTCCTGAGGCTTGCACGTCCACTCTCTTCTGGTTTCGTTTCACCTCCTGCATGCAATACAGCAACGAACTCAAGGTCGGGGTCGCCATCATCCTGGCCGCTATCGCTGCCGTTCTAGGCGTTCGATTCTTTCAGGACCTGTCCCTCTTCGGCGACTCCTATCCCATGTATGCGGAGTTTGAGGAGGCGGGCGGACTGGTTGGCGGAAATCCCGTCCGCATGAAGGGCGTCAATGTCGGAACCGTCGGTAACGTTCGCCTCGATCAGGAGAGCCAAACCGTCCGGGTCCGTCTTCAACTCCACGAGGACGTTCGCGTCCCGGAAGGCTCCCACGCCAAGGTCTCGGGCTTCAGTGAATTCGGAGGGGTCCGCGTAACCATCTCCCCAGGCCCCCGCGACAACCCCGATCTGCCCCCGGAGTCGCTCCTGTCGGGCCCGCCGGAAGAGAGTGTCTTCGACCGCCTCACCGAGCAGGCTCCCACCCTCGCCAACAAGGCAGATAGCGTACTCTCGAGCACGAACACGAGCATGAAGGCGCTCAGCGAGCAACTCCAGAATCCCGAGAGCGATCTGCGCCAGGCGCTGGCATCGACCAAAAAGATCACGGAGGATCTCGAATCGGTGACTGAGGCGGAAAAAGAAACCATCCGCACGCTGCTTCAAAACCTCCGGTCGGTGTCGAGCGATCTCGACGCGTTCATGGAAAAAAACGGCGACTCCCTGGACGGGGCCGTACAGCGGCTCAACCAGTCGCTCGACCGCCTGAACCGAAGCCTCGCTTCGTTCGAACGAACGTCGGCCACCCTCGACACGATTGCGACCAAGCTGAACGAGGGCGACGGCACGGCGGGGCGCCTTCTCAACGATCCAGGGCTGTACATGCGGCTCGACTCGGCCGCGGCCCACACCAATACTCTCCTGAAGGACTTTCAGCGTGACCCGGGCCGCTACCTGAACGACATGACACTCGTGAAGGTATTTTAGCGAGTCCACGATCCCGCACGCACGCCTCCCCTCTCATGGCTGCTCCCGACCCCGACCTGGAAGACCGTTCGACCGGGACGCCGCCCGACGCCTCTCCCTCCACTTCGTCGGAGGAGGCGGCTGATTCCAGCGCTCCGTCATGGTCCCGACTGAAGCGACGAAGCTTCCGGGCGGCACTCCGGCACTTCCCCCGCTCCGATTCGGACCGATCGAACGTCGAACCGCCGCCGCGCCGCACCGGCAGTTACACCCGGTGGCTGCCCCTGCTTCGAACTCTGCCCTGGTTGCTCGGCGCCCTCTTCGCGGTCTCGTTCGCCTGGGACTTTCCGGGCGTGACCGTGGCGGTGGCAGGGGTCACGGTCAGTCTCGAAAACCTGTTGCGGTTCACTGCCGTCAGCGGTCTCGTCGGCTTCGGAACGAACTGGCTTGCCATCACGATGCTCTTTCGGCCCCGCACCCCACGCCCAATCGTGGGCCAGGGGCTCGTGCCGGCCCAGCGCGAACGGGTGGCCTACCGCCTCGCGCAGGCGGTGAGCGACGAGCTCATCAACAAGTCCATCATCAAGGAAAAGATTCGCGAAAGCGGGCTCGTCACCCAGTACCGGGATCTGCTCGTGGCGGCGGCTGGGGACTTTGTGACTGACGATGCCGTGCGGGCGGAGGTCAAGAAACTGCTCCGCGAGATTTTGCGTGACGTGCTCTCGACTCCTTCGGTCCAAAACCGGATTGTGACTCTCACGGCCCAGCAGGTGGAGACGCACGCGGGCGACGGCCTCTCGGGACTCGCCCTGCGCGCGTACCGGTTCTTTGGGGAGGAGGACTTCCAGGCGCAGCTGCACGAGAGCGTCCGGCGCCTCCCGGACTCGATCGATCCGCTGGTCGAGGAAATCGACCCGGTCCTCGACCGCCTCCCTGCTGAACTCGACCGTCGCAGCGACGAGATCGAGGACCTATTGATGCAGCTCATCCTCCGCCTCGTGGACACCCTCGATGTCGAGCGCATGATCTACGAGAACGTGCGGGCCTACGACGAACGCCAGCTCGAGATGCTCCTCCGACGGACGACCAACGAGCAACTCAACTACATCAAATATCTGGGAGCGGTGCTCGGCATTGTCGGCGGTCTCATCATCTGGGCCCCGGCCGTCTCCCTGGCCGTGGTCACCACGATCGGGCTCGCCGTCTACGCCGTGGACGAGGCCCTCTTCCAGCCCCCATCCACTCCCCCCTCTCCGTAGTGCGCGGGATGAGTTACTGCACAATGAATTCGTAATTGGTGTAATGCCGACGATCCCGAGTACTGCACCATGTATTTAAAACGATCTTTGTCCAGGCATAATCGAAATGACGACGATCCTTTTTTCTTTGCAAAGAGCCATTAAACCCTAAAACGCACAGCGGTATCCTCTCATGGTCCGAAAGATCGCCTCGTTCACCTTGATTGCCCTCCTCCTCGGTGTTGTCCCCACGGTGGCCCAGCCCGACCACAGTCACCCGCACGACGCTCCCTCGCCGCGGGAAATCACCTTCCCGGACATCCCCGGTTATCACACCCTCTCTACGGATCTGCACATCCATACGGTCTTTTCTGACGGAAGCGTCTGGCCCGACATTCGGGTGCAAGAAGGCCTGAAAGACGAGTTGGATGCCATTGCCATGACCGACCACCTGGAGTATCAGCCGCACCAGGACGACATTCCCCATCCCAACCGAAACCGTGCCTACGAGATTGCAGACGAGCAGGTCGACGAGGAGGAGTTGATCGTCATTAACGGATCGGAGGTGACCCGCTCCATGCCGCCCGGCCATTCAAACGCCGTCTTCCTGAAGGATGCCAATGAACTACTTCTCGACGATCCGAGGGACGTGTTCAGAGAAGCAAATCGGCAGGACGCTTTCGTCTTCTGGAACCACCCGAGTTGGTTGAGTCAGGCCTCCGACGGGATTCCGCCCCTCTCCGAAATGCACCGGGATCTCATCGACGAAGGACTCCTCCACGGCATCGAGGTGGTAAACAAGGAGCGATACTCAAAAGAAGCCCTGCAAATCGCTCTCGACCACGACCTGACCATTATGGGCACCTCCGACGTTCACGGTTTGATCGACTGGGATTACGACGTACACGACGACGGACACCGACCGACCACCCTGGCCTTCGCGGAGGATCATTCCAAAGAGGCGCTCAAAGACGCTCTCCTGGAGGGTCGAACCGTGGTCTGGAAAGACAATTTACTAATTGGCCGCCCCCCCTTCCTGGTGCCCCTGATTGAAGAATCCCTGACTGTCAGCGACGCGGCCTACCTCGACGACACGTCCGTCCTCGAGCTGACGATCGAAAATCACACAGGCCAAAACTTCATCGTGGAGAATCAGAGTGAGTTTGCACTTCATAAGAGCGCAGCTGTCGTCACGATGGAGGCCCACACAGCGACGACGCTTCTGGTGAAGACGAAAACCCGGTTGGAGAAAGTCCAGTTGCCCGTAACGGTCTTGAATGCAGTCACGGCTCCGGAAACCCATCCGGAGATCACGTTCGAGGCGTCGGTTGAGTAAAGAAGGTCCTTTCCGCTTCGTCGCTCGTCTCTCTTTCCCCACGTCCCATGAACACCCGCGAATCCCTCTCCGGTGTCGACGCGGCGTGGCTGCGCATGGACGACCCGACGAATTTGATGACGATTACGGCCGTCCTCGTGCTTGAGGATCCAATGGACGTGGATACGTTCAAGGAGCTCC
>CAYRPX010000312.1:0-3758 GCA_964426195.1 uncultured Salinivenus sp.
ATATTTGGTGCCGGTGCGCGCGTACATCGACCGGCCCAGTGGAGCGAGAAGGTAGAAGACGTTGTCGACGAAGACAGGGATGGAAAGCACGTAACTGCTCCCAAGCAGCGCAACCTCGGAGTGCTCGTCGCCCGTGCGGCCAAGAAACGCGCGGACGATCCGCTCGGCCGCACCGCTGTCCATGAGGCTCTTCCCGATGAGCGCGGCCATCAAAATCGGGATGCCGATGGCCGTCATCACCTCCCCGAATGCAGCGGTCGTTTCCGTGGGCACTTCGCCGAAAGGCACCTCCGGTGTCGTGATCCCCACGGCAAGTGCAGCGAGAACGAGCCCGAAAAACGCGGGAAGCCGGAGCCACGCGAGTAGGACAAGGACAACCGCCAGCCCGACGGCGAACGCGAAGAGGGGGCTGCTAAGCATGAGATGTGGGATAGAGAGAACCATTGAGATTGCCCACAATCAATGTGTCGCCCGCGGAGGAGTCAAGTGGACGGTTCCATGCCAGCGCGACCTCGTGTTAAGAAGTTCTCTCGAGGCAGTGAGGCCCGTTCGCCTCTGGGCAACGGCAGAGCCGGGAAGGCGCCGGCACATCGGACAAGCCGCACCGAATGTGGACAATATCAGATCCCCGCGGCCAAGGCATGATCGCCGTGGTTCCAAGTCGGCTAAATCGAGGTAGTACCCAGTGTTTGCTCAGCCGCGCTCCTTGCGGATGCGCTCGTACGTTTTGTCCAGATCCACGACAGGTGTCGGATAGTCGGCCCCGAGCACGCAGTCGAAGAGCTTTTGCTGTTCGTGACTCATCTTGTGCGGCTCGTGAACAAACTCGTCGGGGACGCCCTCCAGTTCGGGCAGCCAGTAGCGGACGTAGTCGCCATTTTCGTCGTAGCGCTGGGCCTGCTTCACGATGTTGAAGTAGCGGGCCCGCGGGTCGTTGCCCACGCGGGAGTTGTAGGCCCAGTTGCCCCAGTTGGAGGCCACGTCGTAGTCCACGAGGCGTGACTCAAAATAGGCGGCGCCCATGCGCCAGTCGAGCTTCAGGCTCTGCGACAGCATACTCGCGACGTTCTGCCGGCCCCGATTCGACATGTAGCCGGTCTGGTTGAGCTCGCGCATATTGGCGTCTACAAACGGGATGCCGGTCGTGCCAGTGGCCCAGCGCTCAAACGATTCGTCGTGGTAGCGCCAGTCGATGTCGTTGCCGATGAGGCCACCGGGGCGGAAGAGGCGGTCACCGGCCTTTCGCGTGACGTAGGTGAAGAAGTCGCGCCAGATCAGCTCGAACTTCATCCAGTAGGTCGACTTGTTGTCGAACCGCTCCTCTTCGTAGCGCTCCACCTCTTCGTGGATCTGGCGCGGCGTAATGCAGCCATGGGCGAGCCAGGGGCTGAACTTCGACGAAAAGTTGGCCCCAAGAAGACCGTTGCGCGTGGCCTTGTATTTTTTGAGGCAATCCTCGCGCCAGATGTACTCGTCGATGCGATCCAGACCGCGGGTCTCGCCGCCCTTGAAGGGAAGCACAGCCCGCTCGTCGACGGTGCCGTCGTCGTCGAAGCCGAGATCATCGAGCGTGGGAACCGATCCGGGATCGATGTCCTCCGGCAGCGGCGGGACAGAGGTTGGCTTCTCGATGGTAGGACGGACCTGGCTCCTTTTCTCCACACCCTTCCGGAAGTTCGTGTAGACGTCCGGAATGTCATCGGGGCTCTCGAAGGGAATATCGTCGACGTGGTAGAGGGTCTTCCCCCAAAAGAAGCCAGGAGTCGCGTCGGTGTCGGCCAGGGCCTCCGTGACGGCATCCTCCACCCGTCGCTCCTCAGTCCCAATCTCCTGAAACTGGAGCACCTCGTTGGCGTCCGTCTGGCGCACCAGCTTGGGCAGCACCGATTCGGGGCGGCCCCGGCGCACCACAAGGTCGCTGTCGCTTCCCAAGTCGCGAAGGGACGCGCGCAGGTCGTCCACGCTCTCGCGCAGGAAGCGGGCTCGGATGGCACTCATCTTCGGCAGGTCGAACATGGTGGTGCCGAAGTGGCGCGGGTCGAAGCAGTAGACGGGCACCACCTGGTCGTGGTGGTCGGCCGCGTAGCGGAGCGGGGCATGGTCGCGTACGCGGAGATCGTTGCGAATCCAGACGAGGGCGGTTGAAGGCATTGCGTTGGAAGGTTGAAGGTGGGAAGGGTTGAAGGTGGGGAAGGAGGGACAGTGGAGGAAAAACATCCATCCTTCCCCCTTTCCATCTGTTACTCCTCCTTCGCCCAGGGGACGTGGTCGCGGTCCTTACTGCGGCGGCAGCGTTCGCTGCAGTACTTCACGCTCTCCCAGTCGTCCTCCCATTTCTTCCGCCACTCAAACTCGCGGTTGCAGACGGGACACGTTTTGGTGGGTAGGTTCTTGTGGCTCACGGCGCGAGCAGGTCTGGTCATAAATCCGTGCATGGTGCCCTACGGCACGCCCCCGACACTCGTGCCCACCGGATCGAGCTTCTTACACGCTCGTCACGGCCCTTCTTTCGCACGGTTCTCACGCGGGAGTTCACCTCTTGCCGCATTCTGAGGCGTGCTCACAGGAACAGATTGTCAGAACGGGCCGTAGCCAAAGACAGAAAATTGCGATGTCGACCGTCGCCTCCGCCGCACCCGATTCCAACTGGGGCCATAGCTCAGCTGGTAGAGCGCTGGAATCGCACTCCAGAGGTCCTGGGTTCGAATCCCAGTGGCTCCACTCCCCCACCATCTGTCAGCTAATACAAATCCCTGCTCACGTCCTTTTCGAGGACGGAGCGGGGATTTGCTATTGGGGGCGCTGCGCTATTTTTCCTGCAGGTGCGCGGGCACCTCCTCCGGAATCGTCCACAGGTAGAGCACATCACCATTGACCTTCGTGGTTGAGTCGGGCTCCCATCCGTTCATGTCGAAGCTGTGGGAGACGACGCGCGTGCCCGGCTGGAGCTGCTCGAAGAGCATCGGTCGGAGCTTGAGGTTGACCTCCGGAAAAAGGTAGAGGGTCACAACCGTGGCCTCGCTGAAGGAGGCTTCGAAGATGTCTCCCCGTCGAAACTCGACCTTGTCGCTGACGCCGGAGAGCTTGGCATTCTTGCGGGCCCGGTCGACGAGGCTCGGCTTGATTTCGATGCCCACGCCGCGGGCGTCGTATCGGTGGGCGGCGGTAATGGGGATGCGCCCGTCGCCGCTTCCAAGGTCGTACACGACATCGCCCTCCGACACGTTGGCGAGCTGGAGCATGCCCCGCACAGTCTCGTTGGGGGTGGCCACGTAGGGCACGTCCGCGTCCACGCTGGTGTCCCCCACGGTGGTTTCGGGGGAGGGCGCCGGAGTTTGGATCGTGGTGGTGTCCTGGTCATCAGCCTCCTGTCCCTGGGCGCATCCCCCCCAGGGAAGTCCTCCTGCAAGGAGCAGACTGAGGCCAAGGAGGAGCAAACGGTCGGGGCGAGGCGAAAGGAGCGATCGGGGCATAGAGGCGGGATGTCTGGGCCAGAACGGAGGACCCGCAACCGTCGCGAGACATCACGACGTCGTTGCGGAACGCAGAGATGGAAAGGGGCAGAAACGAAATCGTTCAGGTCCTCCGGAAAGGAAAACGCCAGGAGGACGACAGGAGTTCGTCCTCGCCCGTGATGCGGAAGCTACGCCCGTCGAGGCTGAAGGATCGAGTCGGGGAGCCACGACCAGTCCGGCAGCTTCGCCTGCACGGAGCGGGCCGTCAGCTCGAGGCTCACGTAGGCGGCCGGGATGAGCACG
>CAYRPX010000313.1:0-3757 GCA_964426195.1 uncultured Salinivenus sp.
GCCGTCGGCCGCCTACCCGAGGGGAGCACAGTTCTGAGATCCCAACTCACAGGCTTGAAATGCTACCCAAGATTGGCCGTTCTTTCTCCCAAATTCTCAAGGCCTATCGAGGAACCCTGGCTACCGGGTCACCGTCACGCGCCTCGTGCGGCTCAGCCCGTTGGCGGAGAGACGCAAAACGTATACACCGCTGGAGAGATCACTCGTGTCGAGTTGGAGCCTCTGCGCCTCCCCGTTGGCCGGGGTTCCCTCGTAGAGGGTCGCCACCCGCTGTCCGAGCACGTCGTAGAGCGTCACCGTTGCCCGGTGGTTCTCTTTGACGGCAAACGAGAAGGTCGCTTGCTCCGACACTGGATTCGGACGGGGAGCCGTAAGCCGAAGCGCCTCCTCCATCTGGAGCGTCACGGTGATCGGGTCGTGAACGGTGGTGCTTCCGTTGAGATCGATCTGCTCGAGGCGAAACTGGTGCGTCCCGGGCGCTAGGTCCTCGGCGGTAAACTGGTAAGACTTCGGCTGGTCGGTCGTCCCGGCGCCCTCCATACGACCGATGGTGTGCCAGCCACGAGCGGACATGCCCGCGGACGCCCCGGCAGCCTCCCCGGAAGACGCCGCTGCTTTTTGCTGGACGCGGAAGCCGCTGTTTTGGGTCTCGGCGGCTGTGGTCCAGGTGAGACGCACAGCCCCCTTGCCGGTCTGAGTGGCCTCGAACGAGGTGAGCTCGACGGGGAGTTTGTCCTCCTCATTCTCGATCCAGGAGATCTTCTCCACGGTCCCGGACGCAATCACGATGTCGAGGTCCCCGTCTGCGTCGATGTCGGCGGTAGTGACGGACCGGACGCCGGGCACCGAGGCAAACGAGGTAGGATTGCCAAAGACCGGAGTGCTTCTCGCGGCGGATCCACTGACCCCCCGGCCGAGGGCCGAGCCGGAAGATCCGTCTTCGTCGGCGAGATTGTTGTTGAACCACTCATTGAACCCTCCACCCCGTACAAACTCCGGAAACCTGTCCCCATCTACGTCGCCCAGGTCGATCGCGGTCTCTGGTCCATGGAGTAGATCATTATTAGTTGGTGATTCTTCGCTGTCGATGATCTCGAAGCCATCGTTGCCGGTATTCGTAAACGGCATCGCCGGTGTCACATCACCTCCATTGGTTAGGAAGCCGTCGAGACCGTCTCCGTTGAAGTCCTCGGTGATCACGCGATTTGGTCTGTTCCAAATCATATTGTCAAATTCCTCGGGGGATTGCCCGGCTCCAAAGGTGCCGTCCTCCTTTTGGGAAAGAATATCGATCCCGGTCTCGCGCTTTGCAGCGATGATGTCCTTACGTTCGATGGCCGCCTTATCGCCGCCAACCAGTTTTCCCGCGTCCACATCGTCTATATTCGACAAATCGTTATTGACCAGCTTCGTGTCAAAGAGATCGCCGTCCTGCTGCTGGAAGCCGACGTGTAAACCTTCGTCATTGCTAAAGAGGAAGTCAGACAGGTCGTTACCATCGAGGTCCCCCACCGATTCGACAGTTGGGGTCCTCTGCTCAGCGATGGTTGTTGCTTCTCCGCCGTCCAGCGGGTAGCCCCTGAGTTTTTCCTCGTCCCCAACGATGACCCAGGGCGTCCCGTCCCCGGAGCGCATGGTTTCGACATCCAACGGCCCAACTACGTTCGGAAGGCGGGTCGGGTCTCCAAACTCGCCCAGCTCCTCATCATACTCAAAGACCCTAACATCACGTTCGCCTCCAACCGCCAATCTCTGCGGACTCTCCTGAAACAGCTCCAAATTGTCCGGTCGGGCTGAAATCTTTTGATCCGGTGTTTCGGTGAGGTTTTCCCTGTCCTCCAGGAGGAATTCTCCGCTCCCGTTGTTCGTCCCGAGGCGAATGACATCCTCACGTGGACCCGTCCCTATGATGTCGGGACCGTTGCCGCCGTCAAGATTCCCAATCGCGGTGTCCCCCCCAGGTCCTACTGTGTTCACTTTAGACTGGATCGACTGGCCAAATTCATCGCCAGAGTTCGGATGTACAACCACCCTATCCCGACCAATTTCCACGGCATCCGGGTTCCCGAGCCCGTCCGCGTCGAAGGAGCGCAGGTCCACGACATCGTTATTCGTAGAATTGAGATCGCGACGGTTGGCGTTGCCGAATCCCTCGACGGTCCCGTCGCCCGGGTACACGGCGAGATTGGGCAGGTCGGAGTTGGTCGTCGCGGACCAAACTAGGATGGAGAGGAAGGAATTCAGGGTGGTAAAGGCCACGTGGTGGGCAAGGGTGAACTCGATGACCTTCACTGTCCAGTCGCTTAGGTTTGCCGTCCCCGGGTTCGCCAACACGTAAAGGAGCTCGCCGGATCGATTGACGACCGCAAGGTCCGGATCGTCGTCATCACCGATGTCGCCGACGGCAATCCTGTGTGCGGCCCCGAGCAGCGTGAATGGATCCCCGAACGGTACAGTGCTCTCAGAACCGAACGCTGCGCTGCCTCCATTGGTGCCCTCATTCGGGTATAATTCTAATCCCCCAATTGTCCCCACAACGATGTCCAGAGCATCATCTCCGTTGAAGTCAGCAATGGCCACGTCTCGGAGGCTGTTCGGCTCGGCCACAGTAATCGGCGACGCGAAGGACCCATCCCCATTGCCCGGAACAACTAGGAGCTCAGAAGAGCCTTGGGTGACGATCACCACGTCCAGGTGGCCGTTCTCCGTGACGTCGCCCTTGGCGAGGGCCACCGGTTGCCCAATGGAGGACGCGATTTCCGTTGCGGGGCCGAGGCGATCGGTGCCGGTGCCGCTCCCGGTGCCCGGGTGGAACGTGACCGCATTCGCGCGCTGCCCAAAACGACTCGGGCCCTGTCCAGCAACGACGTCGAACGTCCCGTCCTCGTTGAAGTCCCCCACGAGAACCGACAAGGGCTGGCATACAGCGCAGGGGCCGCTGATCACTCTCTCCGTCGGCAGCTGTGCACGGGCGGTGTGGAACGCCAGGGCCGAGCACACAAGCACAACTGTAGCTAGGAGTAGGCCGGAGCGGGCGGGAACGAGGCACGAGGAAACCGAGGCTGTACGATTGGTCACGAAGGAGGCTGAACGCATGGCTTGGCAGTCTGGGGAAAATGAAAAGAAGGGGACGACGACGGCCTCATACGAGGTCCTTTTTTAATATGGTACGGGCACGAGAAGGAGAACTTACGCTGGTGTTGGCCGCACAAGTATGAAGAAAAAAAGAAGGAAGATCAATCTTTCGGCTGGCCCGCTCTGCCGGACGGAGTCGTCCCGCGACTTGGAGTTTGACTTGCGGCCTCCTCGAACCATTTCCCCAACACCGCTTGCCACTCTCCCACCTGCACGGCTACACTACGGCGTGTCCTTCTGACAAATCTTTTCTCTGATCATGACCGACGACGCCCCCCGCTACTGGACTCCCGAGTACGTCGAGCGCTTCGTCGAAGCCCTCAACAGCGACGAGGAGTTCCAGAACACCGCCGGCACCTTTTCCGAGACCGTCGAGTTGCGCTGTCTCGACACGCCCAACGGCGAGGACGTGTCCGCCACGTACACGTTCGAGGGCGGGCAGGTCGTCGACGTGGACCTCTGGATCGACGAGGCGCCCTCCGCGGAAATGCGCGAGGAGCCGGTCGACACGGACGAAGTGATGGTGCGGGCCACGGCGCCGTACGACGTATGGGTGAAGATGGACCAGGGCAAGATGGGCGCCACCGAGGCCATCGCTTCTCCCGACTACAAGATCGACGGG
>CAYRPX010000314.1:0-3756 GCA_964426195.1 uncultured Salinivenus sp.
GCGTCTCGAAGTGCTCCAGCAGCGTCTGGTAGGCAAAGTCGTACTTGAAGACCCAATCCTCCTGCTCGGTCACCGTGAACGGAATCTCACGCAGCTGCGCCTGGAGGCGGTCGGTGCGACGCTTGTCGAGAATGACCTCAGAGGGGGCGACGGTCTGGACGAGATCAGTCACTTGGTCGACGCCGGTCTCGGTCACGCTAAACTCCCCCGTGGTCGCGTCGATGAACGCAAACCCAATGCGATCTTTGTCTCGACCGGCGCCAAAGTGGATGGCGGCCAAAAAGTTGGATTGCTTTGGATTGAGCAGTTGATCATGGAAGGAAACGCCGGGCGTCACGACTTCTACGACGTCTCGATCCACCACCTTGCCACTCGAATCGTCGGCATCCTCTACTTGCTCGCAGATGGCAACGCGCAGCCCTGAACGGATAAGCTTAGGTAGGTGGTTATCGAGGGCGTGGTGGGGAAACCCTGCCATCGGCACATCGTCGGCCTCACCGTTGTTGCGCTCAGTGAGCGTAATGCCGAGGAGTCGGCTCACCGTCTTGGCGTCATCGTCGAACGACTCGTAGAAGTCACCCATGCGGAAGAGTAGGATCGCCTTCGGATGGCGCTCCTTGATTTTGTAGTATTGCCGCATGAGGGGCGTGCGCCCCCGCTGCTGAGCACTAGTTTTCGACATAGAAATCTACTGCGGGTCAAAGCTTGTGGTTGAGTGCAATCTCCTGTTACGCGGACCGCCGGTAACGAAGCGGGGCTAAGTCGCGAGGCGTCAGGAGTTCGTTCGAGGAGTTCGTTCGGGGAACTGTTTACGCCCCCCGGAGAGTACTCGGTCTCCCCCGAGGGCACTTCCTCGCTCTGCTCCAAGCCCCCTTTAAGCGCTGTTCGTGCACGTCGTCCACTAGCCTCCTGTCCCTCCCCGAAACAGACTTTGCGTAGGGCACCTTGCGTCGTGAGAGACATGCCTCAAATCTGCAACACGTAATACGCAACACGAAACACACAATTCCAAACAGAAGCTGAGAGGCTCCCCGAGCGTCCACCACAACGTAGCTTAGGAGACTCCGAATCACAACGACCGGGGAGGCCCGGGGCCCGAGAATGGAAGGACAACGTGCTCTCTCCCTGTGAAGCTGATAGATCCGTTCTCAGAATCGGGAGTGCTGTCGGCGCTGGAGCTTTTGGAGCTTCTTCTGGAGTGCTCGCTTCTGAGCTCCCACCACCGCCTCCACGTCGACCTCGGCCTCGGTGGACGCCGACAGGCTCTGGTACGCGTCTGAGGCTCGGAGCCGGTCGATGGCAGCGTTCAAGTCCGACACGGCTTGGCGGAGCGCGGCTCGCTCGTCGGAAGAAGACGACTCAATGGACTCGGACGGAGGTTGGGGAAAGCCCCATGTTTCCAGGTCTTCAGCGATGGCTCGCACAGCACTCGGGTGATCCTGCTGGTAAGCCGACTCCAAGGCCCGAAAGGTATCCACTGCCTCCTCTCGGTACGAGTCGGGCACCACGTCTGGGTGGCACCGCTTGGTGGCACGTCGATAGGCCACCTTCAGATCTTCGTCGGAAGACGCGACCGACTGGGACTCGCGGGTCCGCTGCTCCCGGAACCGCTCGTAGGCCTCCTGAGCGTCGTGGTAGGCGTTTCGAAGGCGGGCACTTCGCATGTGAGTCTGAGAGGCCTCCTTGAGGCGCTCCATCCGAAGGCGGAGCACTTCTTCCTGAAGAGGCGCAATCTCGGCCTGAACCTGCGACTGCACCGCTCGGACCCGCTGCTCCAGTTCGGCTTTTTCCTTCAGGCGACGTGCGAGGGAGCGACGGAGGGCTTGGACATTGGTCTGCGTCATGCTCGCGTTCAGACGTATTTATGCCGCGGCTTTTCTCTTCGGTGTTTAAATGGTACAATACGACTGTGAGATCCGGATCAGCCGTTGTCAAGGCGTATGGACGCAAGGTCCTCCCTGCCGCTCGCTTCCGGAATATTCGTCAGGACGATCTACACCGATCGGGAGCGTCCTGGGCCTCTGTTGTTCTCGGCGAACCGTCTCTCTTACGATTTCTCGAATCTCCTTCTCTCCCTTATGTACAACTCGATTCTGATTCCCGTAGACCTGTCCAGCACCAACGAATACGTTCTCGACACGGCGCAGCAACTCGGTACTGCCGACCGGACTCACATCCAATTGCTGCACGTCATCGAAACGCTGCACGATGAAGAACCGGGCGAGATGGACGATTTCTACCAAGATCTCCGTGAGGACGCCGAGAAGAAGATGAAAACCTGGGCAAGCACATTGGCTGAAAAGGACTTCGAGGTGCAGTCCACCATCGTTTACGGCGAGCGAGGACCTGAGGTGACACGGGTGGCGGAGGAGGAGGATGTCGATCTCGTCGTCATGCGGTCCCACAAGATTGATCGGGACGATCCAGATTCCAATATCGGTTCGGTCAGTCACCAGGTGGCAGTTTTCGCCCCTTGCTCCGTCTACCTTGTCCGACCGTAGTGTGAACCTATGGTCTCACTCTCCCAGTTCGCTCCGCCGCTGGTCCTCCTTCGCTTCCTTCGAAGACCCCCCTTCCTCCGAAACGTTTTCCAGACTCGCCACCTTTTAGCAAGGCGCTGGATTTCCCCCTACGGACCTCATTTCCATTTCCCGACCTTTTGACGACCTATGGTCTACGGCATCACCGGCAATCCGACCAAGGACGCCCTCTGGAAGCCCTTGTCGGAACTAGTCCACCGATTCCTTAACGACGACCTCGATTTTTGGATTCACGACCCCATTGCCAAGGGTCTTCTTGAACGTAACCTGTTCGATCCCGGTATCTGCCGCCACCACGCCGTCTCCGACATCGCCGAGGCAGGGGACCTCGTTCTTTCATTTGGAGGGGACGGCACGCTGCTGCGCACCGCTCACCTGACGGGCCCCAACGATACGCCCCTTCTGGGCGTAAACATCGGTCGTCTCGGCTTTCTGGCCGACATCGAGATCGATCAGCTTCCCGACGCGCTTGACGCCTTAGAGGCAGGCAACTACCGAATCGAAGAGCGCGTCGTACTCGAAACCCAGTTGGAGTCGCATTCTGCCTTCGACACCGAGTGGGCCGTGAACGAATTCGTGGTCAACCGCAGCGGAGCCGCTGGACTCATCGAGATCGAAGTGGTCGTTGACGGCACCCCGCTGAACAACTACTGGGCCGACGGTCTTATCATCGCCACCCCCACTGGCTCGACGGCCTATTCCCTCTCCACCGGCGGACCGATCGTCGCCCCTAACGTGGAGGCAGTCATCCTGACTCCGATCGCCGCCCACACCCTGACGGTCCGTCCCATCGTCCTTCCCGCCAGTGCCTCGATCACCTGCCAGGTTCTCGAGAAGGAGCAACCCTACGTGTTCTCGGCCGACGGACGGAGCACCGTGTTTGAGGAGCATTCCGCCCAGTTTACCGTCGAACGGGCCGACCACACTGTCAACCTCGTCAAGCTGCCCGGCCAACACTTTTTCCACACGCTCCGGTCGAAACTGATGTGGGGCGTGCGACGTTCAGGTGATTCCCTCAATAAAGGCAGTTCTCCCCCTGAGAACCGAGATGACCCCCAGTGAATGGGGGATGAATCGACGGGTTTGGTCATTGACAGACGAGGGCCAAACTGGTACATTTTCCAGGCATGGTCTGTCTGCGCCTCCCGATCACGTCACGATGGGTCAGGTAGCTCAGGTGGTAGAGCAACGGCCTGAAAAGCCGTGTGTCGGCGGT
>CAYRPX010000315.1:0-3748 GCA_964426195.1 uncultured Salinivenus sp.
CGACTACGTCCTGGCCGAGGAGGGCCCGGCCACGCGCACCGTCGACGACCGCACAAACTCGCTGCACTACTGGGTCTACGAGGCCGACGACGGATTTGTGGCCCTCGAACGCTACGGGTCGAGCGACTGGAGCGTCTACGACGGCCGCGAGGTGGAGCCGTACGAGTTCGACAACATCCTCCCCCGCGCGTCGTCCTCCTGAGCGCCCATCCTCCTGAGCGGCCGTCCGACGGGCTCAGTAACAGTTGTGCCCGCCCGCTCGCGTATCGACCGATCCGACGCTGCACTTCGCATCAACGCCCCCGGTCCCATGTCCCTCTCCCGACGCCTCCGTCGTCTGATCCGGGCCGAACTGGGACGCTTCCGCGGCGATCCGCTTGAGGACGAGGAGGGGGAGGAAGCCCCCGACGCCGAGGCGGCCCCGTCGACCGACCCCGCCGCGTCGTCGGACGTTCCCCCCTCCGACGTGCCGCCGGATGTGGCGGAGGCGTACCAGGCCCTGGAGGTGCCGGTGGGCAGTGGGCGCGAGGCGGTCAAACAAGGCTACCGACGCGTCATGAAGAAGTATCATCAGGACTACTTTCGGGACGACCCGGACAAGCATGAGGTGGCCGGGGAGGTCTCCAAACGCCTGAACGAGGCCCACGACCGCGTTCTCGAGTATCTCGACGCCCAGGGCGCCTGACTCTACTTGTTCGATCCTTGCCCCCCACTGCGCCATTTCCATTCATCGACCGTTTCCATCCCAATGGACGACACCACCACCGACCTCGACGCCGACATCTTCCAGACGCTTGCCAACTGGGTGGGCGACCTCGGCCTCATCATCACGAAAAAAGACGAGGGCGAGGCCCTTCTCGTCGTGGAGAACGAGGAGCGCCACATCACCAACCTGGTAATTGACTGCGAAGACCCGATTCTCGAAATCCAGCAGACCATCATGGCCGTCCCGCCCGGGGCCGACGCTTCCCGGTTGTTCGAGCGGCTGCTCCAGATGAACGGGACCCTCGTCCACGGCGCCTTCATTCTCAGTGACGACGGCGAGGAGGTGCGTTTCCGCGACACGCTTCGCCTCGCCACGCTGGACCGGGAGGAGCTTCGGGGCACCATCAATGCCCTGCATTTCGCCCTGGAGGAGTACGGCGACGAGCTGATCGATCTCCGGTACAGCCTCGACGAAGAGCCCGCCGCCAAATAATTCGCCCGACACGTTTCACGCACCAATCCCCCGCACGTCATGAGTCTATTCAAGCGCGCCATCAACCTGTTCAAGTCCGAAGCCAGCGCCAAGGAGGCCCTCGCCGAGACGAAATCCGTCGTCAACAAGCTGGAGCGCGACATGAGCGAGTCCGAAAACCGAGCCCAAAAGTACGAGAAGGACGCCAAGAAGCTGCTCCGCAAGGCGAAAAGCGGCGACATGGACTCGGAGAAGGCCGAATCCCTTGCCAGCAAGGCGCTCGACAAGAAGAAGGAGGCGCAGAGCGAGGCCGAGAAGCTCCAGTCCAGCCACGAGAAGCAGAAGCAGCAGGCCGAACAGCTCCAGCAGAAGGTCAACGATCTGGAGCAGCAAATCCAGCAGTACGAGAGTGAGCTCACCACCCTGAAGGCCCGCTCGAAGGCCGCTTCCGCCACCCGGAAGGTCAACGAAGAGCTGGCTCAGAGCGACAGCGACGGCACCATCTCGATGATGGAGCGGATGAAAGAGAAGGTGGAGAAAGAAGAAGACATGGCCGCCGCCTACGGCGAGATGGCTGAAGAGAGCAAGAGCGTCGACGAGGAGATTGACGCCGCGCTCGACGAATCGTCGTCCGGCACCGACGAGGAACTCGCGCAGCTGAAGGCGGAACTTGACAGTGAAGAGAAGAGCAAGTGATGTGGGATTCGGGACGTCTTTCCCACGTCACGCTTCCCGCGTCATGCTTCACGAATTACGCTTCACGCGTCACGCTTCTCCTCATGTCCACGCCCACCTCCCGGTCCCAGTCGCCTCCGGCCCCAGCGCCTCCCTCGTGCCGGGGCACGCACCTGATCTGCGAGCTCTACGGGGCCTCGCGCCTGACCGACGTGGAGTACGTTGCCGACGCCCTTGAAGCTGCCGCCCGCGCGTGTGGCGCGACCCTTCTCGAGACCCGGCTGCACCCCTTCGAGGAGAACGGCGGCGTCACCGGGGCGGTCCTGCTGGCCGAGTCGCACGTTACCATCCATACGTGGCCGGAGCACGACTACGCCGCCGTCGACGTCTTTCTGTGCGGCGACTGTGATCCGGAGGCGGCGCTCCCGGTCCTGGAGGAGGCGTTCGGGCCCGAGACGATGGAGCATCGCGCCCTGGAACGGGGACAGCCGACCACGGAGGGGGCGTAGGGGCTCGGAACAGCGCACCCGGCCTCATTCGGGGGAAGGGCCTTGTTCGGGGGCGGCGCAGGCCCTCTGGCGTCTCCGTTCCGCCGAGGACCGACCGGGCCGCGCTGGCAGTCAGCGCCGGATGCCTTCGTTGGTGCCAAAGAACGATTCGAGGGCTTCTTCCTTCTCGGCGGCCGTGATGAGCACGATGTGATCACCCGCCTCGAGCCGCATGTCTTCCGGGGGCACCTTCGTCAGGTCGTGCTTCGGGGTGTCTGCCTGCGGGCGGCCCAGCCCGATCGGCACACAGTTCAGCTGCTCCTTCAGGTCCCAGAAGAGGTCGCCCCAGGTCTGCCCCACGTACTCGTTTGTGTCCAGCAGCTCGTACTGCTGGATGTCATGGTCCCCCTCCTGTTCGCTGGCGGAAAGCAGGTCGGACGTGTAGGTGGCCACCTCGGGTTCGAAGAGGTGGCTCGCCGTGAGCTTCGAGGCGAGGTTCTGAGTGGCCACCGCGTAGGTGACGCCCGCCGCGTAAAACGTCTCCTCGAGCTCGGGATTCTCCAGCACGACGTCGAACTCGAGCCCGTCGTACAGGGCCTTCAGGTTGAGGATGGCGACGAGGCTGTCTTCCTCGCTGTCAAGGTTGATGAAGACCTTGATCGACTGCTCGATGTTGACCTGGTCGAAGGTCGACCAGTCGTTGAGCTGAGAGAGGTGGACCCGGACGTTCTCCGGAGAGAAGGCCTCCCGAATCACCTCCCGCGCCTCCGTCTGGCGCGTGATGACGGCAACCTGCTTGTCCGCCAGCACCAGCTGCCGAGTGATGCAGTGGGCCAGGGCATTCCAGCCCAGAAGGACGACGTGGTTTTCGAAATTGATCGGCGAATCTGTCATGGCGAGTCGGGACGGCTGTTGGGTCGTGCGGAGGCGGATCAGGGGGCGGCGCTGGAGGCGCCGAGCCGCGCGAGCCCCCAGTCTTGCTGCAGCGGGTCGATGTCCCGCCCCCTTGCAATCAGGATGAGGGTGTCGCCGGCGTCAACAGGCACATCATCCTCGGGGAGCTTGAGGAGAGTCTTTCCCTCCTCCCCGGCCTTGCTGAGGCCGATGGGGAGGACCCGCCGCGCCTCGTGCAGAGCACGAAAGAGGTCACCGTAGGTCATGTCCGCGATCCGGCTTCCGGACTCGACTGTGTACTGCTGCAGGTCGAACTCATCCCCGTCGTGGGCCGTCGCGATCAGTTCCTGAGCAAACCGGGCCACGTCAGGCTCGAAGATGACACTCGCGATCAGGTGGGCGGCGGTGGTGTCCGACGACACCACCTTCGCCACCCCTGCGTTCTGGAAGGTCTCTCGGAGCTCCTCGTTGTGGACGGCGACCACGAAGTCGACCTCCGGAAAGTGCTTGCGGA
>CAYRPX010000316.1:0-3745 GCA_964426195.1 uncultured Salinivenus sp.
CTCCAGGTAGCCCCGGAACGGCTCCTCCTGATCGTTGGCCCACTGCCGTCCGAGTACCGGCAGTTCGAGGGTCCGGACGCGCCGATCCGAATCCAGGTGCTCCGGCCCCCAATACTCGGCGGCCCGGCCGCGCGCCTCCCCGTAGAGCCGCAGCACCCGATCGCCGTGTGCCCGCATCTGCGACCACCCGAAGGCATACATCAGTGAATCGGTGTCCGACCCGTACACGTGGGGGACTCCCCACGTGTCCCACAGAATCTCGGTGCGCTCGGGCGCCTCGCGCTGTCCGCAGCCCGCCAGTCCTCCCACGACGAGCAGCGCCACGAGTACCGCTCCGATGATGGACCTCCATCCATCAAAAGAGGTCAGCATGGCTCCAAGAGAGAAATGAGAAATCGGCCCACGGCCATTTATTCAAGCGTTGCCCCCTCGGGGGTGATGTGGGTTTCCTGTTCGAGCTCCCCCTCGGTCCCCGTCGCCACGACCGTCTCCCCGATCATTGTCATCGTGGCTCGTCCGCCCCGATCATGCACTGTTTCAACGGCATCCCCGACACGCCTCGTAGCGAGGCTGGTTTCTTTCGCAAACTGCCACGACGCGTCAAAGAGAGCTGTGAGGGAGCCGTCGGGATCGATGGCCGCAAGCGCATCCCAGCCTGCGTCCCGGATCCGGGACATTGTCCCCTCGTCCCCGAGCACCGCGGCCGTCGTGATGCCTCCGAAGCTCTGGTACTCAATTCGAGCCGTGCGGGTCGCGCGCTCCAGGCCGTCGCCCGTGTCCCACACGACTCCGCCCCGATCCTGGATAAATACGTCGCCGAGCCCCGTGCCCGCCGCCACCTCCGCGCGGTGAGACTTCTCCACAAGGGCCGCGCGGCCATGGCCGAGGGCAAACCGCTCGTTGGCGGCGAGGGCCGTGGCGAGGGTGGCCGCGCCGCTGGCCCCAAATCCACAGCCGATCGGCACGTCCGTGTCGAGGCGCACCGTGGCGGTGACGCCGAGGCGGTCCAGCAGACCGGTCACGGGCTCCACCTGCGCGGGGCGACCGTCCAGGTAGATCATCGGATCCCGGGTCGACTCGACCGTGGCCGTCACGCCGTCGGCCGTGGCGAAGCTGATGCCGAGGGACGATTCGGTGTCCCGGGGCACGAAGACGATAGTCACGCTGCCGGGGGCATGAGCAGTGACTGGCATGCAGGAGAGGTCAGCTGTCGAGGAAGGGAGCGACGTAGATGAGGAAAGGACTCCGGATCAGGGAGCCCAGCCCCTCGCTCAATCCACCAGTTCAAACTCGATCCGATCCACGTCGGCTCCTTTTGAGGTGCGATTGGTGATGCGAACGCGCCCAATCTCTCCGAGGCGATCGACGTGGGTCCCGCCGCACGGACAGAGGTCGAGGTTCCCAATTTTCACCATGCGCAGCGGATCCACGTGGTCCGGAATGAGGGGGAGGAGCCCCCGGCCGTCCGGCGTTTGCGCTTCTGCCTCGTCCCGGGCCATCTCCATTCTTTCCACCGGCAGGTTTTGCTCGATGGCGTCGTTGGTCCGCTCTTCGATCCTCCTCACGTCCTCGTCAGAGAAGTTGGCGGGCTCGAAATCGATGCGCGAGCGATCCGCGTGGATCTGATTGCCAGCGGTCTGCGCCCCAAACTCGTCCAGCACCACCTTGGAAACGACGTGCTGAGCAGTGTGCATCCGACGATGCTTCTGACGTCGCTCCTCATCAATCTGGCCCCTCACGTCGTCCCCCTCGGCCGGAATCTCACCTTCCGCGTCCTCGATGTAGTGACGTACGTCGCCGTGCTCCTTCTGCACGTCCACCACGGTGGCCGCCCCACTCGCCCACTCGAGCGTCCCCCGGTCGGCGGGTTGTCCCCCGCCCTCGGGATAGAAGTAGGTGCCGTCGAGCACGACGTACTCGTCGGTGGCATTCTCGACGGTCGCGGTGAAGGTGGTAACGTCGTCGTTGTGGGGGAGGTATCGAAGATCCGTCATGGTGATTACTGGATCATCGAGAAATGAACGGAGCGTCGAGCCTCATCCTAAAACCTCCGTTTCGTTCCGGACAGATGCAGACCCGATCCAGAGTTCCCTGACATCGTCCGAAAGAGAATCCGCCTGAGCCCCCCGGAAATTCAGGCCGGAATCCCGTAGATGTCGTCATCCAGGTCCAGCCAATAAACATTTTCCCCCCGATCGATCGTGTCCAGGCGGTCGAAGGCATCGGCGTCGAGGCTCCAGTCGAAAAGATCGAAATTGGTCTGAATGTGCTCCGGGTTCGCCGACTTCGGGAGAACAACGACCTCCTTCTCAAGGGCCCACTGAAGAACGGCCTGGGCCGGGGTCACGTCGTGGGCCTCAGCCACGTCGGTGACCACCGGGTCGTCAAGCACCGCGCCGCGGGCCAGCGGGGCCGCCGCCTCCACGACGATGTCATGCTCGTGGCAGTAGTCCAACAGGTCCTGCCGAACGTACCACGGATGAAACTCAATCTGATTGACCGCAATGGGAACGTTCGCGATCTTCCGGGCGAACTTGAGGTGATAGACGCCGAAGTTGCTCACCCCCACGTTTCGAACGAGCCCCTCCTCGTAGGCCCGTTCGAGGGCCCGCATCGTCTGTCGCAGCGAGATCGTCGGATTGGGCCAGTGGATCAGGTACAGGTCGATCGCCTCAACCCCCAGCGCCTCTCGAGACGCAGACAGCGATTCGAGTACACTCTCGTAGTGGAGGTTCGAGGCAACGACCTTCGACGTGAGGAACAGTTCCTCCCGATCGTACTCGGTCAGTACTTGCCCAATCGCCCCCTCATTCTGATATCCTTCCGCGGCATCGACGTGCGGGTAGCCGTGGTCGAGAGCAACTGGAAGGACCTCCCGGACCTCCTCCTCGTCTAGGTTCCACGTGCCAAACCCGACGACTGGAAGTTCATCACCGCTGGGGAGGGTTTTCGTAGGAATGGACACCATTGTCTCACAGATCGATTGGTCAGAGAAATTTACACCTCCCCACCCCCGGTCTCAGAAAAAACTGGATCCACGGTCGGACCGAGGCCCTCGAAGAAGGTCCTGGCAATGGCCGAAAAATGCAAGGGTGGTTCTCTTGAGGTGTCGGGAAGAATTGAGGGAGTCAGCTCCATAGACAAAAGGCGGACCCACACCCCACGCCCGACTCCGAACTGCGGAGTCAGCCCCACAGTGAATGCCCGACATACAAGCCCTCCCTCTACACCCAAGAAAAGGCGCCGCTCCGGCCCGAACACAGTCGGCCCCAGAGCGGCGCTCAATCTCGCTCGGCAGAACGTCGAGCCATTCGACATTCGCCACTCGCAATTCGAAATTGATCAGGTGCCGGCGGAGTAGTCCGTGGCGTAGTGCTCCTGGTCTTCGGACAGGGTATCGATGTTGATGCCCATGGTGCGCAATTTCACACGGGCAATTTCGTCGTCCATATCCTGCGGGATGTCGTATACCTTGTCCTCCAGCATCTCGTCGGACTCGTGTCGCTGAACGAGGTCGAGGTGAGCGCGGAACTGGTTGGCGAAGCTCATGTCCATCACCTCGCTGGGGTGGCCTTCCGCCGCGGCCAGGTTCACGAGGCGGCCGTCGCCCAGCACAAACACCTTCTCGCCGTTCTCCATCGTGTACTCGCGATTGTTCTCGCGCACCTCGCGGGTGTCCGTGGAAAGTTCGGCGAGCTCCTCCAGGTTGAGCTCCACGTCGTAGTGCCCCGTATTGGCCACGATC
>CAYRPX010000317.1:0-3744 GCA_964426195.1 uncultured Salinivenus sp.
GCCGCTGTGCAAAGAGGTTTTCCCCGTCCGCCACCCGCTCGGCGGCGGTCCAGAAGAGGCCGACGACCACGACGGTCGCGACGAGGACGAAGAGGGTGAAGGCCGGCCACAGTGGGGCCTCAAAGCCAAACTGACTTGCCCGGACCTCCGGGTAGCGAATCCACTTGTCCAGGCCCCAGACAGCCATGCCGCCCCCAAGCACGGCGAACGTCAGGGCGGCCCCCCTAAGCAACTGAGCCGGAGTAACGCTGGTTGCGTCCTTCTTCTTCGGAGTCATCGCGCTCGATTCGTCTTCTGACGGTGGGACGTCCATCATATCTGATCGGGAAAGCTGGGGGCAATTTCGGAGGCCTCCACGTCCCCGTCTGCGTCGAAGAACCGGACTTGGCCCTCCTCGCCGACGATCCAGACCTCCTTGGCACCGACCGCGACGTAGAGCTCTCGCTTCTGATGGAGTTCTTCCTCGACATTGGAGGCGCTGAGGACCGCCACGCAGATCTCCGGGGCGAGCGTCGTCGGGTCCCCGGTCTTTTCCATGTCCCGTCGGCGGTTTGGACTCATCCACACGACATCGGGCGACTCGACGCCCTCCGGGGTGGCAATTGCAAATTCGGGAGGGGCGAATCCGTCTGGCGCGTACTCGTTAAGAAGATCGGCAACCGTTTCCTGAGCGAACGAGTGGCGGTTCGTGTGGGGGCTCAAGACGATCTGGCCGCGGCGGTTGGTCTCAACTTTGTGGGGAAGATCTCGGAGCAATGGATCAGACGCAACCTCGTCCCACCGCTCCTGGTGCTCCCGCGCTCGTGTAGTCGTGGTGGGCATGGGTCTGCGCTGTGGTTGGAGTGGATTGCTTCTGGGGCGCCCTGCTCGGACGGCGCGGGCACCGGAACGTCTGGGGTGAGGACGCGGGGTCGATCCCCGGTCGAAAAACGCGGCACCCGCTCCGCCAGTAAGGGGGCCTTGGTGAGACCTAAAGGAGAATACTCCGTCGTGGTTTCCGTTGAGATGGTCAGCAAAGCGGGGACGGCCGGGGAGGAGCCGATCCCTCCTCCCGCTGGGTCGGGGAACAGGGCGGAGGGATCGGCTCTCATCGTCAGAGGGTGTAGCGCTCGGCCCAGTCTTCAGAAGGCGGTCGGACCGGCAGTCCGGCGTCGCGCAGATAGTTTTTCGCCTCTCCGACCGTGTATTCTCCGAAGTGAAAGATCGACGCGGCCAATACAGCACTCGCCCTCCCGTCCACGAGACCCTCCTGCAGGTGCTCCAGGGTGCCGGCGCCACCCGACGCGATAACGGGAATCTGGACCCGCTCGGTGACGGCCCGCAGCAGGTCGAGGTCGTAGCCGTCCTTCGTTCCGTCCCGGTCCATCGACGTGAGCAGGATCTCCCCGGCCCCTCGCTCCTCCGCCTCCACGGCCCACGCCGCCGCGTCGCGGCCCGTCGGCTTCCGGCCGCCGTGGACCACCACTTCCCAGTTGGGCCCCTTTCCAGTTCGCCGCTTCGCGTCGATCGCCACGACGATGCACTGGTTGCCGAAGGCATCGGCCCCGCGAGCAATGAGATCGGGGTCCTTTACCGCCGCCGAATTGACGGCCACCTTGTCGGCCCCGGCCTGGAGCATGGCCCGCATGTCCTCCACCGAGCGCAGTCCACCGCCCACGGTGAGGGGAATGAAGACCTGATCGGCCGTGCGGCGCACTACGTCGTGCATAATGTCGCGATCTTCGTGCGTAGCCGTGATGTCGAGAAACACCAGCTCGTCGGCCCCGGCGGCGTCGTAGGTGCGGGCCTGTTCCACCGGGTCGCCCGCATCGCGGATGTCGACAAAGTTGATGCCTTTGACGACGCGACCCTCATCGACATCGAGGCACGGAATGATGCGCTTGGCAAGAGGCATGGGCGGGGCGGGAGGGAAAGGTGGACGTGTGGACGTACGGAAGGGGGAGAGCGCAATTATTTCTTTTCGGGGGAAGAGGCTTCTTGGCGGAGGGGGGCTGTGGAGAAGGTGTCAAGGTCCACGTCGTCCTTGTCCTGCCAGGCCCAAAATTGCTGGCAGGGGAAGCGGTTTTCGTAAAGTGCCGTTCCCACGATGACCGAGTCGACGCCGTACGGCTGGAGGGTCTGAATGTCGAGCAGGTCCTCATAGTCGCCGACGCCGCCGGAGGCAGTGATCTTGGCCGTGGATAAATGTTGACCCAGCCGTCGGTAGGCCTGAATGTTGGGGCCCTCCATCGTCCCGTCCCGGCTAATGTCGGTGTAGACGATTCGGCAGACGCCCCGGGCCTCCATTGCCTTTGCAAACTCGACAGCGTCGAGTCCCGAGCCTTCGGTCCAGCCCTCGACCCGCACCTCGCCGTCGCGCGCGTCGATGCTCACCACGACGCGCTGGGCCAAAAACGTATCAACGGCCTGTTCTACAAAGTCTGGATCCCGCACGGCCGCGGTCCCCAGGATCACTCGATACACGCCCATGTCAAGGGCCGCCTCGATCTGCTCCATCGAACGGATGCCGCCGCCGAGCTGGATGGGAATGTCAAGGGTGTCACACATTTCGCCGATCACTGCCCGATTGTGGCCCCCCTCGCCTCGGGCCGCGTCGAGGTCGACCACGTGGAGCGTTTGGGCATTCTGCACGCGCCACAGCTTCGCCATTTTTACGGGGTCATCGAAGTAGACCGTTTCGTCGTCGTACGAGCCCTGGTGGAGGCGTACACATCGGCCGTCTCGGATGTCAATGGCAGGGATGACGAGGGGCATAGGAAGTGGGGGAAGGTGAAGAGCGTGGGGGCGTGGGAGTGAGAGTGTGGGAGTGGAGACGTTACGAGGAGCGGAGCGGGGGGATCACCGTTATGAGCTGGCAGCAATAGGGGCACATATCTATATCGCCGGCAGTGTATAGAGGTTCTACCCCCCCAACTAGTCATGGTCGTGCGGGGTGGCTTTTTCCTCGTCCATCGGGGTTCGGGATCGCTCTGAACTGGAGGTGACGGCTGCCGCATCCGCCGATCGAGAAGGGAACTCCGTGAAGAAGGTTCTCGATTCCGGGGACATGTGGAACTGTAAAGATGCCGAGGTGTGGGACGTCCCGATAACACACAATTTGCGTCTCCGTCGTTGCCTTGTCGCGCCGAAAAGCTTCTTTTCGCCTGCGCTGCACCGGAGGAGCGCACCAACAAACACACCTAGGTAGAACACTATGGAACGCGGAACGATCAAGTGGTTCGACAGCGAGAAGGGATACGGCTTCATCGAACCTCAAGATGGAAGCGAAGATGTCTTTCTTCACGCCAACAACATTACCGGCTCGACGATGGGCGGCGACCTGCGAGAGGGCCAGGAGGTTGCCTACGAAACGGAGCAGACGGAAAAGGGCCTCAGCGCCCTGAACGCCTCCCCGGTCGGATAACGGCTCGGAGGTCGTCTGACTTGGAACGTAAAAGCCCGTTCCCTTTTGGGGCGGGCTTTTCTATTTGTTTGGAGTTTCGGCCTTTGTAGGGCAATTTCTTCTACCACCAAGACCCGGGTTAGGTCGCGAGCTCTCGGGACCGTTCGGGTGTGGAGAAGGATGAGAAGTTTTCCAAGAGCCCCAGCCCTGCGGCCTGTGACTTCTCGGGGTGAAACTGCACGCCAAACACGTGTTCGTGCTGCACCACGGATGGGAAGTCGTGGCCGTAGCAGGTGGTGGCGAGAACGTCCTCTTTCTCTTTTGCAACAGGGTGGTAGGAGTGCACGAAGTAGACGTAGGGG
>CAYRPX010000318.1:0-3730 GCA_964426195.1 uncultured Salinivenus sp.
GGGGCGACCTCAACTTTGCCTGGCCCACCGCCGAGGTGGCCGTGATGGGCCCCGAAAGCGCCGTCGAGATCATCTACCGCGACGAGCTGGAGGCGGCCGACGACCCGGAGGCGGCCAAGGAGGAATTCACCGAGCAGTACCGCGACCGCTTCGCGACGCCCTACGTGGCGGCCGAGTACGGGTACGTCGACGACGTCATCAAGCCGAGCGAGACACGGGAGCGTCTCCTCCGCGGCTTCGACATGCTCGAGGACAAGGTCGTCAACAACCCGCGGAAGAAGCACGGCAACCTGCCGCTGTAGGCGCGGGGGGGAGGGAGCGAGAGGACCCCTCTCGAAGTCGGCGACTTGCCGGAGGTGGGGGGCCGGACCGATGGCTTGACCGATCCGGTTTGGGACTACGGCCCCCTCTTCATCCTCGCCCTCAACGGAAAGATCTATCACCTGGTCCCTTAAGAATGAACGGCCTGGGGGCGATGCGGGCCGCTCCGCTCTCGGTCCTCCAGACACGGTCTCAAACGCACGTCATGACTTACTTTCCCCCCGCCCCTTCCCGACGTCCGCTCGTTTTCGGTCTGCTTCTCGTCGTAGGCCTTCTCCTTGGGACGGTGGGGGGCGCGTTGCCCGCCCGCGCCCAAACCGACGCGATCCAGCCGTCCCCGGAGCATTCCCGGTACTGGCAGTACGACGGGGAGCTCATCCTGCCGATCGGCGGCTCGAAGGACGACAACCTCTTCCAGATCCCGAACCTCAAGGCCCACCTCGACGAGATGGAGGCGGTAGGCGCAAACTACATCCGCAACACGATGAGCGCCCGGGACGACGAGGACGGCAACGTCCGGCCCTTCGCCCGGACCGAGAACGGACAGTACGACCTCACCACGCTCAATTCCGAGTACTGGGAACGGTTCGAGAACATGCTCCAGTGGACGGCCGAACGGGACATCGTCGTCCAGATCGAGCTCTGGGACCAGTGGGACTACAACACCGGTGACTGGGGCGTAGCCGTCTGGAATCCAGACAACAACGTCAACTATTCGGTTGCCGAGGTCAGCCTTAAGGGGAGCGGGCACTACCAGGACGTCACAGCCAGCTCGGACGCCACACACGACTTCTTCATGACGGTGCCGGCCATCCACGATGACGAGACGGTGCTTCGCCACCAGAAGCGGTTCGTGGACGAGGTCCTCAAGCGGGCCTTCCAGTACGATCATGTCCTCTACACCGTGACGAACGAGCTCTTCGTCCAGCATCCGCCGGCGTGGGGGGGCTACTGGGCCCGGTACGTGAAAGAGCAGGCCGAGGACGCGGGCGTCGAGGTCTACGTCACCGAAATGTTTCAGAGCGAAGAGATCCGTGGCGAGCAGCACCGCCACAGCCTCGATCAGCAGGGGCTGTACGACTACGTCGATCTCTCCCAGAACTCCACGCACGAGGGACAGGACCACTGGGACAATCTGCAGTGGGTCCGTTCCTACGTCGAGGACGCGATCCGGCCGATCAACCACGTCAAGACCTACGGCGGCGAAACCGACTGGACCGACGGGCCGGAGCCGGGCATCGATCGGTGGTGGCGCAACATCCTCGGCGGGGCGGCCACGACCCGCTTCCACCGCCCGCCGGCGGGCATCGGCCTGAACGACCGGGCGAAGGCCCAGATCGAGAGCGCCCGGATGCTGCTCGACGAGATCAACGTCTTCGAGGCGATCCCCGACGCCGAGAGCCGCCTGCTCGGCGACCGCGCGCCGAACGTAGCCTACCTCGCCCACGAGGGCAAAGAGGTCTACGCGCTCTACTTCCCCGATGGAGGCGCGGTGACCCTCGACCTCGGCGCCGCGGAGGGATCCTACACGGTCGAGTGGCTGGACGTGGAGGCCTCGGCGTGGACCCGAGAGCGGACGGTCGACGGGGGGCAGCCGGTGCGCCTGGAAGCGCCGGGCGAGGGCAACTGGGCCGCCGTCGTGGAGCGGGAGCAATATTCAAACAGCACCGGGAAGGCCCATCGACTCCGGCTGGACGACCTCCCGCCCACGCACCGGGCGGGTCCGTCCCTGCTAAACGTGCGGCGGATCCTGGATCTGCCGCAGACGGTGGGCCTCGCGGCCCTTCAGGGCGAGGAGGTCCGGCTTCGCGGCGGCGAGGACGCGGTGTGGAGCTGGGCCCGCCGAGGGGCCGAGACGCTCTGGACGACAGGGTCCGTCGAGATTTAGCCGGTGGGGGATCCCGGGGAGGAATCTCGGGGGAGTGCGGGCGAGAGGCCCTGACTCCCTGGTGGTTGTATTCCTCCACACCTTCTTCTCATTGAGTCTTCTTTCGAAATGGACTACTCCCGACGACGATTTCTCAGTACACTCGGCGGTGCAGCGGCCGGCATGACCGCGGTGTCCACCCCTTCATTCCCGCTGGAAACGAGCTCGACAGCGGACGACTCTGTCCCAGTCGGCATGTGTGATTGGAACCTTGGTCCGCCCTGCCGGCCCGACCTCATTCCCAAGGCCGCACGAGCCCACCTGGAAGGCCTCCAGGTGAGCGTGGGCACGGCTCCGGATCACATGCCCCTCCGCAACTCCTCGGTCCAGGAGCGCTATCGGGAGCTTGGAGGGAAGCACGACGTCCAGTATCACTCAACGGCGGCTGGAAGCATTCTCAACCAAATTCCGCTCAAGTCGGAGCCTCAGGCGGCTGTCTTCGTCGTGGAGGCCATCGAGGCCGCCGCGGCGCTCGGAGCGCCCGTTGTACTGTTGGCCTTCTTCGGAAACGGTGACCTCCGATGGAGGGACGAGAACGGAGAAGTCGAGAACGTCAGCGACGGGCCATACGCCGAGTATCGGCTCGACACAGACGGCGTGCAGCGAGTTGTGGAGGCGCTTCGCCAGCTCGCCCCCCGGGCTGAGGAGGCCGGTGTGGTGCTCGGGCTCGAAAATACCCTAACCGCAGAGCAAAATCTTGAGATTATGTCCGAAGTTGGATCGCCGGCCCTGTCGGTGTACTACGACGTCGGCAACTCCACCGCGTTCGGCTATGACGTGCCCGGTGAGATTCGGCGACTCGGCAACGACCGAATCTGCGAAATCCACCTCAAGGATCGAGAATCTTCGATCCTGGGAGCGCCGGGCGGAGAGGTTGACTTTCCGGCCGTCGCGGACGCGTGCGCCGACATCGAGTACGATGGGTGGTACGTGCTTGAAACGAATGGCCGGAGTGGTCACTTCGTGGAGGATACCCGAAGTCACGTCGCCTTCGCGGAGAAGACCTTCGGATAGGTTCGACGGAAATTCCATCGGGTCGGAGAGGGGATTTGGAGCCGATTTATGACGCACACATGGTCCGGTATGAAATACGAGCAGACCGACACAAACGGGACTTCCGATCCGGATAGACGCTGGTTTCTAAAAGTCCTGGGTGCGCTGGGCGCGACCGGAGTGGTGGGAGGGGGCGGCAGTAGCGACCTCTCCGCTGCTTCTATCGAGGAGTCCATACGGGAGGGGACCGCCGGGAGCGCGACCGCCTCCCTACCCGAGAGCCCTCCCTCCTTCCACGATGAATTTCGTGATGGGGTGATCTCCGGGCTTTGGTTTCCAGTCGTCTCGGACCGTGCGTCTTCGTCCGTTACGGAAGCGGACGGATCGCTCACTGTAACGGGCCGACAGGAATTCAAGAATGGAATCAACGGGAATTACTATTTTGCGCCCGACTTCGAGCTTCGAGCCACCGTCGAACTAACGACGGGC
>CAYRPX010000319.1:0-3719 GCA_964426195.1 uncultured Salinivenus sp.
AGTCGCTCACCGACACCGTCGAGAGGTCGTTCGGCACCGTCGTCTCCACGAGGTCTCGGAGCCGGTCTCGCACCTCATCCTCATACCGAAAACCATCGACGAGCCCCTCGTCCACCGCCCTTGAGGAACTGAGGAACGCGTCCTCCCTCGCGAGGCGATCGAGCGCCCCAACGGATTGTCCACGCGCCTCGGCAATCGTCGTCAGAAACCGATCGTTTGTCGTCCCCAAAAGGGCCGTGA
This sequence comes from uncultured Salinivenus sp., assembly GCA_964426195.1. Taxonomy (GTDB): domain Bacteria; phylum Bacteroidota; class Rhodothermia; order Rhodothermales; family Salinibacteraceae; genus Salinibacter. Next base: position 241 of record CAYRPX010000319.1, read on the forward strand.
GCTGCTCGCGATTCGGCTCCGAGAGGTCCGACCGCACGAACGGTTCTCCGGCACTCTTGTACTCGCCCGCTCGAATGAGTTGCGGCTCAATCTCAAGACGCTCAAGCGCCCCGTCAAAAAACGTGACCGTGGTCTCGAACCCGTTGTACTCGAAAGCCGACTGCGGAGCGGTAAAGACGCTATCGGCCGCGCTGGCCACGAAGTAGCCTTTTTCCGTCATCCCGAACTCGTCGCTCGACGCGATGACGGACACTCCATTCTCCCGCGCCTCCACCACGGCCTGTCGCACCTCCTCGAGCGTGGCCCACCCGGCCGAGAGGCCCTTCATCCGCAGCCATACCGCCTTAACGCGGTCGTCGGAGCTTGCCTTGTCAAGTGCGGTCTGCAGGTCGCGCAGGTCATAGTTCGGACCCTGGCCAAACGCCTGCCGGAATGGGTCGTCGGTCACGCGCTCCGGAAGGTCGCCCTCAAGGGGCACGGTCAGGACCGATCCGGGCTGCACGGCCGGGGTCTGACCGGCCGAGAGGGATAGGGCAAAAAAGAAGAAGACAAAGAAGAAGACGATGAGACCGAGCGCGATCAGGGTCCCAATGACGCTGGCGGCAAGGGTGGACAGAAAACGCATATGGAAAGAGGCGACGGGTGAAGGAATCTGAGGGATCGTCAGACAATACGAGACCGATAGACGTGTATTCGTGGAGGGGGCTACCCGTTTCGAGGATCCTGCCTCGGGGCGAGGGGCGGCGTCCCTTAACTGTCATTCGGGGGTTGATGTGAATATGTCAAAACGTTCAGCGATGTGCTTCTGGGTGTGGATGATGGAAGTCCAATCTTTTTTGTTGTTTAGAATAATCACTACCAAACTCAGCTCTGCCTGTTGACCGGTTCGGCTCCGTTGCCGATCTCTACCAGCAGGAAGCCGATCACCCGCAATCCGTCCAGGGTCATGAACTGTCTTTCTGATGCAAGAATCGTTGCCTGGCGGACCGTTGCTCCCCTGTTGCCCCTCATGGGCGCCCTCCTGGGGATCATGAGTTCGGCCGCGGTGGCCCAGCCCGCAGGCTCCGGTCCGTCGGCGACAGAGGCCATTGACGAGGTCGTTTCGTATCGCTCCTTCACGCGTGCCAATGGGCTTCCGCACGCCACGATCCAGTCGCTGGCGCAGGCCCCGGATGGGCGGCTGTGGATCGGGACGAGCGCGGGGCTCGCTGTATACGACGGGCATCGAATTCAGCCCGCCTCGCTCCCCGACTCGTTGGCGAACGGATTTGTCTGTGGGATTCTCACTTTCGAATCGGGCACCGTGTGGCTGTCTGTAAGGAATCGGGCCCTCGTGGCCCTCCGCAACGGGCGCGTTGAACGCGTTGTGTCCCCGCCTCCCGAGCCGGGCTGCCCAGCGCGTCTGATTGGCCGTGGGGATACACTGGTCACCGTCGCCGAGACGACGGCATGGACCCTCTCGACCGACGCAGGCATCCTCGAAAAAACCCCCTACACCTATCACACGGAGGGAAAGCACCGAGAGCTCTCCAAAACCATCGAGGCGGCCGACCAGGCCCCCGACGGCACGCTTTGGGTCCTTGACGAACGATTGGGACCGGGCCGGCTCGCGCCCGACGGAACGGTCACCTTCGTGGACGCTCCCCGCTTTGCCGACGCCTCGACCGAATGGGTCAGCCTCGAGTTTTCGAGCGAGGGCGATGCCTTCATACGGAGTGCGGACAACACCTACCGGTTTGATCCCGTCTCGGGAACCCTCCAACGACTCGCCTCCGATTCATATGCGCGCCCATATTCCCAGGGCCCCGTCGTCTACGCAACAGCCACCGGCACCGTCCGGCGCTGGAATTTCCGCACGGGCCGCACGCGCTCGTTTGGCCCGGCGCTCGGCCTGCCCGAAACGCAATACTACGCCGTGCTCGAAGATGACCGGGGCGGCCTCTGGATTGGCACTCAACGGGAGTTGCTCTTCCTCCCAACTCCGGAAACCAGAAACATCCGGAGCATCGGCGGTGAGCGCATTCGGTGGACCACCGACATTTCGAAGAATCCGAATACCGGGTCGGTCTGGCTCTCGACGTGGGGGAGGGGACTGTTTCGTCTGTCCCAAAATCCCGCTCCCGCCTCGCCCGCAGAGACCCGAAGCACCCCTACTCGTGAGGACGATCGCTGGATGCTCGACGTGCGCCTGGACGCCGAACACCTCAACGCCCTGGGTACTGCAGGCTGGTTTCGACGCGACGACGCGGAATGGCGACGGATCCATCCGGAGCTCCAGGCCCTGACCGGCTACGTCGACACGACCGGTGCCGGCGTGTTCTGGACGAACAACGGAATCGTCCGCGCGCACCCCGTGCCCTCCGCGCCCATCGATACGCTCCGGACGTGGAGCCATGAGCACGCGGACTACTACCGATTCCGCCCGTTTAGCGACGGAACCCTCCTACTTCGCGCACGAGGCCACCTCGTCCGCCGTTCCCCCTACGCGCCCACTGAAGCCGACACGGTTGCCTCTTTTCCCCGGCTGGCGGACGTGGAGGCACGAAGCATGGCCCTCTTGAACGACCAGGTGTGGCTGGGCACGCGCAGCGACGGGTTGTTTCGGCTCAATTGGCAAGACGGTACGATTGAATCTCTTCTGCCAGACCGTCGGGTGTTTTCTCTGTCGACAGCTGGGGACTCTCTCGTTCTCGCCGGTACGAATGACGGACTCTATCTCCTCGAGGCCGAGACTGGTGCCACCTACCGCCGCCTCACGACGGCGAACGGGTTGCTAAGCAATACCGCGGCGGGGCGATTCGTGGACGACACCCTGTACGTGCGCCATCCCTACGGCGCGACGACACTCCCGCGCTCCATGGCCCTGTCGGCCCCTCGGTCCCCAAATCCAACGATTACCGGCCTGTCGGTCCATGGGGAATCCCGCGCCCCGGTCGACTCGACGCGCCTGGCCGTGGATGAGCGAACCCTCACGATCCGATTCTCGGGTGTTCACCTCGCCGAAGGCACCGACGTGCGCCATACCTACCGGCTCGTGCCCTACGACACCACCTGGCAGGCCACGACCGACCGACGGGTCCGCTACACCGATCTGCCTCCAGGATCATACACGTTTCAGGTGCGCGCCGGCCTAACAGACGCTCCCGTGGGCGGCCCCGCCTCCCTCCACGTGGCCCTACCTCCGGCCTACTACGAAACGACGTGGTTCTGGTGGCTCTGCGGCCTGGCCGGACTAGGCCTCCTCGCCGGGGGCTACGCACTTCGGGTGCGGACCCTCCAGCAGCGCCAGGAGGAGCTTCAGCGACTCGTGGGCGAACGGACGCGCCGCCTGGCCAAGGAAAAAGAGAAGACGCAAAAGCAGGCCGAACGTCTTGCCGAGTTGGACGACGAGAAGAATCGCTTCTTCGCCAACATCAGCCATGAACTCCGCACGCCGCTTACGCTCCTGGTCGGCATCCTGCAAGAGGCCCTCGACGGGG
>CAYRPX010000320.1:0-3706 GCA_964426195.1 uncultured Salinivenus sp.
CGAAGCGTTAGCGTGATCAACGCCCCTTGGAGCGCCTCGCGCCGCATGTCGCTGTCCGCGAGATCGCGCGCCGTCCCCTCCAGCACGACGACCGCCCGCTTCTTTGCATCGGCCAAGCGCGAGGCCTGCCGGAAAAGCCGCCCGTCTGCAATTGAAAGCGCCAGATCCGGCAGCGTTTTTCGCTCAACACGGAGCCACTCGTCCACGAGGTAGTCGCCGAGCGAGAGACGCTCCACCACGACCTCCACGTCCTTCATTCCCGAGAACGCTTCAATCACACCGCCCCCCTCCTCCCGGTCGTCGGCAATGACGTGCACGGATGAACGAACCATTGTCCCCTCGCTTATCTCGAAAGAAAGATCCTACTGAACTTCATCTTCCCCCCTCGTGGACGGCGCGCGAGGACCCGACTAAAAACTTCTACACGGTGCCGCCGGAAATGCGTTGATGATCCCCGAATGCAAATAGAGTTCAGGGGAAACTTCAGGCAAGTTTTGTTACCATTGCTGATGGAGAGGAGATCCTGGAGGCTCCTTCCTCCCGACGAGGACTTCAGCTTCTCAACGCGCAACCGCCCTGTCCCACTTCCTACTTGCTAAGCGTCTTCCGAAGCGCATCGAGCCGAACGAAGGTCTGTCGGAGATCCTGAGGCGTCGTGCGCGGATTGATGGGGCAGAGCCGAAGGACCGGCCGCCCGTCGAGCGTCGTCTTCGTAAGGAAGGCCTCTCCCTCCTCGCGGAGTGCGGGAGCGAGACGGCGATTGAGTACGTTGACTTCCTCCTCGGTCCATCCCTCGGGCACGCACCGAAACGTGAGAATGCCCATCTGCGCCGGCGTCACCACCGTCCACTCCGGGTGCTCGCGAAGGAGCCGTTCGGCCTGCTCGGCCCGCTCGAAGCCGCGTTGCACTGCCTCGGCGACGTGCTTACGGCCGAAGACCTTGAGCGTCATCCACAGCTTGAGGGCCCGAAAGCTACGCGTCAGTTGAATGCCGTAGTCGGAAAAGTTCACCTCGTCCGCTTCGCCCACCGCGTCCTCCAGGTACTCCGCTTCAAGCCGGAACGCTCGGCGGAGGTGCCGCTCATCCCGCACCAGCACGCCTCCGATCTCAAAGGGCTGGAAGAGCCACTTGTGCGGGTCCATCGTGAGCGAGTCCGCCCGGTCGAGACCTGTGAGCCGCTCTTGCCCTCGCTCGCAGACCACGGCCGGCGCCCCGTACGCCCCATCCACGTGCAGCCAGAAATCCTGGTCGTCCGCCACCTCGGCCAGTGCCGGCAGCGGATCCACCGCGCCGGTATTGGCGGTGCCCGCGTTGGCAATCACGCAGAACGGACGGCGGCCCTCGGCCCGATCCGAGGCAATGGCGTCGGTCAGGGCGTCGGGATCGAGGCAAAACTGCTCGTCGGAGGGTAGCCGGCGGAACTGGTCGGGGCCAAAGCCAAGGAGGCGGAGGGCCCGGTCGACCGACGTGTGCGTCTGGTCAGAACAGTAGGCCACCGCGTCGTCTACGTCATCATCCAGCATCGAATGCCGCGCGGCAGCGAGTGCCGTCACATTCGCCATCGAGCCGCCGCTCGTGAAGAGTCCTCCGGCCGAACCTGGCAGGCTGCACAATTCGCGCAGCCAGTCGATCACCACGAGTTCGATCTGCGCCGCGGCGGCCCCCGAAATCCAGGTCCCCGAAAACACGTTAAATCCCGCCGCCAGCGCGTCGGCCAGCACGCCGATAAAGTTGTTGGGACCAGGCACGAACCCAAAGAAGCGCGGATGGTCTACCCGCATCGTGTTCGGCAGCACGTCCTCCTCCACCTGCTCGAGCACGGCGTGCGGATCGGTCCCTTCTTCAGGCAGGTCTTCCCGAAGCCGGGCCTCTAGTTCCTCCCGCGACGGCGACGCGCCCAGGGAGTCCTCCCCCGTTTGTGCAAAGTGATCGACCAATAGATCGACCACCCGGTATCCCAGCGTGCGCATCTCTTCCGGAGAAAGTAGGAGCTTGTCGGGATCCATGAGCGAACATTGACTCGGTGAAGAAACTCGCAGCGACCGGCCAACCAGAAGGAAAGATAGCTGCCGTCCAATCGAGTCGTCAAGGATGCACCGACTCGTTTCCGAAGAATCCTCCGTGTCCTCTGACGACACCAAACGCTGCGGTCTACGTATGTATGAATACGCCTTTCTTCTCCCACCCTCCCTCACCTCCATGATCACTCTCTACCGCCGCCCCGACAACCCGTGGGCCGACAAGATCCAGGAGGCCCTCGACGAGATGGTGATCGCCTACGAGATGGAATCCGTTGAGGACGGGGAGTCGTCGCCGGACGACATTCCCGAGTTGCCCGCCCTCCGCGACGAGGGCGAGGTCGTCACGGGAGAGACCGCGCTCCGGGATCGGCTGGAGGAACTGCGGAACCTCATGGCGGACTGGGACCGATTTCAGTCCGACGCCTGCTACGTGGAGGACAATGGATCGATCTGCTAATCTGCCCCCTCTCCAACCACAACGCCTTCTCCCCTTCCCTATGATTCCATCTACCATGAACACCTGGGTCCTCGACGATTTTGGAGGCCCTGAGGTCTTCGAACAACGAGAGCAGCCTGTGCCGGAGATCGACCCCCACGAGGTGCTCGTCCGGGTCCACGCCACGAGCGTAAACCCTGTCGATTACAAAATCCGACGGGGCGACGCCGCCGCCCTGTGCCCCCCACGGCCCGCCGTTCTGCACAGCGACGTGGCCGGAAGCGTTGAGGCCGTGGGCACAGAGGTCTCAGATTTTGCCCTGGGAGACGCCGTGTACGGCTGTGCAGGGGGATTCCCCGGCGCTCCGCACGGCGCCCTGGCCGACTATATGCCCTGCGATGCCCGCCTGCTTGCCTCGATGCCCGAGCCGCTATCGTTTGGCGAAGCCGCCGCGCTTCCCCTCGTGACCCTAACGGCCTGGGAGGCACTGCTCGACAAAGGTAACGTCCGCACCCTCGAGCATGTCCTCGTCCACGGCGCCACCGGGGGCGTGGGGCACGTCGGCCTGCAGCTCGCCAAGTGGCGCCACTGCGAGGTCGCGGTGACGGCCTCGTCGCAGCAGAAGCTCGAGATCGGGGCCGACCTCGGCGCCGACATGCTCATCAACTATGCAGAGGAACCGATCGACGAGTACGTAGAGCGGTGTACCGACGGAGAAGGCTTTGATCTCGTGTTCGACACCGTGGCCGGCGAAAATCTCCGGCGCTCCGTGGAGGCGGCCCGCCTAAATGGTGCCGTCGCTTCCGTTGGGGCGGCCCGGGAGAATCTCCTTCGCCCCGCCCAACAAAAGGGCCTCTCGCTCCACCTGGTGTCGATGTTGATCCCGATGCTTCACAACGTTGACCGAGCTCACCATGGCGAGATTCTTGAGTGGACGACCGATTTGGTCGAGGACGATCAGTTGCGTCCCCTTGTCGACGACCGTACCTTCACGTTCGACGAGGTCGACGAAGCCCACGCCCACGCCGAGGCCGGCGAGCAGATTGGAAAAGTGGTCGTCCATCACCCGGACGCGTGATCCCGACGATGACTCCTCAGTGGACCGTCCGAGCAATCGTTCTGTTGCAAGCTTTTCAGCAATTCCGGACAACATCGCGCGCCCATGCGGCATACATGTGTTTGAACAAATGAAATGCCCCTGTGGCTTTCTCTTCACCGACCCCCCTCTGGCCTGATGCCCATTGACCT
>CAYRPX010000321.1:0-3690 GCA_964426195.1 uncultured Salinivenus sp.
GACGAACATTCGGTCGATGCTTGGGCTTCGCTTCCGCGACGCCGCGACGGAGCGTTCCGTGACCAATGGCCTACGCGTCTCGGTGCGGCGGAAAGATGGCGTCGGGCGATCGACTCAGGCCCGGCCTACCGCCTCCGGTGCGTACGTGGCCCAGGGACTGGCGGGGCTTCGCCCGTACGAACGATCCACGGAGGACGTCCCTACCGGTGCTGTTGGGTATCTCGTCAACGTGCGCGATCGGTACGGGCGGTTCGTCCCCACGTTGTTAGACGTTTCGCTTCCCTACACACCGACGCCCGAGTCGGGCGGCCTCTATCCAGTAGTTGAAACGCCGTCTGACATAGAGGCGGAGAGTAACGACGAGACGCCCGAGCCCATCTGTTACCTGTTCAGTGCCGTGCAGCGTCCTGTCGCGCTCGGTCAGGCGGTCGTGTATGCCGATCTCGTGGTCGAGGAAGAGGATGGGAGCCTTCGGCCGGCCGCCCACGCTGTGCTGGAAGTCCGCCAGAAACCGAACTCCGCGAACGGCTCCTCGGAAGAGGGTCCCGTGTGGTACGGGATCGCGGATGCCGAGGGGCGGGTCGCGGTGCAGTTTCCGCTCCCCCAGATCCAGCTCGAAGAACTCAATTCCCAGCCGTCTTCGGGAAACGGCGGTGGGGGAGGCGGAAGCCCGGGAAACGGGGGGCCGGGGAATGGTGGCCCCGGAAACGGAGGTCCAACAAATGGCGGCCCGAACGGCCCCCCCGGCAACGGGGGAAACGGGTCGTCGGAGGGGGGCGAGGGAACCCCGCTCTCAACGCGAAGCTGGACGGTTGCCGTTCGCGTCCACTACGAGCCCTCCCGCGTGGAGGTACCTGCCGGTGCCAATCGTCCAGTTCTCCCCTCCATCTTCCAGCAAGAACGGGGGATCCTCTACCCCGATGCTTCGACGCCGACGGCGGAGCTCGAGGAGACGCTCGCCTACGGGTCACCACTGATCCTTCGTACTGGGGACCGCTCTGTCTTGCGCGTTGCACCGTCGAGTAACGGTTCGTAGTGGACGGGCCGTTCCAGACGCACCGTCGTTTCACGAAGAGAGACTCTACATCACTCACCTGGCTTTTCGCAACCCTTAATAGACCCGTGCCCGAATATCTTGCCCCAGACGTTTACGTCGAAGAAACGAGCTTCCGCCCCAAGTCCATCGAGGGGGTGAGCACCAGTACCGCCGGGTTCGTCGGTCCGGCTCGGTTCGGACCCACCTCCGGAGAGCCTCGATTGCTCACGAGCTTTGCGGACTACCAGCGCATCTATGGCGGCCTGGAGGACCTCGACTTTGAGGACAAAGGGCGGAAGACGAACTATCTGGCCTACGCTGTGCGGGCCTTTTTCGAGGAAGGCGGCCAGCGCTGCTACGTGGCTCGCGTCTTTAACGAAACGAGTTCGAACAATGGGATTGCCCAGGGAACGTTGGAGGGCGGTGACTTGACGGCTGGGGCCCGATACCCGGGGACGGTCGGGGAGATGACTGTCACCTTTCGGACGGTGTCGAGTCGGGACGTGAGCGGCACGGACGGAGGAGACTTACCGGGTCTGAGCCTGGGTCAAACCGTCTTTGCAATTCCTGGGGGTGGAACGCCGCTTGAGGGGGAGTCATCGGACAAAAACTTCTACGATTACGTTCTGGACGACGACGGGGACCCCTCCCTGCAGAATGACGAGGACGATCTTTCTCTCAAGGCCGACCAACTGAAAGCCGCGGACAGCATCTTTCCCTTTCGCGTCCGGGTTCTGGTGCAACGCCCAATCCGTCGACCCGGCGGTGGGGGGACCGAACTTGGGCCCGAAGAAGACCTGGGGACCTTCAATTTTCGGCCGCGGTCGACCCAGGCCCTCGTCGATGCCCTCAGTGAGGAGAATCCGGCGGGGGATCCGGTAATGACGCCCATCTACGTCGAGGAGCTCCAGGACGGGGGCGATCCCTTCGAGACGGGCACCGGGTACGCGAGCGAGCTTTTCGGGGACGAGCTGTCCGGCGCAAGCGAGCCGGACGACTTTTCGGAGGTGCAGATTCCTCTGACGGACGGGAACGACGGCGATGAGCCGGTCTCGTACGCGACAGACGTGACCGGTCCCCTGCCGCCGGAGGAGCCAGAAGGGTTCGACGCTCTGGAAGATCTCGACGATGTCTCCATCGTCGCCGCACCAGGCTACACCGACATCGAGGGGGAGAGCGACCGGCAAAATGTGCAGGGTGAATTGATTGCCCACTGCGAGGACATGCAGTACCGGATCGCGGTCCTCGACACCCCGAAGGCCAGCACCGTAAAGGACGCGAGGGACTGGCGCGGCCAGATCGACTCAAAGTACGCGGCCATGTACTATCCGTGGGTCACGATCTTCGATTCCCGGACGCGCTCAGAATTGAACGTCCCCCCCAGTGGGCACGTGGCGGGGATCTACGCGCGAAACGACGTGGAGAACGGCGTCCACAAGGCCCCGGCCAACGAGGTCGTTCGGACCGCCGTCGGGTTTGAGAACCGCATCAACAAGGCCCAGCAGGACGTCCTCAATCCCGAGGGCGTCAACTGCTTCCGTTTCTTCGAAGGGCGGGGCAATCGCCTCTGGGGGGCTCGCATGGCGACGTCGGACCCGGAGTTCAAGTACGTCAACATCCGTCGCACCCTGGCGTACCTGGAGCGGTCAATCGACCAGGGCACCCAAGTCTTCGTCTTCGAGAACAATGGAGAAGACCTGTGGCGGAACGTACGACGCACGATCTCCAGCTTCCTCATGAACGAGTGGCGCTCGGACCGCCTCATGGGGACTACGCCTGAGGAAGCCTTCTTCGTTCGCTGCGACCGATCCACGATGACGCAGAACGACATCGATAACGGTCGGCTGATCTGCGAGATCGGGGTTGCCCTGTTCCGGCCCGCCGAGTTCGTCATCTTTCGCATCGGTCAGAAGCTTCTGAGCGATACCGGTTGAGCAATAATCCTTATGTAGAGCCTGCCCGGCTGGCCGGTTTCGTCTCGGGAGTCCTTCTATTTCCATTTACCCAAGAATGAAACTACGAACTTGTTATGCCGCCAGAACGAGAACGACCCTACAGTCAATTCAACTTTCGCGTCAAAATCGGTGGCGCCGATGGGACTTCCGTAACTGCAGGGTTCCAGGAGGTGAGTGGGCTCGGCGTCGAGCAGACCGCGACCGAGTACCGCAACGGCAATGAAAAGCAAAACCGGCCCCGAAAGATCAACACGTTGTACAAAGTTCCTGATGTCACGCTGAAGCGCGGCGTTATCAAAGCAAGCAACCTCTGGGAGTGGATAAACAGAATCCGCCAAGGGAAGCAGTCGAAAGAGGAGGAGGCTCTCCAGGACGTGGTCATCGAGCTCCGCGACGAGAGTGGGGAAAATGTGGCGGTGACGTGGGAGCTCACAAACGCTCGGCCGCTGAATTACACCGGCCCCACCCTCAATGGCAACGGCACTGAGATTGCTGTCGAAGAGCTGGTTCTTGCTTGTGAGGACATCGACATGGAGTTCGAATGACGACTGGGGAGCAGGAAATTTAGAATTTGTCCTTCGGAACCCTGAACGAATTCAATGTCTCGTTCCCCCGGCATTACATTCGAAACGGCGACGCCCCCAGTGCGCGAGACGCTTCCGCGCATGGACGTGGCGGCTTTTGTCGGCTTCGCCACCC
>CAYRPX010000322.1:0-3680 GCA_964426195.1 uncultured Salinivenus sp.
CGAGCGAGGCGATCTTGTAGAGCGGCTCGCCCGTGCGCACCACCTCCCCCTCCTCGACGTAGGTCGTGAGCACAGTCCCGGCGACCGGGTTGACAATCCGGCTCTTCTGGATGCGCTCGTTGACCTGGGCGATCTGCTCGTTGATGGCCTGGATCTCGTCGGTGAGGCTGGCCTTCTGCGTGCGGGTGGCCTCGATGCGCTGCTCCAGGACCCGGACCTCGTCCTCGGCTTGGTCGACCTTGCGCTCGGGGGCGGCGTCGCCCTCGCGAAGGGTCCGGGCGCGCTCCAGCTCGCGGCGGGCCGCCCGAAGCTGTTCAGTCAGCACGTCGACCTCGGCCTGGACGCTTGTCATCTTCGACCGCACGGACTGGCGACGCGCCCTCAGTTCGCGCCGCTGCAGGGCGAGGCGGGTGGTGTCGACCAGCCCGACGACGGTTGGACGTGGAGTCCGCTCCTGTTTCTGAAGGAGACGTCGGGAGGCCACGGCGCCGAGGGAGCCTGCTGCAAGGCGACCACCCTCCTCTACCGTGAAGCGGAGAAGCTGACCCTGGGTCTCGCTCGACACGGTCACCGCCTCGGCCTCGAAGTTGCCGTGGGCGTCGGCCCCATCGCCGTCCGTGCACCCAGCGAGGGGAAGGGCTCCGATGAAAAGAACGACGAAGGCAAAACGAACGGTACGCATAGCGAGAGTCTGGGGATGAGCAGTTCGTGGGGAGGGAATGTGCTAATTTCTGTGAACGAGAGACGACGGATCGTCGGCGGGCGTCGGGGCCTCGATGCGACGCCGTTCCATCAGGGCCGCACGCATTACCGCCGCCTTTCGCGGCTTCGAATCTGAGCTGGAAGCCTCCAATTCTGTGCGCCGCCGGGCCAGTCGGGTGAGCGTGCGGCGCACCAGCAGGCGCGGAAGTCCCGGCTGCGGCGTCGTCTCGGGATGGGCCCGAAGGCGGTTCCGGAAGAAGCGGAGGAGAACGGTGGGAAGCCCGTGGTCGACTATTTCCTCTGGTTCGCGTTCTTCAGAGGGTGAGGAGGCCGACGTAGAGGGGTCGTTCGTAGAGTCTGTCCTGAAACGACGGACGACTGCGGACGCGAGCGAGCACATCATGGCAAGGAACTCATCGATTGGACGATCAGCACGAAAGAACGAGTGGCGCTCCGTCTTCCTACAGCGACGATGCCTCCAGCGGAAGCAAGGTGCCGGTGGCGCGCTGCAGAGCGTAGCGCCCCAGAACCACCTGGTAGCGCACCTCGGTGCGGTCGAGCCGGGCCTCCTGCAGTGCCGTCTCGGTCTCCAGCAGCTCCAGGTTCGTAATGGTGCCGGCCTCGTAGCGGGTGCGGGCCAGCTCGGCGGCGGTCTGGGCCTGCTCCACCCGTAGCTGAGTCGAGGACAAGCGGTCGAGGAGCGCCCGCAGGTCCGAGGCGGCCTGCTCCACGCGAGTGCTCACCTGCCGCCGCACGTCCGTGAGGCGGGCCTCGGCGGCCTGCACCTGGGCTTGCGCCTCCTCCACCTGCCGTTCCGTCGCGAAGCCTTCGAAGATCGGCACATTGAGCGAAATGCCAATGGACTCGTTCAGGCGCGGCTCGTTCAGATCGCCCGGATAGCCGTTCTTGACGCCGCCCTGTGCATCGAGCGCCAGGGTGGGCGTGTCCGAGCGGTTGGCCACACGCACGTTTCGGCGGGCGGCCTCCACCTGTGCCTGTGCGACTCGGACGGACGGATGCTGGAGGAGCGCCTGCTCGACGAGCGAGTTGGGATCGATCCGAGACGTGTCGGCAGGCGCCAGGGCCGGCTCGATGGTCCCGGACAGTCGGCGGGACAGCCGCGCGTCCGGCGCCGAGCCAAGCAGACGGCCCAGTTCCGCCTCCTGCCGCTTGCGCCGGCTGCGAAACCGCGTGAGTTGGCTCCGCGCCGCCGAGAGGCGGGTGCGCGTCGACTGCACCTCGAACGCGGTGGCCGTGCCCGCCTTTTGCTGGCGCCGAACGACGGCTATGGTCTTCTCAAGCTGATTGATCTGGTCGCGCTGGACCTCGAGGCGCGCCTCGGCGAGGAGGGTGGCGTAGAAGGCCTGAACGGCCTGGAAGGCAAGGTCGGTGCGCCGGACACCCACTCGTCGCTCCGCCGCCGTGCGACCCGCCTTGGCCTGCTTGATGCGAGACGCTGTCTTGCCGAAGTCGTAGAGCGTCTGCCGGACCTGGAGGTGCCCGTCGTACAGGTTGTTCGGCTGGATGGCGATACTTTGGCTCTGGTCCCCTCCGCCGCTGGGCCCCGTCGGCCCGCCCGGCACCGTCACCTCGGGCACCGGGTCCTGCCGCCGGTACGACGCGACGGCCGAGACGCGCGGCCAGTAGCCGCTCCGCGCCTGCCCCACGCGGGCCGACGCCGCGTCCACCTCGCGCCGCGCCGCCTCGATCCCCGGATACGTCTCCAGTGCCCGCTCCACGATCGTATCAATCGTGAGCGAGTCGGCACCCGGTGCCCCCCCGCCGGGTTGCTGAGCGGAGGCCGGTTCCGACAGGAAAAGAAGCGCGAGCACGGCAAAGAAGAAGCGACCGAACGAAGGCATGGGATTCAAAAGCAAGTTATCAATTAATTTAACTACCAAATTAACCGACAATCGGAGGCTTTCCGTGGTGGACCAACGCGTCCGTCGTCGCTATTTGGGCCGACTACGACCGGAGGGCGTTGAGAAAGAACTGCGGAATCTCCTGCTTTCGATCATCGAGGAAGCGCTCAAAGGCGTCGTCGTCCATGTCGAACATGGCCTCGATGAGGGGCCGAGCAATGAAGGGAAAAATGCAGAGCGACAGGAGATTGACGACGAACTGCTCGACCGAAATCGGACGCAGCTCTCCCGCCTCTGCCTTCTCCTGAAGCTGTTCGTCGAGCCGGTCCAGCTCGTCGAACGGAGCCAGTCCCATCGACTGAATCCGTTCCTTCATTTCCTCCGGGTTCTGATTGAGTTCGCCGACGATGTAGGACGGCAGATACGGGTTCTCCCGAATGAGCTCGACGTACTTCTGCACGATGACCTCCACTTTCTCCTCAATCGGCTGCTCGGCAACGAAGACCTCCTGAATCCTAGGGATAAATTCCGACGCTACCTGTTTGAACACTGTGTCGGCCAGGGTCTTTTTGTCGTCGAAGTAGTAGTGGAGGAGCGCCTGATTGGCGTCGGCTTCCCGGGCGATGTCCTTGAGACTGGCCCCGGAGGTCCCTTTCCGCACGAACACCGTGTGGGCCGCGTCGAGGATGCGCTGCTCGGTCGAAAGGTCGGAGGAAGCCATGAGGAAAAATCCCATCGGCTAATTCTAGAATTAAATCGGTGAGTAAAAACCCGCCGGGGTGCTGCTGTTTCCGCGAAAGTTGCCCGAGGTTTTGAAGAAGGGACAAATTTAATCGTGTAGTTTAATAAATCGATTAATCCTGTCGTTGTGGAAATTGGCGATGGTGCGCGGTCCGTCCGACGTTAGAATCTGGATGCCGTACGTGTCTGTCGGGTCCAGGCCCGACGATAATCTTCATTTCCGGTCCATGCTACAGCACGCCCCCTTTCTCCCGATTGCTCTCGTCGGATTTCTGCTTGTCCCACCGGCGCACGCCCAGCCCCGGACCGATACGACCATTACGTGGCGCAGCTACAGCCGCACCGGCACGGCGCAGGTGCAGGTCTACCCCGGCC
>CAYRPX010000323.1:0-3665 GCA_964426195.1 uncultured Salinivenus sp.
CCCAGCACGTCAAGCTCTACAACAGCGGCAATTTCTTCGACCAGCAGGCCTTTCCCCCGTCCGACCGTCCCGCCGTCGCCAAGCGCGTGCGGTCGTTTGATACGGTCGTCGTCGAGAACCACCCAAAGCTGTGCCGCGAGGTGTGCGTCGACTTTCGGAAACAGATCGGGGGCCGCCTGGAGATCGCCCTCGGGTTGGAGACGGCCCACCCCACGGTCCTCGATCGCCTCAACAAGCGCATGACACGGGATGACTTCCGCCGGGCCGTCGGGTTCCTCCGCGAAAATGACATCGACGTGCGCACGTTCATCCTCCTTCGCCCGCCCTTCCTGAGCGAGGCGGAAGGGGTGGAGTGGGCGCTCCGCTCCATCGAGTTCGCCTTCGAGGCGGGCGTGCAGTGCGCCTCGGTCGTCCCTACGCGCAGCGGCAATGGCATCATGCAGCGCCTGGAGCGCAACGGACACTTCGAGCCGCCCTCCATGGCCTCCATCGAAACGGTGCTGGAAGAGGGGCTCCGCCTGAACCAGGGCCGCGTCTTTATGGACCTCTGGGACCTGAAGCGGTTTTACGAGTGTGAAACCTGCGGTCCGAAACGACGCGAACGGCTCCAGCAAATGAACCACACTCAGACGGTGCAGCCGCCCGTGCGATGCACCTGCTCTGATCAGCAGAGGTGACCGCAGACCGCCGCCGGCCGTCCGCGGTCAACCCGGAGGGAGCAAACTGTCCTCAATTTGAGCATTCATCCATGAAGACGATCGACGCCGACGTCGCCATTTTCGGCGCCGGCTTCGGCGGCACCATTACGGCCCTGATGCTGGAGCGAATTGGCCTTCGGCCGGTTGTGCTCGACCGCGCGAGCCACCCCCGCTTTGCCATCGGCGAGTCGTCGACCCCGACCGGCAACATGATCCTGCGTGCCCTGGCCGACCGGTACGACCGACCTCGCCTGCGTCCCCTGGTGTCCCATGGCCCGTGGCGGGAGGCGTACCCCGACGTGACCGGCGGGCGGAAACGGGGCTTCAGCTACTTCCGCCATCGACGCGGCACACCTTTTGCCCCCAACCCCGCTCACGCCAACGAGCTGCTGGTGGCCGCCAGCAGCGACCCGTACCGCTCCGACACGCAATGGCTCCGGGCCGACGTCGACGCGTTCCTGGCCGACGAGGTGCGCGACGTGGGCATTCCCTTGCTGGAAAACACGACGGTAACCACTGTGGAGGACGGAGCTCCATGGACGGTGCAGGCCGATCGTGCAAATGAGAACGTGCAGTGTACCGCCGACTTTATCATTGACGCGACGGGCGGGGGGCAGCTGCTGCCCTCCCTCGGCTTTGCAGAATCAGACGCATCGTTGAAAACCCGATCGCGAGCGCTCTTTGCACATTTCGAGGGGCTGCCGCGATGGCGCGACTGGCTCGCCGATCACGGTGTCCGTACGGCCGACCACCCGTATCCCTGTGACGACGCAGCCGTGCACCACGTGCTTGACGACGGGTGGCTGTGGGAGATCCGCTTCGACGATGGCCGCGTGAGTGCGGGA
Source organism: uncultured Salinivenus sp. (assembly GCA_964426195.1). GTDB lineage: Bacteria > Bacteroidota > Rhodothermia > Rhodothermales > Salinibacteraceae > Salinibacter. The sequence goes on from CAYRPX010000323.1 coordinate 1,544, forward strand.
CTCGTGCTGGACGCAGAGATGCACCCGCCCCCCGACCAATCGCCCCCGGACGAGTGGCGCTCCCATCTGGAAGACTACCCGACGCTACTCCGGCGCTTCGTGAACGCCGACCTCGTCGATCCGCCGGGCCGCATCGTCCGCACCGGGCGCCTTCAACGCCTCGTGGATCGGGCCGCGGGCCCCGGGTGGGCACTACTGCCCTCCACCGCCGGCTTCGTAGATCCCCTGCACAGCACCGGCATTGCCCATACGCTGAGCGGCGTGGAGCGGCTGTGCCGCCTCTTCGGACAACACGGCGCGTCTCCTCCGCCCTCCGCGCTACAAGAATACGACCATGCCCTCCGCCGGGAACTCCGGTTCGTGGACGAGCTGGTGTCCCTTTGCTACGACGCCCTCCCATCGTTCCGGGCCTGGACCGCCAGCACGATGCTCTACTTCGCCGCCGCCACGACCTACGAGCGGCGCCGGGCCGACGCCGATAGGACTCCCGGCAATCCCCCCGCGTTCCTCTGTGCCGACGAGAAGGGACTGTGGACTGCCCTCCGACAAGCCCGCCAAACGATCCCCTCGGACGATGAGCCGTCAAGCGGCGCCCTCGATACGTACGACTCCACCGTCGAGGAGGCCATCCGTCCATTCAACGAGGTGGGGCTATTCGATCCTCCTGTGCCAAACATGTATCCCCACACCGCGGCACCGGTGAAAACGTCCTAGCACCGAGGAAGCTGGGGAGGCAATTAGCCCCCCGGCTCTCCTTTATACCAGATACGAAACCCACGTGGTCGTTCCTCCACCGCGTACAGAAACGGGCAGTACCCACAGCCTCGCAATCGCCGACGGGACGGTCCGGTCCCAGATTAAAACGCGCTCGCATGGTCTCCCCCGATGCCAGACTGTCCAAAGCGCAAGAAAGCGAGCAGGGACAGCCCCACTCGGCTCGGATTCGAGCCTGAAATGAGGCAGATGCCCTGAGACCGGGGATGAAGAAACACACAGAATTCGCTTGCCAGAACGTAGAAAACGTCTGACGTTTCGAGTATAGGAGTGGCTTTTTGGAACGATAAACCAAACCACTGGTCCACCCGCACGGACTCTACAGTGCGACGTACTGTCGGACCAGCAGTGGAAACCCGTCCGAATAATGCCAAACCGATCCCCTTCGTGAACGGTATGTTGCCGAAGTGACAGCACGTGTCGAACTGCGGATGGCTGGAGCGGATGTTGCTGACATAAAGGCCGCCGCTCGATGTTGATTCCCAAACAAGTTGCTCGCTCTATGCACTACTGCCTGCAAGACCCTCAGGATCAGGTCGTTGGGTTTGTGCTCGACGTTGACCAGCTCAGCCACGAGATCTATCGCATTCTTGACTGGGCCGACGAGCACCTTGGGTCCTATTCAGTCGACCAGACCAACGGACGCGTTCACGTCCGCGCCGACGACCTCGAGGACAGGTCGAACCTTCACGCTGAGCCCTTGTCTGTAGGCGACCGTACCCCTGCCTCCGACGGCAGCCACGACGAGGACGGCGACGGAGGGCAGGCTGAACCCGTTGGGATGTAGCCTCCCATTTGGAATCGTCGGTGTCCCGGCCCGACGCCGAACCCATTGTCTGGTCGGCCACGTTTTCGCTCGTACGCATCGCCGACGGCTTCGCCGAGTCGACCGCTCCCGCCATGAGTCGCTCCCGCCACATCCCCGAGGCCGTTCGACGACGAGTCGAATACTTCGATGGGCAGACGTGCCGGGAGTGCGGACGCACGATCGACGGCGATGCCCTTAAGAAGCACCTCGATCATCGCGAAGCCTTCAGTGAGGGCGGCGAGCACGCCGTGTTCAATCTCGATCCGCTCTGCCACGAGTGCAATCAGGCGAAGGGCGCCAGCACCACCGAGCGGACCGGACGGTTGCGAGCGCGCCACGAACAGCAGCGTGAAGAAATCCTGCGCTACTTCCAGGAAACCGATGCTCGCATCGTCGGCAATAATCAACTGCGGGTGCCCCAGGAAGAAGGATACGTCGCGCTCCGCGATTATTTTGAGGAAGAAGGCACAACGCAGCTTCCGGCGATCGTCGTCCTCCCCACCGGCTGCGGAAAGTCCGGCCTCCTCGCCTGCGCGCCGT
>CAYRPX010000324.1:0-3652 GCA_964426195.1 uncultured Salinivenus sp.
GGTTCACCTGACGCCGGAAGCGCTTGAGTGCACGATCAATGTCTTCGTTGTTTCGAACTTTAACACCAACAGCCAATGTAGATCCCTCCTTGCGAAGTCTATATTCGAAATTTAGTTTGCGTCTTCGGGCTTTACGCCGTGAGTATTGCTTGGTGTGGAATGAGAGGAGTAAAGAGCTTGTTTCCCTCCTCTCTCATCCAATCCCGCGGTACCTTCTCTTTTTTCCCCAACCGCCTCCTCTTCATGGCTTTCTCTTCTTCTCTCGTCCTGGGAACCGGCAACCCCGGCAAGGTATCGGAACTCCGCGCTCTGCTTTCCCCCCTTTCAATTGACCTCATTCCCGCCTACGACCTCAACAATCCCCCGGACGTCGACGAAGATGCCGACACGCTCCGGGGCAATGCGAAAAAGAAAGCACGGGCATTTCACGAGCGCACCGGACATCCCGCCCTCGCCGACGACACGGGACTGGAGGTAGCGGCGCTCGACGGTGGCCCCGGCGTACATACCGCCCGCTTTGCGGGCCCCGACGCTGCGCCTGAAGACAATAAGCGGCGCCTGCTGGAGGTAATGGAGGGGGTCAACGACCGACGCGCTCGCTTCCGGACGGTGGCGGCCCTCATCGAACGGGATGGCACCATACACACCTTCGAAGGAACGTGTGCGGGCACCATCACGAGGAAACCACGTGGCGACGGTGGTTTCGGCTACGACCCGTTGTTCGTGCCCAAGGGGTACGATCAGACGTTCGCGGAAATGCCGTCGGAAACAAAAAACGAAATCAGCCATCGTCGAAAGGCCTTAGACGCCGTCCACGACTTCCTCGCCAATGGCGAATGACGAGGGCTGAATGACAAATGGAGCAGCTCTCAACATTCCCTTTCGCAATTCGAAACTCGCAATTCGATACTGACATGGTTGCTCTTGTTCAGCGCGTGTCCGAGGCCGCAGTCAACATCGATGGGGACACCGTCGGTGCCATCGAGGAGGGCCTGCTCGTCCTGCTCGGCGTCCATGAGGAGGACACCGAAGCGGAAAGCACATGGTGTGCCGCCAAGTGTGCAAACCTTCGCGTCTTCCCCGACACCGACGGCAAGATGGACCAGTCGCTCCTCGATACTGGAGGCGAGGCTCTCGTCGTTCCCCAATTTACGCTCTACGGCGATACGAGCAAGGGCAACCGCCCATCGTTTACCGAGGCGGCCCCGCCCGATCGTGCTGAGCGTCTCTACGAGCACTTTGTCGACGATCTCGAAGAGCATCTGGGATGCGAGGTATCCACGGGAGAATTCGGGGCAATGATGGACGTTCAGCTCACCAATGACGGACCCGTGACGCTGTGGGTGGAACGCCGGGCGGACGATTAAGCAGTCCCACTATCGCTGAATTTGAGGTGGCGCCGTAGCGGTTTTTCTCTGATCATTGCACGCCTCATTCCGCGACCACGGAGGAACCGAGTTTCGGAACGTGAGAGACAAAGCCTCCAGACAGGCGCGGGCAACTCCCCCACATCGCACCGCCTCGCGTCAAGAGGATTTCGAAAAACCAGGATGAGGATCAATCGGGAATCGTCCGGAATACGTCACTCAGAGCACAAAGGGGTGTTGTCCGACTCAAGGCCTTTCGCCCCCCCCGGTGAAAACAGCACAGAGGTTCCACCTCGGCTCCCTTCAGCGAAACCGTTCCCGAGCTCATTTTCTTCTGGTGCCATGTCTTCCAACGATCTCTCTCGACGCGATTTCCTTCAGCGAACAGCAGCTCTGGGGGCCGTATCAACGGGCCTGAGTGCTCTCCGGCCCGTCCACGCCGCTCATTCCCTCTGGCCGGCCGCCAGCCAGCGCCACGCGCTCGTGACTTGGGGTGGCTGGGAGGGGCATCATCCGGAGACATTCAAGGATATGATCGTCCCCTGGCTTCGTGAGAAGGACTTCGAGGTGACCGTTGCCAACAGTCTTGAGCCGTATGCAGACGCCGCCCTGATGGAGAGCGTCGACGTCGTCGTCCAGTTTTGGACGATGGGCAAGATCAGTGATGCCCAAATTGAGGGGCTGCTCACGGCCGTTCAGAACGGAACGGGCATCGCCGGGTGGCACGGGGGAACGGGCGATTCTTTCCGGGGCCGAACTCGGTATCTCTACATGATTGGTGGGCAGTGGGTGTCCCACCCTGGCGGACAGATCCCCTACACGGTCAACATTGTCGACGAGAGGGACGAAGTCACACGGGGCCTCGACGACTTTACGCTAACGTCCGAGAAGTATTACATGCTCGTCGATCCGAGCAACAAGGTCCTGGCAACGACGACCTACACGGGCGAACACGATCCCTGGATCGAGGGCTGCGTGATGCCGGTCGTTTGGAAGAAGCGATTCGGTCGCGGCCGGGTGTTCTTCTCGTCAGTCGGGCACGCCCCCAACGACTTCGAGGAGGCGCCCGAGGCCTTCGAGATCGTCAAGCGGGGCATCCAATGGGCGAGCCGAGGAAACGAGGCGCAACAACTTACCAACCTCGTCCAGGCGGTTTATCCACAAAGCTAAAAAGCCTCCCTACGCGTGCTTCTCCGCCAGCGGCGGATTATGCGTCTGCAGGCTGGCCGGCAGGTGAGACTCACCCGTCAGGTATAAATCGATCTGGCGGGCCGCGTCGCGTCCCTCACCGATGGCCCACACCACGAGCGAGGCGCCCATCCGCGCGTCGCCCGCCGCAAAGATGCCCTCCACGTCGGTCATGAGCCGATCGTCCGTTGCAAAGGTGCCATCGTCGGTCCGCTCTACCCCGAGCGATCCGAATGGATTGTTCTCCGGTCCCGTGAAGCCAATGGCCACGAGCACCAGGTCGGCCGGAATGCGAAGGTCGGGATTCACGACCGTTTTGTCGGCCCGGCGACCGTTCTCGTACGTCCACTCTACGCGCTCAGCCTGCAATTCGTCGACGTGTCCGTCGCCATCGAGATCCATGAGCTCTTGGGTGTTGACGGCAAACTCCTCCTCGCCTCCCTCCTCCTGGGCGTAGGTCTTCTTGTAGACCTGCGCGGTCTCCGGCCAGGGATTATCCACCGGACGGTCGGATGACGGCTGTTGGTTGATGCCGATCTGCACGACCTGATTTGCCCCCTGCCGGTGCGCCGTCGCCACACAATCGGCGCCCGTGTCGCCCCCGCCCAACACAACGACATTCTTGTTTTTCGCAGTCACGCCGTTGTGGACTTGCTGACCCCGCTGGCGGCGGTTCTCCTGCGTGAGGTAATTCATCGCAGGGTGGACGCCGTCGAGATCAGTTCCCGGCACAGGAAGTTCACGGTGCTTCTGCGCTCCGAGAGCGAGACAGGTGGCATCGTGCCCCGCTCGAAGCCGATCGGGAGCGAGGTCCGGCCCCACCTCTGTATTCGTAACGAACTGGATGCCTTCCCGTCGGAGCTGGTCGACGCGGAGTTCGACCCGGCGTCGAGCAAATTTGAAGTCCGGAATTCCGTACGTCATGAGGCCCCCAATAGCATCGTCGCGCTCGTAGACCGTGACGCGATGACCAGCGCGATTGAGCTGCTGCGCGGCCGCAAGGCCGGCCGGACCGCTCCCCACGACGGCCACCTGAAAATCGGTACGCTCGGCGGGCGGCTCCGGCTGAATCCAGCCTTCCTCCCAGCCTTTGTCCA
>CAYRPX010000325.1:0-3613 GCA_964426195.1 uncultured Salinivenus sp.
CCGACAGCCTCCGCGTCGGGCTTCGGCTTGTCTTCTTTCGGACGGCGCCAGAGCGGGACGGAGGAGCACGGCTCGCCGTACATCAGCTTCCGGGCCACGTCCTGCAGCTTCTGGGTAGCGTGGACGTACGCCATCTCCGGCACCACCTCGTCCCCGCAGCCCTTGACGACGACAGGCTTGTCCTCGTACGCCGACCAGTCCTCGTCTGCGAGGACCTCCGTGTAATACTCGCGCAGAAGATCGTCTGCCCGTCCGAAGGTGGTAGAGCGGGCGGTGTCGTGGAGCTCCGAGGCAATCAGCATGTAGCCCCAGGTCGGCACGATGGCGTCGGTCGAGCAGTAGAGGGTCACATGCTCGTTCTCGTACTGCGACCAGTCGTGCGCCTCTACCTCCGCCCGGAATTCCTTTTCCTTCAGCATGAGGCCTTCGACAAGAAACGTGCTGATGTCAAGCTCCGTGATGGGGCGGTCGTCCCATAGATCCGCAAGGTTGTAGACCTCAATCTCGCCTTGAGCAACGCGGTTTTCAATGGATTCCATGATGGACGGCAGATCGGTGTACGGGGTCGAGAGCAGTAGTTTTCTGTCGTCGTAATCGAACCGGTGCGGTGAGGCGTGGGTTTCTCGGCACCGTCGACCGAGAAGGCCTACGCATCGGCGTCGAGGGTGAGGTCCTATTCGACAGTCATCTCGTGCTTGGCAACGGCGGTGGGCATGGCGATCCCTACTGGAAGATGAACGGGGGATGGGGGAATATCCAGTGCCCGTACGCGGTACCGGTTCGCTGTCAGGCCGGAGGAATTTCGTCGCGTAGTTGGTCGAGGTACTGTCGGAGGAAGGTTGCACGTTGCTCCGCCTCAGAGCGCCCCGCCTCAGTTTGCATCGTGTTGGGGAGGCGGAGCAGCTTGGCGTAAAAGTGGTCGAGCGTGTAGGTGTCGTCGTCAGGGGGGCGGTCGTCGCAGAACGGGTCGTCGGGGTCGTACAGCGACTGATTCAGCGCTCCGCCAACCGAAAAACATCGGGCAATTCCAATGGCGCCGAGAGCATCGAGCCGATCGGCGTCCTGCACGATCTTGGCCTCCGTCGTGTCCGGTTCAACAGCGCCCGAGTAGCTATGGGCGGCGATGGCGTGTTCGATGTCGGGAATCCATCGTGCGGGATAGCCTTCGCTCGCTAAAAAGCCGGCCGCTTTGTCCGCCGCGAGGCGCGAGGCCTGTGCCCGATTGGGCGCGTCCTTCGACAGGACCACGCAGTCGTGCAGCCAGGCGGCGGGGACGACGACATCCATCTGGGCATTCTCCGTGGGGGCCAGGCGGCGCGCCGTGGTAACCACCCGTTCGACATGTGCCCGATCGTGAACTGCGTCGGTCTCGGCAGTCTGGGCGTCGAGAAAATCGGAAAAACGGTTGGTCCAGATCGACCAGGCGTCGGCAGAAGGAGGCATGGAGGTGTGGACGTTTTGACGGGAGAGGGGGCAGGGACCAGGTCGGAGCCGAACTCGGAGAAAGATGGAGCAACTGCCCGCGCCGTTCGTGTCTCATACAGACTTCCGTTCTCAGAAATTCCTGTTCCCGATGGCGCAGATGGATTTTACCCCCGTACAGAGTGAGGAGGAGTGGGCGGAAGCCCGCACCATCCGCAAGCGAGTCTTTATTGAGGAGCAGGATTGCCCGCCCGACAAAGAGTGGGACGGATACGACGAGCGGAGCCGACACGTGCTGGGAAGGATCGACGAACAGGCTGTGGCCACGGCGCGATGGCGCACTGTTCCACACGACGAGGAGATTGTCGCCAAGCTCGAACGCTTTGCTGTCCTTCCGGAGTATCGCGGGCAGGGCTACGGCACGCAGCTCGTCCGCTTCGTCCTCCGAGACGCACGGCGAGCGGGGTTCACCACGTTCCTGGTTCACGCCCAGTCGCCCCTGCAGGACTGGTACGAGGATCTAGGGTTCAGGTCCACCGGCCGCACCTTCGAGGAAGCTGGTCTCCCCCACGTCGGAATGGTGAGGCGAGAAGAGTGAGGGGAACCATCGGTTCGTCGACGGGGCCCACCGAGAGGGGAAGAGCGGGCTGTAAATTGCGGGCCAAGGGAGGCTACTCATTGAATCCAGCGTTGGCGTACTCCGGATTGAGCCGGACAGTTACCTTTTCCAGGAGGTCGTTGATCTGATCCTCCACCGCCTGTTTTCGGCGTTCCTGTGTCATTTGTTTCCGAGCCTTGGTCGTGTCCATCGGCTCCCCGGCGTTCGTCAGGCGGATCACGTGGAAGCCAAAGCGGGTGCGCACCGGTTCCGGGGCCACGTCGCCGGAGTCGGCAAGCGCAAAGGCCGCGTCAGCAAATTCCTCGACCATCCGGTCCCGTGTAAAGAATCCGAGATCGCCGCCCTTCTCGGCGGAAGGACCCTGGCTGTGGCGACGGGCCAGTTCGGAGAAGTCGGCGTTTTCCATTTTGGCACTATCCACGAGGGCTGCAGCCGCCTCCCGGGCCGAGTCGACCTTGGCTTGAGGAGCGTTCTCGCCTACCTTCAGAAGAATGTGCTGGGCACGGATGCGTCGGTTCTTCTTGCTGTACGATTCAACCTCTTCTGCGGAGGGGGCCTCGTAGTTCTCGGCCATCTGCTGTTGGAGGTTCTGCTGACGGAGCCGGTCGGCCAAAAGACTGCGGACCGAGTCGATCGTCATGTTATTCTGGGCCAGCTGCTGTCGGAACTGCTTCTCGCTCTTGTACCGCTGCCTGAGTTTCGAGAGGCGGGCCGAGACTTGAGCGGTGTCGACCTCAAGGTTCTGAGCCTTCGCTTCCCCCTGGAGGACGTGCTGGCGAGCGAATCCACGAATAAGCCGACGGTGGGTCTCCTGCATCTGGTTTCCAGACTGCTGAGGGGCACGCCGCTTCATGGCCATCTTGATCTGGCGCCGATAATTCCGAGCCGACAAGGTGTCGCTGCCGTACTCGGATGATACGACGAGAGCCACCGTGGAGTCGGTAAGAGGCTCATCTACCTGGTAGGGAACGTCCTCGGTCGCAGAGCCAGAATCATTCCCGTTGCCACACCCCGTCAAAAGGCCGAGGGCGAGCACGGGAATGGCGAGGCCGAGAAGGGAGGAAAGGAAACGGTTCGAAGAGGGTATAGACACGATGAAATCGGGTGAATACACGGATCACAAAGGGATGCGAGAAGAGGCGGGGCACGGTGCCTGCTGGGCACCGTTAGGACAACGCTCGGAAAGGACCGAGTCGTTCAGAGTGTTCATACTGCGATGCCGGCGCATGTTGAAGTCAAACGCCGCTTACAATCGATGCGTGCACGTCCCCCGGTAGGGACATGTTTCTCGAAACGCTGGGCAAGAGTCGGGGAGCGAGACGAAGGGTGAGCGGCAGGGGCATTGTGAGTTTCGGGGTGTGGATGCTTCACGGGGAGACAGTACGAGTTTCCTGCTCTCTTTTTTTTCCGCGCCCTCCTGTCAGTGGCCATCCCGGCATGGGGAGGCGGGGGTGGAATTTCCATGAACCCGAAACCTGAGGGAGGGCCCTCATGTACACCCTGGCAGACTTATTGAGAAATGACCTGCCGCGTTCGTCTAGCCTGGTCTAGGACGCCGGCCTCTCACGCCGG
>CAYRPX010000326.1:0-3593 GCA_964426195.1 uncultured Salinivenus sp.
TCGAGCCCGTTTACGCTCAAGGTCCGTCCTGTGTCAAAAGAGGGGCGCCCTCTCCGTGGGGCGCTCGTCAAGTACCTCAGCCCCGAGGATCTTTCGACGTCGGCGGACGCGTTTTCCGGGTCGGGACTCGCCACCTTCGACGCGCAGGGCGGGGACGTGCCGCGGGGGTTCGTGGTCGTGGAGCACTACGGCCGGCGCGTCGCCAGCGCGCTCGTAGAGGAAGGAGACGCGCTCACCCAGACTGGCACGCGGCAATACACATTGGAGGTCAAGGGCGGCATGTCCAGCGCCCCCGAATCGTTTGACGGGCTCGACGCGGCGGTGTGGGTCGGCGGCGAGCTGGTGTGCACGTGGCGTCCGCCCCGCAACAGCGCACCCGGCGCCTACAACATTTCTGGTGCCCGGTCGGGGCAAGAGGAGGACCTGTTCACGACCAACCACGAGGGGATCGACAGTCAGGGACACCCATCGGTGTTCAAAGAGATCTCGATTCCGGCCAGCGGGGCGCCGATCAACGACGGGGAGTGGCACAAGAACTGGCTTCTGTTTTGGGTCTACGACTACAACTATGACAAGCAGGCCATCTCAGCCCTCCGCAAAGGGGAGGCCAGCTACGTGCAGATTCCCAGCTCCGAGTTTACGGAAAACAACGGCCTGACGCTCTGGTCGCAGACCCAACGGCAGGGGAAGGGGCGATACAGCGAAAACCGGCTGTCCGTGCCCGCCTACGACCCAAACCCGAACTACGACACCGGCAGCAATGTCTCCGGAGTTACGATCAGCCCCGACCCGGAGACGGTCGTCGAAGGGGACGCCTATATTCTGACTGCGAACGTAAGCGGGGACGGCAATCACGACCCGACCGTTACGTGGTCCTCAAATGGGCCCACCATTGTCACGAAGGGCGCGACGGAGTGTCTCGTGGAGGCGGACCGGAGCGGAACGGTCACCGCCACGAGCAACGGGGACAGCTCGTACTCCGACTCCATCACGCTGGACGTGGTGGAGTACCCCGCGGACACGGTGCCGTCGGCGCCGAGCGGCATCTCCTGGCGCAGCGCCCGGCCCCCGGGCACCGCCACGATCAGCTGGGACGACACGGCGGGCAAACTGTCCCACTACCGCCTGTACCTCGCAGAATCGAAAAGCGAGCGCGACGTGTCTCCAAGGGTAGACACGTACCGCAGCCAGGTCCGCGTCGGGGACCTCTCGACAGGAACGACCTACCACGCGGGCCTCGTGGCCGTCCACCCGGACGGCAATGAGTCTACGATGGAGACGTTTACTGTTACCCCGGAGAACATCGCCGGGGAGAAGGCCGGGCGCAGGACCGTCCCGCCGCGAGAGCAAAAGATCGCGCCGGGCGAGAGCCGAACGGTGGATCTTGCGGATCACGTGCACCTGACGCCCACGGCGACGGCCTCGGACCAGTCCACGCTTTGGTCCAACGCTTCGGTGTCGGTCCACCGCGCATCCGACAGTTCCCCCATCAGCGTGTCGGTCTCCGGGTCGGAGGTGACGTTCTCGGCCGACGGAGGCGCCTCGACCGATCACGGCAACGAGCCAGTATTGATCAAGATCGAAAATGGGGACCGGGTGCCTCTTTGGATTGGGATGCTGGCGACGGTCGCCTCCTCCACGGCGGCGGGCCCGCAGCAGATGACGGATATTCCTGCCGAAAAGGCCTCTTCCTTTGACACGGAAGCGTTGGTTGGAGACAACGCCTCAACGATCGACCTGAGCCAGTGGGCGCCCAAGATCGAGCGTCACGCCCACCTTGCAGGGCTCTGGGTAGATGAGGAAGGAAATGCTACCTTTGATCCGGGAGACAAACGGGACGGCGTTCCCGCCGTCGCGGCGCTGGAAGGCTCCGCAGGCGCCGCGTTGATCGTGGCCACCCGGGACCGGAGCCGGGCCTCTCGCTCCCACAGCTCCCCTCAGAGAGCCTCTCGGAGGTAGAGAAAGAGAAGGGGGAGTGGTCGGCGCTACCTGCAGACTGGCTCGACCAGCTCGGCCCCGGCAGCGCGGCCGGCCGGTGGAAGCGGGCCCTCACCAGCCAGGGGGACCTGTACGACCTCTCGCTCACCGCGCCCCCATCGCCGGTCCACTACGAGGCGCCCCTGGGCGAGGGGCTGACCATGGCCGGGGCCTACATCGCCGCCAACGCCACGATGGCGGCCTCGAAGATGTATGATGCGCTCGGGATTACCGGCGCGGCCCGGCATATGGAAGGGCTGATGCCGAAGTCCACCTCGATGCTCCTCCACGTCGATCCTCCCCGGCGCGGCGGCCGGGTACTACGCGGCCGGGCCGACCAGGGGGACATTCAGGTAAGGACGGAAGCTCAAAGCAGAGGCTCAAAGCAGACAGAAGCTCAAAGCAGAGGCTCAAAGCAGATAGAAGTTCAAAGCAGCACCGAGGCCTCCTGCGCGCACCGGAGCGTCGCGAGGGCGTCCCGCTCGCAGTACGCCGCGACTCGACCGAGGTCCCCCTCCTCGACGAGCCCGGCCACGTCGGATCCGTCGACGCCTTCCTCTTTCGGGGAGTCGACGCCGAGAAAGATACAGAGGCCCTCCAGCGAGTAGCTGGGCTCCCGCCAAAGGCCCATCAGGTCCGCGTGTGGGTCGTTGCTATAGGGGTAGGTATCGGTCAGGTCGTTCCGCGTCGGCGCCAGCCCGTTTGCGACCGTGCGAGCCGTGAGGAAGGGCACGTCGAAGGACTTGCCGTTGAAGGTGACCCACCGCAGCTCCTCGCCGTTGCAGTCGAAGTGGCGGCCCATCCGGTGGACGTCGGCCCAGAACCGGTCGAGCATGTCCTCTTCCTCTTCTGGAGACGCCGCAACCCAACTGGTCGGCTCACGGGCCGCGCCTGGACCGCCGCGCACCGCCGAGATACAGCAGATCCATCCGAGGTGCGGGTGGAAACTGCCGGCCTGGCGGGCAGCGGCCTCCTTCCCCAGTTCCGGCTTGCGGTCGGAGAGGCGGCCAATCTCGCTTTCGAGCCGCTCTTGCTGGGCGGGGGCAAGCCTCTCGGTCGGAAGCGGGCAGGTCTCGAGGTCCCAGGCGAGGTAGGTCATAACGCGAGTGAGATCGTGGAGAGGGAGAGGAAGAAAAAAGTGAGGCTTCAAAGCATAAAAAAACAAAGAAAACATTGGCAAAAATAATTTTGAGAGATGTATCGCCTGGATATAGGGTTGTTTCTGTGTTGTTTAGAGGCAAGGTATTAGAGACAAGATGTAAGCCAAACGGTCAGTCGGACAGAAAGAGGATATGGTCAGCCCAGGTGCGCCAGCCGAAGCGCGTTTGCGTATCCGCCCACGCGCCAACGGGTTAGCCTGTCCGCCGGGCCCGGCGCCTGGAAACCGCTTGCCTTGGAAACCGCTTGCTCGGGGAACGAGACGAGCCGGCATCCGGAGTGGGATGTGGAATTTAAAGGCAAGGTTTGATGCTCGCGTGGCTGCTTCATCAGGATGGAGTCGATGCGCCGATTGTCGGGGCAACCAGTATTCAGCACTTGGAGGAGGCCGCCGAAGCGGTGGAAATGGGTCTCTCGGCATCGGAGCAGCAGTACCTCGAGGAGCCCTACGAGCCGGT
>CAYRPX010000327.1:0-3593 GCA_964426195.1 uncultured Salinivenus sp.
CCCGTAAAAACTCGGCCTGCATGTAATACATATCTTTCGGTATTCATTTTCCTTTTCCATTCGATATCAGTCTCTATTTCTGTCGACTCTCTTGAACTGACGTCGACCTTCCTGAGAGTCCCGTTGTGAAGATACACAATCGTTTCCGAATCTCCAGTCCAGCTAATGTTCGAAGAGAGATGACTGGTAATCTGGGAGGACGAACCGGCAACCTCCCCGTTGTCCCGCACGGGCACAGTCTTCACCACTCCTTCCTGAACGTAGGCCATGCGGTCTCCATCCGGAGACCAAATCGGGCCATTCTTCGTGCGCATACCGAGCGTCTGAGAATCGGGGGACACGTACCGGGCCGATCCGCCCTCCACAGGAACGACAAGAAACTTGTTGATCCCCTCCCGGAAGCGAGAGGAGTTCGGGTCCAGGGCCATCGTCGCAATATACGATCCGTCGGGGGACCAGCTGGGCTTGCCCGGAGAAAAAATCGGATCATGTAGTGCCGTTACGTCGCCGGTGGACACGTCCGCTACGTGCAGAACGCTGTGCCCCCAGGCATTTCGATGATCCGTGGTAAAGAAGGCGATTCGTTCCCCATCCGGAGACCACGCAGGAGCAATGACGCCTGATTCCGGCTCCTTCGTGAGCAGGCGAACCTCCCCAGAGTTCATGTCCCGAACCCAGATCTGCAGTCGTCCGCCCCGATCGGAGACAAACGCCAGTTTCGACCCGTCCGGCGACCAGTCCGGATCGATGTCAACGTGCGGATCGTCCGTGACATTCGTTGTCCCTCCGCCGATCGTCTTTACATATATGTCCCCCAGGGCAGCAAAGGCAACCTTGTCACCGCCAGGGGACACATTCGGACCTGCAATTCCCTTTACTTTACCCCTCCTCTCACTATCGAGAATATCTTTACTTTTTTTATACTTCGATTTTATAACATTTATTTCTGTCTGATATTCTATCGTATCTACACTTCCATTTTCTATATTCCTTTTCTTTATTTTTCCATCTGAAGTATAAATAAAATGACTATTATTTATCCAGCTAGGACTGAATGGGAAAATATCCTCTTCATAGTCTTTTATTTCCTCTACACTCTTTTCCCGGTAATCAGATTTATACAGCCGACTCGATTGCCCGCTGTATCCCACGAAGAACAGCTCGTTTCCGGCAGGACGCCAGGAGGGGGCCTCTACTTTTTGAGAATATGGGGCCGTGAGGGAGACGCCATCCCCATCTGCGACGTAAATTCCCTTCTGTTCTCGTTCGGACGCAAATGCAATCCGCGACCCGTCGGGGGAGACTGAGGGGGAGTAGTCTTCCGCTTCGTGACGGGTGACCTGCTCTAGCTCCGAGGTGCTCCGGTCAACCTGCCAGATGTCATAATTTCCAGCTCGATCCGAGGAGAACACAATCGTTTCGCCATTCGGAGACCAGGTGGGCTCTCGATCATCGGGCGGCCCACTCGTCACCTGCCTCAGCCCCTGTCCCCCCTCGTCCGAGGTCCAGATGTCAAAGGTCCCGCTTCCGTAGCAGTAAAAGGCGAGTCGATCCCCGCCGGGCGACCACGCCGGCTCGTGACATTCGTCCACCGCCTCGGTAATGGGGGTTGCTTCCCCGCCCTCTGCCGGCATGGTCCAAATCCGTCCGTGAAGACTGAAGGCGATGGTCTCATCGTCGGGAGAAACGGCCGCGCTTACGTTGGTGCCCTCAGTGAGGGTTACCTCATTCAAGGCCTGCTCTTTCTGGTCAGACGGCGCATCCGGGGTCGAGCAGGAAATGAGGAGAACACCAATTACGACAACTACAAAATGATACTCCTTCATCGTTGAAGTATTAGAATTCCCATGAAAGTTCTTTGCAACATGTTTTTGCTCGTCGGCGCGAACTTGGTTCCATCCATCGAGTCTGGCGGAGGTAAGTGGACTGGAGACGGCCCACTGGCGACCTCGAAGGAACGAAGACCTCAGAGTCACAGTCTTCCGAACGCCCGTGCTATCTACTATCTACAGGGAAGGTAGCAGAGCCCCCTCAAACTTCCGGCAGGACAAACGATCTCTTTTAGATTCACCGACTCATCCCGATGAGGTAGGGATAGCAATCATCCTGTGCGTCTTTTCGTTTGTGTTTTCAAAGGATCGATGCCTCCCTCGTAGGATATTTTTCCACAATGACGCGCCGGACGACGATTCAGGGGTTCTTGCCGAGAATTGCCGCAGACCTGCTGGTTGCCGTACTCTTGCTGGGCGTGTTTGCGCCCGGCTCGGTAACCGCCCAAGAGACAGGAGAGCAAGAAGGGTCTGATCACTTCGAACATGCGTTCGAAAATCCAGAGCGCTTCGCGGACGACTGGAACGACCCGGCTCGGGACGACTGGCAGAAGCCCGCCCGAGTTCTTGACGCGATGGACGTTGAAAACGGAATGACGGTGGCCGATCTCGGGACCGGAACTGGATATTTCGTCCCCCATCTCTCCGGAGCCGTTGGCCAGAATGGCCGCGTCCTGGCCGTAGACATTGAACCCGCAATGCTCGAATACGTCGCAAAAACGACGAAAAAGAAGGGACTTGGAAACGTCGATACGGTACTTGCTGAGCCGAAAGACACTCGGTTGCCCCCCTCCTCGGTCGACCGGATTCTTACGGTCAATACCTGGCACCACATCCCAAATCGGGATGCTTACGCCGAGCATCTTGCCAGTCGGCTAAAGGAAGGAGGCTCCCTCTGGGTGGTTGATTTTGAAGAGGAAGCCCCGATGGGTCCCCCGAAAAGACATCGTCTGGACCCACAGGTTGTCGCGGAGGAGCTCAGGCGCGGCGGATTCGAGGCGCACGTCCGGAGTCTTGGACTCCCGCATCAGCACGTCGTCGTCGGCCACCTCAAGTGAGGAGGCGACTTCTCGACTGCTTTGACCTGACGACATTGTGGATCACAACCGATAGGGAAATGAAGGCGTCCAGTTGCTCCGGTTTTCAGGCTACTTTACCTGTGATCCATGACCGCCGCCGGAACGCATGCTCTTCTCGTGCCAACTGCCCCCGGCACCGAAGATGAGATGGCCGGGGACTGTCCCGGACCTGGTCTGGGACGGGTCTTGGAGCGGAGGCCAGGACAGACTCACGTCCCCGGCTATGTTCTCTCTTCCATTCGGCCTGTCGGGAGCCAGCAGGGAAGAAACAGCTATACGAAGATGACCTGCGACCGCTCCCCACCGGCGAGTTCAAGCATCTCCCCGACGGTAATGATGTCCTCGACCTCATCGACCAAATCCTCGGGCTCCAGCTCGAACATGTCAACGGCCAGGTCGCAGCCGTGGAGTGTGCCGCCGCCCGCCACGATCATTTCCAAAAACTCGGACACGGGCGGAATGTCGTGCTCTTCCATTTCGCTCCGCATCATCCTTGTGGCCAGGGCCTCCATCCCGGGCAGGCCCGCCACCATGGTGGGGACATTGCGCATCATCGACGGGTTGCCCACCGTCGGGATGTACAGGCTATCCTGGGTGTCTTTGGTAATGGCGTCCAGACCGAAGAAGGTGAAGAACATGTGGGTCTCGATGCCCTCCATCACGGCGCCGTTGGCCATGATGAGGG
>CAYRPX010000328.1:0-3586 GCA_964426195.1 uncultured Salinivenus sp.
CGGGCGATCCACGTCGTCATTGAGCCACGTTGATCAAAGAGAGAATCCAGACGAATGTAGGTTGCGGTCCCAAGGTACGGGATGCCACCCGGTTTGATCTACCGACGGCGGACCACAGGCCGCGGACTAGCGTCTGCCATCCGCGGTCTTACCGAACCGAACGGAGCATGTTGGGCTATACCTTGGATTGGCTGAACGGACCGAAAGCACTGTTGATCGTTCTTCGGCGGGGATTATGGGTGAAAACCGACGGCGACGGTCCGTCTTCCAGTCGGGCGTTACGAGAGGAAAAGGTACGGCTTCCAGGTGTCCTCGATTTCCCCGGCAAAGTCCCGCAGGAACATGACGTAGCTGGGACGGAAGGGGCGTCGCGTCAGCTCCATGCCCGCCTCTTCCGGCGTCGAATCTCCCTTCTGATTGTTGCACGTCACACAGGCCGCCACGAGGTTCTCCCACGTGTCGCGTCCCCCGCGCGACTTGGGCACGACGTGATCAATGGTGAGGTTGGCTTGGGCCCCGCAGTACTGACAGGTATTCTGATCCCGCTTCAGCACGTTCTTGCGGGAGAGCATGACGCGCTTGTACGGCACGTTTGCGTACTGCTTCAGGCGCACGATGCTCGGCCAAGGCATCTCTACGCTCGGGGACCGGACGTGCCGATCCTCCGCCGCCTCCACGAGATGAACTTTTTGCAGGTGTATAAGAACGACGGCCCGCTCCACACTGCACACTGTGAGTGCGCTATAGTCTTGGTTCAAAACGAGGACGTGCCCATTCATGAGCCATAGCCCTCCCGTGCAGTGATTGTCGGCCCACGGGACACCGGGTCACGGGTCCATCGGCGTTCCAACACGACGCAGTCAAAGATAGTGCTGAAGGAAACGACCTCCGCCGAGCAACTCGGCACTAATTTGGAGTTTTAGAACACCCAGGTAGAAGGCGTAGGGCTCAGAGTCTGTATTGAGGCAGCCCCCCTTTGTTTCTCTGGCACGGGGTCTCAAAGAGACGGGGATCCGTAACGTTGTGAGTCTCGTCGGCGTTATGGAAACAGACTCTACGGTTCACTCACTGACATTTCTGAGACGCTTTAGACTCATGAGACGTCCGTGCCGAGCATTGGTCCTTCTCCTCTTCGCTCTCGCTCCTCTTCAATCCGCAGCTGCACAGTCCGAATCAACCTGCGATGGATCGGTGCTCAACCTCACCGCTGGGACCGTCGGACTTAGTGTTGGTGACTCGGAGCGCACGACGGGCCTTCGACTGAATTATCGAGACCGGTGCCTCGACACGGCAAACGGCGTCAATCTGACCCTTTGGACTCCGTACAATAACGATGATGGCTTCGAAGGTGGAACTGTGAATGGTCTGGCGCTGGGCGTGCCGCTCACGGGAGCCGAGCGAATCCACGGCCTGGGAATCGGGGGTGGAATTGCAACCGAAACTGCTCTCTACGGCGTAGCTCTCGCTCCCGTGGGCCTCGGCAGTGGTGAACGGCTGGGGGGCATCGCCGTCGGGGGACTCGGTGTGGGCGCCGGCACGCGGCTCGACGGGATTGGGATCGGAGGGCTTGGTATCGGAACCGGAGGGCAGGCAAATGGGCTCCTCCTGGGAGGACTCGGTGCCGGCGCTGGTAAAACTGGCAATGGCGTGATCGTCGGGGGGCTCGGCGCGGGCGTGGGGAAAAACGCGAACGGCATCTTCGTTGGCGGACTCGGAGTTGGGGCCGGTGAAAGTGCGACGGGTGTCTTCCTAGCTGGTGTCGGAGCCGGAGCCGGCGAAGATGCAGAAGGATTTTTTCTCGGGGGACTCGCGGCAGGAGCCGGATCAGATGCGTGGGGCCTCCTTGGCGGGGGACTTGCGGCCGGTGCGGGAGATACGCTGTCGGGCATTGGACTATCCCTGGGAGCCACAGGGGCTGGGGATCGATTGGAAGGACTCGGAATCGGCGGCTTCGCCGTCGGGGTGGGGGACGAAACTGTGGGGATTGCAGCCGCGGGCGCTGCAATTGGGAGCACCTCTCTCCTCGGAGTGGGAATCGCGGGTGGCTACTCGCACATCGAGGAAGGAATGCTCCGCGGAGTGTCCGTCGCGAGTGTTAACAACATTCAGGGCACACAGCGGGGCCTCACGATCGGGCTCCTCAACTACGCCCGGGAACTGCATGGTGTACAGGTCGGCCTGCTCAACATCGCCCGCAACAATCCTCCAGCGGCCACGGTCCTGCCCGGCGTAAATCTCAATCTCTAAATCCGCCGCCTTCCTCTGCGCGCAGCCGCTGGAGCACGCGCTGCCATTCGGCCGGGGGATCGGCCTCGAAGTGCAGATGTTCTCCCGTGGTCGGATGAGTGAACCCGAGACGAAATGCATGCAGCGCCGGGTGTGGGAGCACGTCGAACAGCTTCTCAAAGAACCTCCGCCGCGCCGTGCTCTGCGTCCCGTACCGAACCGTTTGTCCGCCGTACTTGGGATCCCCAAGGAGCGGATGACCCTGTGAGCGGGCGTGGACGCGAATCTGGTGGGTCCGCCCAGTCTCTAGTTGGAACTCAACGACGGAGGTGTGGGCGTGGGATTCAATGGTCTCGTAGTGCGTAACGGCCCATTTGCCCTCCTCGTCCGGCACTACGGCCATGCGCTGTCGGCGATTCGGATCCCGCCCGATGGCGCCTTCGATGGTGCCATTCAGCGGACGGAACTGTCCCCACACGATCGCCCGATACCGACGGTCCACCGTGTGCGCCTTGAACTGTTCGGCGAGCGGCTGGTGGGCCCGATCGCGTTTGGCCACGACGAGCAGGCCGGAGGTCCCCTTGTCCAGCCGATGCACGATTCCGGGCCGCACAACGGGATGATCCGGGGCCTCGGGGAGAGCATTGACCATCGACAGTCCCACCTCCTCGTCGTCCACAACCGTCGGGGCGTCGTCCGCCGCCACCTCGCCCCCGTCCACGTGATGCAACAGTGCGTGCACGAGAGTGCCCGACCGATGGCCCGGAGCCGGATGCACTACCATTCCCGCTGGCTTGTTCACCACCAAAAGGTCGTCATCCTCGTACTCGATGTCGAGCGGAATCGGCTCCGGCTCCGCCCGCATCGGCGGCTTCCGGATGAGCCGGAAGACAATCCGATCCCCCGGCTCCACGGCGTACGACTTCTTGACGTCCTCGCCATTGACTTTGAGGTGGCCTTTCTTAATCGCACGCTGAATCTTTGTCCTCGACGCCTCGGGATAGAAGCGCGTGAGGTACTTGTCAATTCGCGCCCCCTTGGTCTCCGTCTCCGGCACGGTCACCTCCACGACATTCTCTTCGCGGACCACCTCGGCCTCGTAGTCGTCGGAATCGAAGGAATCGGGAATCTTGCTCATAATTGCAGAACCAACAATCCTACATACACCCACACGTCCAGCCTCCAAGCATCATTGGTCGAACGCATCGACGGCATCAAGGATGACTTGGAGATCTGATTCATCGTTGTAGTATGTCGGCGCGAAGCGGAGCTTTCGGTTGCGCACAGCGCCGGTAATGCCTCGCTCCATGAGGTGGTCGAAGAGCGCCTCAGGGTGTTCGGGCTCGACGGTGACGATGCC
>CAYRPX010000329.1:0-3540 GCA_964426195.1 uncultured Salinivenus sp.
AAGCCATTGCGTTCAGCGCGCAGAGCTCGTACACGGCGCTCGGCGTCTTCTGGGCCGTCCTCATTGGACTGGCCGCGGGCCTGCTCATTGGCCTCGTCACGGAGTACTACACGGCCACGGATCACAAACCCGTCGAGGGCATCGCCGAACAGAGCGTGACGGGCACCGCGACCAATATTATTAGCGGCCTCGGCGTCGGCATGCAGTCAACCGGCCTGCCCGCCCTCATCATTGCTGTCGGCATCGTTGGAGCCAATTACTTCGCCGGCCTCTACGGGATTGCCATCGCCGCCGTGGGCATGCTCTCCATTACCGGCATGCAGCTGGCCATCGACGCGTACGGCCCTATCTCTGACAACGCAGGCGGCATTGCGGAAATGAGCGAGCTGCCTTCCGAGGTGCGGGATCGCACCGACAAGCTCGACGCCGTGGGTAACACCACGGCCGCCATCGGCAAGGGCTTCGCCATCGGCTCGGCGGCGCTCACGGCCCTGGCCCTCTTCGCCGCCTACATGCGACAGGCCGAGGTGCCCACCATCGACGTGGCCGATCCCAAAATTCTGGCGGGCCTGCTCGTGGGAGCCGTGCTGCCTTACGTTTTTAGCTCCATGTCGATCGGAGCCGTCGGCCGGGCAGCGGGCGACATGATCAAAGAGGTCGGCCGACAGCTCGAAGAAATCCCGGGCATTATGGAGGGGGAGGGCGAGCCCGAATACGTGCGCTGTGTGGACATCTCCACGAAGGCCGCCCTTCGGGAGATGATTCTCCCCGGATCGCTTGCTGTGGCGGTGCCTGTGATCGTCGGCTTCTTCATTGATAAGGGCATGCTCGGCGGGCTGCTGGCTGGCGTGACCGTCTCTGGCGTCCTGTTTGCCATCTTCCAGAGTAACGCTGGTGGGGCATGGGACAACGCCAAGAAACGAATTGAGGCGAACTTTGTGGTGGACGGCGAGACGCACGGCAAGGGAAGTGAGGCCCATAAGGCATCGGTCGTCGGCGACACGGTGGGCGACCCCCTCAAGGACACGAGCGGGCCGAGCCTCAATATCCTCATTAAACTCATCGCGGTGGTCTCCCTCGTGATCGCTCCCTTGATTGCCTAGAAAACAATTCCGCGCATGTTTTTCCGCGGGACAGGAGGCACGGGGCCGTTCTCCTGTCCCGCTTTTTTTATCGGTGACGGTTCCGTACATTGAAGGGTCCGCAGTCGGGGGCCCTTCGACAACCGGGACCGTTCTCCTCGATTGAGACGCACCTTCTATGGACGCTGAACTAGCGGACTGATTTTTTAGCGGACTGATTTATGGCTGAAGTTGACGTCGAAATGCCCAAGATGGGCGAAAGCATCACGGAAGGCACGGTTATCGAGTGGCACAAGGAGCCCGGGGACCGGGTGGAGCAAGACGAGATCCTGCTCGAGATTGGCACCGACAAGGTCGACACCGAGGTGCCCTCGCCCCAAGCCGGCATTCTGACGGAGACACTTGTGGAGGAAGGCGACACGGTGGAGGTTGGAGCCATCATCGCTCGGGTGGAGACGGAAGCCGAAGAGGCCGAAGTGGTGCCCGCCGGCGAGTCGCCCGACGAGGAGGAAGAAGCCTCCGAGTTCGCCCCCCCCGAATCCGAAGCCGGCGAGGAGCACGAAGCTAAATCGGCCGAAGCGAGCGCTCTGGAGCCGTCGGGTGAGAAGGTCGAAGTCGTAATGCCGAAAATGGGAGAGAGCATCACTGAAGGCACCGTCATTGCCTGGTACAAAGACATTGGCGACGAGGTGGCGGTTGACGAGACGCTCCTCGAGATCGGAACCGACAAGGTGGATACCGAGGTCCCCTCTCCCGCAGAAGGCGTCCTCACGGAAAAACGCGTAGAGGAAGGCGAGACCGTGGAGGTTGGCGCTGTCATTGCCATTCTCGCCTCCGAGGTGGAGGCCGGGACGGTGGAAGCCCCTGTGCCCGACGCTCCGGAGACCGAAGCCGAACCGGAGGAGACCGAGTTCCCCTCCACGCCTCCCTCCGGCGACGGGGCAGTGCGCGAGGCCGAAGAACCAGAGCGCTCCCCCGAGGAGACAATCAAACGGCGCGGGGACGATGGGCGCTTCTACTCCCCGCTCGTGCGCTCGATTGCCAAGGAGGAGGGCCTCCGGATGAGCGAACTGGAATCTCTGGAAGGCTCTGGCCGGGACGGCCGCGTGACGAAAGAAGACGTCCTCGCGTACCTCGAAGAACGAGAGGAGGAACCCGCGCCTTCCTCACCCCCCGAACGCCCCTCCCGTCCCAGTCCGTCGCCTGAAGACCAATCCGTCCGTCAGGATTACTCTGTGGACGAGGGCCCGAGCGAAGAAGAGCTTCGCCAACAGTATGGCGACCGTATTGAGGTCCAACCTATGGACCGGATGCGCAAGATGACCGCCGAGCACATGGTGCGCTCGAAGGCCACCTCGGCCCACGTCACCTCCTTCGCCGAAGCCGACGTGACGGGCCTCGTTCGGCTCCGCGAGAATCACAAGGAAGCATTCCAGGAGCAGGAAGGCGTCAAGTTCACATACACACCCTTCTTTACCAAAGCCGCCGTGGAGGCGCTCCGAGAACATCCCATCCTCAACGCCAGCGTGGAGGGCGACAAGATTGTGCTCAAAAAGGACTATCACGTTGGCATTGCCGTGGCCATCGGCAACGATGGGCTCCTCGCTCCGGTCATCCGCAACGCCGGCGATTACAACGTTGTAGGCCTGGCGCGCAAGGCCGCCAATATCGCCGAACGCGCCCGCAACAAGGAACTTCAGCCCGACGAACTGCAGGGGGGCACGTTTACGGTCACCAACATCGGCTCCCTCGGCTCATTGATGGGCACGCCCGTTATCAATCAGCCGCAGGTGGGCATCCTCGCCACCGGGGCCATCCAGAAACGGCCTGTCGTCATTGAGGACGATGACCTCGGCGATGTGATTTCCGTGCGGCACATGATGTACCTGTCCCTCAGCTACGACCACCGCATCATCGACGGGGCTATGGGGGCGAGCTTCCTCCAGCGCGTCGTCACTGAACTCGAGTCCTTCTCCGAAGACGAGGAACTCTTTTAGGGTCGGTGCGGAGCGACCGGTTTCGGTTCGTCCTGTAGTCTTCGTGCAGGCTCCATCCGGGGCCTGCTGACCGGGGGCACCGACTTCAAAATCTCTTCGTCGTGCTCCGAAACGGCACCCCTGAAGCGCCCTACGCCACGCTGCATCTCCGACGTGCCCGTCCAGGCCACTCGCTGCCCGCACTGCACCTCCGACCTACCCGACGCCGGCGAGGCCACGTAGCCCTCCCCTTCTCAGTTTTCCAACCTTCCCACTTTCCACCCCTCACACGCCCCACAGCATCCAAATTCCGCCGCACGTCACGAGTGCGAGCAAGATCTGAAGGGGCGCACCCATCCGCACAAAGTCGGTAAACCGGTAGCCGCCCGGGCCGTACACCATCAGGTTGGTCTGGTAGCCGATGGGAGTGAGCAGGGCCCCGCTCGCCGCAAACGTGACGACCAGGACGAACGAAAAGGGAT
>CAYRPX010000330.1:0-3517 GCA_964426195.1 uncultured Salinivenus sp.
TGATGGGCGGGGCCGTGCGCTCGACCGGCCAGCGATCTACGGGGTGAAGGACGCCTCCGCCGTCGCGCGGTCGTCCCAGCGGATCGACGACGCGGCCGAGCAGGGTCTCCCCCACGGGCACGTCGAGGACGCGACCCGTCCGAGTGGCCTCGTCGCCCGCCTCCAGCCGCTCGCTCTCATCCAGCAGAATGACCCCGATGGCGCCCGGATCGAGATTAAAGGCCATCCCCCGAATGCCGCCCCGAAACTGAAGGAGCTCCTCGGACTGGGCGGAGGGCAATCCCTTGACCCGAGCAATTCCTTCGCCGACGGCGGTAACCGTCCCCACTTCGCGCAACTCCACGCCTGGGGCATGCTGCGACCTGACGTCTTCGACAGCGCCGAACGTGGCGTCGAGCAGGCCGGCAAAAGGCGATTCCTGCCCATTCGTATGAACAGCGTCGGTCCGATCGTCCATCGAGGTTAGGAATCTTCAGAAGAGGAATTCGAAGAAGAGGCGCCGGTCCGTTCTTCCTCTGTGTGCTCCGGAGAGGGAGGCGGTCCGTCCCCACCGATCTCGGCGTCAATCCGAGTACGAATGCGGTCCCCAAGGTCCGAAATGTAGCTGTCGAGCCCCCACGACATCTTGCGCCCGCCGGCTCGGAGCTCGATGCCAAATCCGATCTCCTCGTTGCGCTCAACGTCCAGCGAGGGCTCCCGCCCGGTGAGGTCCCGGAGCGTCTCGGACAAAGATCGTTTCTGGTCCTCGTCGAGCTCGAAGGCGGTCCGGATCGTGACATCCTCCGTCTCGGCCTCGACCGCCTCCTTGAACCCCTCGCGGCGATCCTCGTCCAGCGCGTCGAGACGATCGATAAAGACGCGGACCACCTGACGCTCCAGGTCGGCGTGGGCCAACTCCCGCAGCCCCTGCCGGGCGAGAGCGAGGGTCTCCCGACTCACCCGCTGGGCCAAATCGTGCTGAAACCGGTCGTGCTCGCGCCGGAGTGCCTTCTTCCACTCCGTCTCTAGCCGATCCACCTCCGCCCGCGCCTTCTCGATCAGTTCTCGTCGACGCTCCTCGGCCTCCCGCTCGGCCTCTTTGATCTTCTTCTCCCGAATCGACTCGATCTCCTCCTGCTTTTGCCGGTATTCGGCCGCCTCGGCCTCCGCCGTGGCCTCCTTCTCGCGGGCCTCCTCGAACCGATCGGCGATGCGTTCCTCCCGCTCGGTCATCGCGTGTACGATGGGGCCGTATAGGAAGCGCTTGAGAAGCCACACCAGAACCAGGAAATTGGCGATCTGAGCGGCAAATGTGAACCAGTCGATCTGCATGGGTGACGACTACATGTTGCGTATTTCGTGTTACGCATCGCGTCTCTTCGGAATGGCAATGCCCTACAGGAGACAGCTGAATTGAGAGGAAGCCGGTTTACGGAATACGCATTCCCAAATACGCACTGCCGTCCACAATGGGCACAGACGGAGCAGCTCTTCTCAATCCGTTGATCCCCCTTATCCCCCAATCACATAGTCCCAGAAGGGGTTGGCAAAAATGAGGATGAGGGCAATCACGAAGCAGTAGATGGCCGTCGATTCGATCATGGCAAGGCCGACGAAGAGGATTCGCGTGATGGTGTTTGATTCGTCGGGCTGCTGGGCGATCGAGTTGAGGGCCTGCGCCAGGGCCCGCCCCTCGCCGAGCGCCGGGCCGATCGAGCCGATGGCGATGGTGAGCCCGGAGATGAGAATTGACGCGGTTGCTACGAGGCCGAGAGTGTCCATTGTGGTGTTGGGTTCTGCGTTATGGGGTGTGCGGAACGAGAGGGAAGCAGACCGGAAGCGGGGTGCTCGCTCTTCGGGGACGGATTGCGTATTTCGTAGCTTCCGAGGGCAAAGGGGTCCAATGGCACGATACGCAATACGAATACGCAATACTCATCATCTGATTGGGCATTAGGCGGCGGAGTCCGTGGCCTCGTTCTGCTGGTGGGCCCGCTCGGCCGACGCAATGTACACGAGCGCCAGAATCGCGAACACGTACGCCTGGATCACGCCGATGAGGAGCCCGAGCGCCTGCATGATCACGGGAAAGAACAGGGGGGCGATGCTCAGCACGATCGCCACGATGAGACTACCACTCGTGATGTTGCCGAACAGACGAACGGCCAGCGCCAGCGTGCGCGACAGTTCGCCGATGACGTGAAACGGGAGCATGAGCGGGTTGGGACGCACGTATTGTCGAAAGTAGTCCGTGACGCCCTGCCGGGCGATGCCGTACACCGGCACCGCAACGAACACGCAGGCGGCCAGCGCAGCCGTCGTGGTCAGCGAGGCCGTCGGAGCCTTAAAGCCCGGCACGACCCCCAGCACGTTGGCCGTCACGATGAACAAAAACAGGGTCCCGATGAAGGGCAGGTACCGGTCGGCCGTGCCGCCCGTCGCGTCCTCAATCTGCCCCTGAATGGTACTCACGATGATTTCGAGGGCATTCTGCCATCGGGGAAGGTCCGCCCCCGTCTCCAGATTCCGGGTCACGAGCCAGGATCCGACCGCGAGGAGGGCCATCACGCCCCACGAAAACACGAGCGTGGCATTGAGCGTGATGACGCCCCATTCCCAGTAGATGATCTCGTCCGGCGTAATTTCCATGGCGAACGCGTTGCGCTATGAGGTAGATGCGGGAGACGAATGGGGACGCCACTGTCGGACCAGAATGGTACGCCCAACAATGAACCCGCCTACACAGGCGACAAGAAGCAGCCACTGGTCGCCCATGAGCACGATCACGAGATAGAAGCCGAGGAGGACGAGGGCGGTACGTCCGACGAAACTCCCGAGGAGGAGCAGGGTCGGGCGACGCGCCTCCTCGACCGCGCGCCGCACGGTAAGCCATAGCCCCCCGAAGTAGAGGAGGCTGAGGCCTCCCCCTGCCAGAACGGCCAGAATGATGGCGATGAGTGTGCTCACGTACGCATTCGCTTTTATTGTCAAATACTCCCCTGCACCGTCAAGGCTAATTTTTTCGTCCGAGCATTTTCTCGCTTGTTGCCCGGACCGAAGCGTGATTCGGGAAGCGTGAATGAGGGCAGTTACTCTTCATGCCTCACTCCTCACGCCTCACGAGGCGATCTAGTGTTATTTAAAAAGCAGGCTCGAGACAGTGCTACGTCGCCTCCCTTTCCCGCGTCACCCAGTACCAGGCGTTCAGGCATCCCACCGCAACGCCCACGACGAGTAGCATCAGGGTCCAGGAGTACGGCCCGTTGGTGCGCCCATCGATCCAGACGCCCAACGCAAGAAACAGAACCGTCGGAATGGACACCGACCATCCGACGAGCCCAAACATGCCCATGCCAAACCAGATGCTCCGGTGCTGTTCACGGCGGGCCTTTTCCTTCCGCTGCTGTTTCTCTTCCACCTTGTTCGCAAACTCGTCTCGCGGGGTCGACTCTGGGTCGTCCATCGTTGTTCTATCCCCTCAGTTCGGTAAAGCGGCGAACCACCTCGGCCTCGAGCTTCGCGAGGGCCGTGTGCATGG
>CAYRPX010000331.1:0-3512 GCA_964426195.1 uncultured Salinivenus sp.
GCCGCCGCCTGAAGGCGGAGCACGACCTCGGCCTCGTGGTGGTCGACTACCTGCAGCTCATGCAGGCCTCCGGGGCCAACCTGCGCAGCGGGGCCAACCGCGAGCAGGAAATTGCTCATATCTCACGCTCCCTGAAGGGATTGGCCAAGGAGCTGGACATTCCCGTCATTGCCCTCTCCCAACTCAACCGGGCCGTCGAAAACCGGGGCGGCGACAAGCGCCCCCAGCTCTCAGACCTGCGCGAATCGGGCTGCTTGACAGGGGACACCCTCGTGACCATGGCAGAGACCGGCGAGCGCGTTCCGATGAGCAAGCTCTGCGGAACGTCGGGCTTCAAGGTCTGGTCGGTAAATCCGGAGACATACGAGTTCGAGAAGCAGACTGTCACGAATGCCTTCTGCACCGGCACGAAGCCGGTGTACCGCCTCCAGACCCAGCTCGGGCGCGAGGTCCGGGCGACGGGCAACCACGAGTTCCTTACCATCGAGGGCTGGAAGCGGCTCGACGAGCTGGAAGAGGGAGAACACATCGCACTTCCTCGTCATCTCGCATCCGTGCCCGAGCAGAAAATGTCGGACGACGAGCTCGCTCTCCTTGGCCTCCTCATCGGCGATGGGCGCACGGTTCCGGGCCACGCGATTCAATATACCACCAACGAGCGCGATCTCGCCGAACGAGCCGCTGATCTTGCCGCGTCGGTCTTTGGGGAGGAGGTGGAGCCCCGCATTCAGGAAGAACGGGAGTGGTATCAAGTGTATATGCCGTCGACCCGGAAGCACACCCACGGCGTGCGGGGCGCGGTGCGGGAATGGCTGGAAGACATGGACGCGTGGGGACTGCGCGCCCACGAAAAGTACGTTCCGGAGCCGGTCTTCCAACAGTCCCCCGAGTCGATCGCCACCCTTCTGCGCCACCTATGGGCCAGCGACGGATGTGTACACATGGGGGAGGGGAAAACGCAGTATCCGGCCGTCTACTACGCCACGAGTAGCAAACGCCTCGCTCGGGACGTACAGTCGCTACTTGTCCGATTAGGCATCAACGCCCAGCGGAAACGCGTCACCCAGGGAGAAAAGGGCCGCGATCAGCACCGTGTCAGTGCGAGTGGCAATGACCTGAGCACATTCGTCTCACTCATTGGGGCAACCGGACGCTACAAGCAGACCTCGCTGGACAAAACTCGAGCCTATCTCGAAAATCGAACAGCGAACACGAATCGTGACGTCATTCCGAAGGCGACGTGGCGGTCTCTCGTTGTGCCGGCGATGGAAGAGGCGGGAATGACGACGCGTGAGATGCAGTCAGCCCTCGGCATGTCCTACTGTGGCACGGCCCTCTACAAGTCAAACATGAGCCGAGAGCGGGCCGCTCGGGTCGCGGAGACGGTCTCCTCAGAGACCCTCCGCCAACTCGCGAGCAGCGACGTATATTGGGACCAGGTGGACTCCATCGAAGAGGATGGAGTCGAGAAGGTGTACGACCTCACGGTGCCCGGGCCCCAGAATTTCGTGGCCAACGACATCGTCGTCCACAATAGCATCGAGCAGGACGCCGACGTCGTGGCCTTCATCTACCGCGCCGAGCGCTACGGCATCACGGTCGACGAGCAGGGCAACTCCACCGAAGGCATCGCCGAAATCATCGTCGAAAAGCAGCGGAACGGCCCCATTGGCTCCGTCGAGCTTGCCTTCGTCAAACAGTACGCTCGCTTCGAGCCCCTCACTACGCAGTACGGGGAGTCCCCCGACGGCGGCCCCCCACAGGAAGATCAGATGGGCCCATCTCCAGGGGATGGCTCTCCGTCCTTCGAAGACGACGCCCCCTTCTGAATCTGAAGTTGAGACCGCCCTGCACGAGCGATCCGGAGGGAATCCTCGGCGGTGCAGGCATAGAGGCTAGGGAAAAGGGCTCTGGGATCTGGGAAAGACCCCTCACTCCAGCAGTCAAAAAGCACGCCGGCTAGAATCAGAAAATAGACCGGACGGGAGTTCCGGCCGGATCAGGCGGTAGCCGGAGCATGGATGCGCGCCGCTGATCTCGTGAACGGGATCCGTCGACTCTTGCTCTTCTTCCGATGGTTCGTCAGATCGGTTCTTCCGGTAGTAGGAAATCGTCAACGGGTCGATGGTCTCAAGGTGCCGGCCTGGGTCCATATTCTTCGTGCTGACTTGCGAGACGGCCCTTTTCAGTCGTAGTCAGCTCTCGCCCGAAATTTTCACCAGGGCGGGTTCGACTTCCTCCGGGCCGCCCCTGCGGCCCAGTTTGGCGATTTTCTCCTACTTCTTCAACGGAGCGGCTGAATTGAAGACTCTGGTATCATTTTCCTTCCGCTTCGCTATCCCGTTCGACAGCGTGGCGGTATGGATGGTCGGCCTGTGCGTGCAACCGCAGCATGGGTTCCATTCCTCCCTCGCGGTCGAACAGACTCATCTCGCGGGAGCTTGACCAGGGCCGACCCTACGATGGCGGCGACGCCCAACTCAAACTCCCCGTGAATGAGCGTGGAAAACACCGCGGTGGTCAGCTCCGG
The DNA here is from genome assembly GCA_964426195.1 of uncultured Salinivenus sp. Taxonomy (GTDB): domain Bacteria; phylum Bacteroidota; class Rhodothermia; order Rhodothermales; family Salinibacteraceae; genus Salinibacter. The sequence continues at coordinate 2,531 of CAYRPX010000331.1, forward strand.
AAAGCTTGACCCGACGGCCACCACGACGGCTCCTTGGATGATGGGCGGCAGCTCGTAGTACACCGACAACCGCTCGCTCGATGATTCGAGCCATCCGCTTCCTTTCCAGATGACAGCGGTGGCGACAAGCGCAACCAGGGTGTAGAGGAGGATCGTCATGGAAAAGACGTAGAGGGGGGAATCGAGAGTGAGGCCGGTCGGGCCGCTCCAAATGCGGGCGGGGAGGAGCCACGGGAAGGTCTGCGTACGCGGGAAGAAATTCAAGGCGACCCGACCCGCAACGAAACAGACAACGAAACAGAGGGGGGCTCCTCGGTGGAGCTGACCCGCTTCGTATGAGATCCAATGTCAAGCGCACAGTCCCCCTGTTCGCCCGTGAAGCGCGCTTTTCACGGGACGACCGTGGTCGCTCATATGCCGCCACCTGGGATGGCCTCTTGCCACCGGGCCTTCGCGCCGGAATTCGGGGAGAGAGACCCTTGATGACGGTGCGCTTGGAGCCAGAAACGCAAGAGGGAGACTCACCTCTCCGGGGCTCCTGCTCCAGAGAGGCGGTCTATCGTACCTAATGGCTAAAGCTGTTAGTCACCGCCCTTGATGTCATAGAAAGGAGGCCTCACGTTCTGGGAAGAGAACCGCATTCTCATTCATCCAGAACAGTGAGACCTCCTGCTATGAAGGTACAAGACCTGCCCCGCAGAATAAACGCCAACGATCAGCTCGTGGTCTGCTTCGACGTCAGCAAAGAGGAGCTCCACGGCTACGCGATCCATACCCGCACGGGAGCCCCCGATCGAGAGATCACTGTCACGATCAAGCGCCGAGCAGATCGGATTGAAGAACAGCTTGGCGAGCTTGCCAGTTATGTCGAGGGGCACGGGCTGGATGGTCTCTGTGTGGTGTGCGAACCGACCGGCGGCTACGACCAAGAGCTGCTTCGCCTTGCTCGCAATCAGGGCCACCGAACCGCCTACGTCAACAC
>CAYRPX010000332.1:0-3510 GCA_964426195.1 uncultured Salinivenus sp.
GACGGCGTAACGCCGGGGCACGATTCTTGCGGTCTGTATAGGTACCGCTGTACAGACCCGATCACCGCCCACGTCTTGTAAGTACGCCCCATCATGCAGCAGACTCTTCTTGCCCTTCTGGCCTTGCTGGTTGCGACGCTTCTCAGTTTCAATCAAAAGCAGGCGACGGTCCAGAATCAGGGACAGGTCGTCCGCGGAGAGATTGAGCAGATGGCACTTGGGGTGGCCGCTCGAACCGCGCAGGTCATTCGCTCTCGGGCCTATGATGCCTCCACGAAAGGAGTCCCTGCCGACAGCCTCGTGCCGACCTCGAAATTTACCGATCCTCCCTTCACAACTGGCAACGACTGTGAAGCGTTTGGGGGGGAGGCCACTTGTGATGATGTAGACGACTTCCACGAGATGGTGCAGGCCACTGTCCCTTTCACGTATCCGACTGGGACGTTCGATTTTGCGGTCGACGTGGAGATTCGTTACGTCGACGAAGACTTACAACCGACGGACGGCTCAACGGTGGATCCTCCGACGGATCAAAAACAAATCATTCTCAGGGTTCAGGACGTGCCGTCGTCAGGGGCCGAGCCACGACTGTCGAGTCCGATTGAGTATTCTGAAGTCGTGTCCTATCCGTAACCCACCACGCCCTGGAAGATCCATCTTAAAGCAGCTCGTCCCATCCGCATAGAGTTGGAGTCATGGCCTTTCTTCTCGATAATCTAACCGCCTCGGTGATTGCGGGGACTGTGTTTCTCATCCTGATCTCTATTCAGGCGAACGCGACCCAGAAAAACACGGCCCGGACTTCCCGAAATATCGCGAAGACACAGGTCCAAGAATTCATCACCTGGCTTGAGGAAGACCTTGCCAAGATGGGCAGAAATATGGGAGACGGAGATGCGGCGTACGTCGCGCCCGAAGATAGCTCTACATGGCACACGACGGACTTTCGGTTTTTATTTTTGCAGTCGTCCGGAGACACTGTCAGAACTCGGTACGATCTCAAGCAGGTCGGGACCCGTACGGTTGACGGGGAGGAGCAGAAGCTATTTCAAGTCAAACGCTCTCGGAAAGTCGGCTCGAATGACTGGACTTCCAGCGGCCGAAGTCCGGGGAGCCTGGGGTATTTTGAAGTCGAGATTCGCGATGAAGATGCCGACTCGACCAGTACGCCGAGCGACGCAGAGTTTATCGAGGTTCACTTTTCTGTCGTCGCCCCGTTTCAGAACGAGAGCACGGTGCTGCGGCGGGTGCACCGCTCGCCCATTGTCCCCTACCCGCCGGCACAACGGTAGGTTTGGTCGCTTTGCGAACGGGGAGGTATTTCGGGCAATAACCTCGCACCTGAGTAAAACCTGCCCTCCGAGAACCGCCCGTGTCGCTCATCCTCCAGGGGGCACGTTTTTTGCGCGGTAGTTCGGACGGACGTTTATTCTCAGAGGTACTCGCTCAGACTCATGGGAAAATATATTGTTTTGACCGTCTTGGCCGTCGCTCTCGGCACGATCCTTCTCGCCCGGCAGGGAAGGCTGACGGATCTCGATACGAGCAAGGCACAAGCGGAGCGGCAGAGGGGAGTGATTGCCCGAGAGATCGCCCGTTCGGCATTCGAGATGGGCAAAAGCAAGCTGCGGCGGAACTTCGAGGGCTGGCGCGTTGATCGGACCCAGGTCGAACACGAGGGGGGATACTTTGATCTATCAAGCAGTGGGCCCTCCGGCGGCCCGGTCACCCTAACGGCTGTAGGGTATCACGCAGAGGAGGCCTACGAGATTACGGGAGAGGTCACGAAGGATACCTCAATCTCGACCGCCGCCAACGGAATCACGGCGAGCATCCCGATCGACTTTAAGGTCTCCGGAGGGGGATGCAGTGGGAATCCCTGTGTGTCCGGGTTCGATTTGGGAGGGGGGGAAGACCAGCATGGCATTACGCTTCCTTCCGGTACGGATACGGAGGAAGTCTGCGACGAATTCGACGATAAGGTAGATGGGATCGGAGGGGGGTGTGACGTGAAGGCCCGTACCGAACAGCGAGATGAGTGGATCGGGCAGCAAATGGCACAAATCAAAGCCGAGATCCAGGATGCGATCGAGCGAGGATCCGATTCCGTCACCGTATGCGACGGCTGTAAAGTTGGGGATTTGCCCACGGATAGTGGCATTCTTTACGTCACCGATGAGCTCCAGTACAATGGGGAAGAGTCCTGGAACGGGCTTGTGTTCGTTGCGGACGGAGGGGCGGTTCGTATCAATGGAGGAGGGGACGCCAAAAACATCAACGGAGGGCTCATGATGAGCGACAGTACGAAATTTGAGGATGACGAAGAGTTTGACTTGAATGGAGGAAATGCCGTGCGGTACAATTCTGAGGTTCTCAAGAAATATATGGATACACTTCCCACATTGCGGAGGGAAACCATTAAGGTGAGGGACCGCACTGAGCAATTCCTCCGTCCCTCGGAGTAGCAAATCAGAAGTATCCTCTGTCCGTCTAAGAGCGGGGCGGGAGGAATCATTTGGGAGATCAGTCCGTAAAACTACTATAGGCCGCACGAATTTTCTACATTTTGCAAATCTTTCCGTATTCTACCATTCTAGCATCCGTGTTGCCTATTCGAGAGACAAAATTCAGGGGAGATTGGGAGGGAAGGTACCTCTAGGGACCAGGTCACAGATAGCGAAGGATCATGGGCAAATATATTGTCCTTACCACTCTTGCCGTTGCTTTGGGGCTTTCACTGCTTGCGCAGCAGGGTATGAAGACGGACCTTGAGGCGAGCAAATCGCAGGCAGACCGTCAGGAAAAAGTGCTCGCTCGTCAAATTGCCCAATCGGCATTCGAGATTGGGCGGAGCAAACTGAGACGAAATCACACGTGGCGGGGGCAACGTACGAATGTGTCTCCCGAAACAAACTCTCTCAAGGGCGGATCCTTTGACCTGTTCATGCATGGCTCGGCGGACGACCCTGACTCTCTAGTAGCCGTCGGGCGCTACGGAGATCAGAGTTACCGTATAAGTTTGGACGTATCCTTGAGGCAGGGGGCGAGCGGTTTCTTTCACGGCATCACAGCGGGGGCGAATGTGCAGTTCAGCGGGGGGGAGGATGAAAACGAAGTCGGCTGCTCCCTTCATCCCTGCATCTCGGGAATCGATGGCGCTGGAGTCGAAAATCGTCACGGGATCAGTTTAGCGGGCACGGGCGACGGAGATACCGATGAAGACGAAGACGAGGACGAAGACGAGGACGAGGATGAGGATGAGGATGAGGATGAGGACGAAGATGAAGATGGGAATGAAGACGGAGATGACCCCGAAGAGATCTGCAATAAATTTGACGACAAGATTGACGGAAAGGGAGAGGGTTGTGACGTGGTGCGTCGAAGTCAGGAATCAGATGCCTACGTTTCGAGCCAGACAAATAAGCTGGAGTCGGCGATCCAGTCGCTTCCCAGCAGTAAGAAGGAGGTGTGTGAGGATGAAGAGGAAGGGGGAGAAGAAGAGGAGGAGGA
>CAYRPX010000333.1:0-3453 GCA_964426195.1 uncultured Salinivenus sp.
TCCTCTCGTCGCTGGCCACGGGGTCGGACCTGATGGATCACGTCAATACCCAGCTTCCGCTCGCGTCGGTGGCGGGCGGGCTGGCAATCGTGCTCTACACGATCCTCGTGGTGCTTTTTGTGTAACCCGTCCTAAGGGCATGATGGCTACGAGGAGCGGGCCTCTGCCCGGGCGACGTGGCGGAGCACGTCGGGAACGCTGTCGGGGGTGACGGAGATGGAGTCGATGCCGGCCTCGACCAAGAACTCAGCAAATTCGGGATAGTCGCTGGGGGCCTGCCCGCAGATACCTACCGGGCACCCGGCGGCGTGCGCGTCTTCGATCAGCTCTGAAATCCGTCGCTTCACCGCCGCGTTGCGCTCGTCGAAGAGGTGGGTGAGGCGTTCTGCGTCGCGTCCAACGCCCAGTACGAGCTGAGTCAGGTCGTTCGTGCCGATCGAGAAGCCGTCGAACCGCTCCGCGAATTTATCGGCCAGGGCAATATTGGACGGGATTTCGGCCATCACGTACACCTCCAGCCCATTCGCGCCGCGCTCGAGGCCGTGATCGGCCATCACATCCAGCACCCGGTCGGCCTCCTCCGGTGTGCGACAGAAGGGGACCATGGCGATGACGTTCGTAAAGCCCATCCCATCCCGTACGCGCTTGAGGGCCTGGCACTCCAGTGCGAAGCCCTTCTGGTACGCATCACTGTAGTAGCGAGAGGCCCCACGCCAGCCGAGCATCGGGTTTGCCTCCTGGGGCTCGAAACCGCGTCCCCCGATGAGATCGGCGTACTCGTTGGTCTTGAAGTCGCTGAGACGCACGATAACCGGGTTTGGATACTGTGCGGCGGCAATCGTAGCGATGCCTCGCGAAAGGTGGTCCACGAAGTACTCCGCCTTGTCGGTGTACTCTCGGGTGAGTTCCTCAATGCGGCGCTGAGCAGTTTTGTCCTCCACCTCGTCGAACGCCACCAGTGCCAGCGGGTGCACCTTGATACTGTTGTTGATGACGTGCTCCATGCGGGCCAGGCCCACCCCCTCCACGGGCAGTTTCCACCAGTCGAACGCCGCGGACGGGCTCGCCAGGTTTAGCATGATCCGGGTGTCGGGCACCGGCAGGACGTCAAGGTCGATCTCCTCAGTCTCGTACTCGAGCTGCCCCTCGTAGACGTGGCCGGCGTCGCTGTGCGCACAAGACAGGGTTACTGTTTGGTCGTCGTGGAGCGCCTCGGTGGCAGTTTTTGAGCCGATGACGGCCGGAATGCCGAGTTCACGGCTCACAATTGCGGCGTGAGACGTACGCCCACCCCGGTTCGTTACCACCCCGCCGGCTCGCTCCAGAATGGGGCCCCAGTCCGGATCCGTCATCTCGGTGACGAGGATATCCCCGTCCTCAAACCGTTCGCCTTCATCGACGCTGTCGAGCACGCGGGTCGGCCCCGACACAATGGATTTCCCGATGCCGAGGCCCGAGACCAGACGGGGAGCATCCTCCGTCAACCGGTACGTCCGGAGCGTGCCCGCGGACTGCCGGGATTGTACCGTCTCAGGACGGGCCTGCACCACGAACAGATCACCACTGTCGCGGTCGCGGGCCCACTCCACGTCCATCGGACGGTCGTAGTGCTCTTCGATGAGCTTTCCCCATCGGGTCAGCGCCAGAATTTCTTCGTCCGATAGCACGAAGCCGGACTGCTCGTTGTCGGTGGTGGGCACCGTAGCTGTGCCCCCCTCGCCCGTGGATACGATCTTCTGAGCTTGATCTCCCCTCGTTTTCTCCAGAATGGGGGACAGGGTCTCGTCCTCCACGAAGGGGGTGTAGACGGTGTACTGGTCTGGATTGACGATCCCTTTCACGACGCTCTCGCCGAGCCCGTACGCTGCATTGATGACCGTCGTATCGGGAAAGCCCGTCTCGGTATCGATTGTAAAGAGGACCCCCGACTTGTCCGCCCGCACCATTTTCTGAATGCCCACCGACAGGGCGACGTCGAGGTGATCGAAGCCCTGCTTCTCACGGTAGCCGAGGGCACGGTCGGTGAAGAGGGAGGCGAAGCACCGCTTGCAAGCCGTAAGGACGGCAGTGACGCCGCGCACGTCCAGGTAGCTTTCCTGCTGTCCTGCGAAACTGGCGTCGGGCAGATCCTCGGCCGTCGCGCTGCTTCGTACGGCCACGTCCACGGCTTCTGTGTCGTAGGCGGTGCTGAGGGACCGGTAGGCCTCGCGAATGTTTTCGGTCACGTCCTCCGGAAACGCTCCATGCCGGATCTGCGTGCGGATGGCCGTACCCGTCTCGTTCAAGGGCTGTTTGCCCGCGGCCCAGGTGTTGAGCTCCTCCTGAATCCGTTCCGTGAGGTCATTGGTGCTCAAAAAGCGCCGGTAGGTGTCGGCGGTCGTAGCGAACCCATCGGGCACGCGAATGCCGGAGTTCTTTAGGGCACCGATCATCTCGCCGAGGGAAGCATTCTTCCCACCGACCAGGGGAAGATCTTCGGCGCTGAGCGTCTCGAACCAGCGAATTGCAGAGGTGGTCTGTGGGGACGACGTAGCGTCTGACATGTGAGCGTGAGGGAATAGTGACACGAAAAAAACAGAATTGCTCGGAGGAGTGCGTGCGCCGCCCCGTTCCGAACCGCGGTTCTCCTGATGTCGACGGGCATCTTTGAGTCGTACAATATCTCGGATGAACGTAATGGCCGTCCCCCACTCTTGAAAGTGCCTCCAGTGGGTATGACAGGATCGTCGAGTTGATTATCGTTCGACGAACACGACGGTGCTGTCGAACGACGGGGTCGTCTCAAGGCAGAGGCTAAGAGAGCAAAAGGAGACGGACTTATACAGCTGTAGATCTAACTTTCTGGACTGCACCGGATGGACGCTCTGTAGGGGACACGCGGGGGACCGGGCAATGGGAGCGAAGACGAAGAAGAGGGAACACCGATGAATTGGGAAGAGATTTCCCCCAAACTTACAAACTGTTGTTCAGCGATACAGTAGCATCTGATCGAGCATTACCGGCTCTCATTGGGCTGTTCAGTATTTCTTCCGGACCGCTGAAGATGTGAAGCGCGCTCCGTCACAGCCCGGAGCCCTTTCTATCCGAATGTCTACCACGCGATAACCACATCGACCCACATGGATCACAAGGAAGGACAATATAAAGTACGCGATCTAAGTCTGGCCGACGAGGGCCGCAAGCGCATCGAATGGGCCGAGAGCCGCATGCCCGTCCTTATGCAGCTCCGCGAGGAGTTTGCCGACGAGAAGCCCTTTGAGGACTATAAGATCAGCGGCTGCCTTCACGTCACGAAGGAGACGGCCGTGCTCGTCGAAACGCTGCAGGCCTGCGGCGCTGAAGTGGCCTGGAGCGGCTGCAATCCGCTCTCGACGCAGGACGACATCGCCGCCGCTCTCGCCAAGAACGGCGCCGAGATCTATGCGTGGCACGGGCTCGACACAGAGGAATTTT
>CAYRPX010000334.1:0-3444 GCA_964426195.1 uncultured Salinivenus sp.
GGGAGGCGAGCAGAACGGATTGACGGACGCCCCGCTGGGGGCGGCGACGGGGGGCTCACCATTTGAGAGTCGAAGTGGAGCTAAGTGAGGTCAAGCGACAGTGTTGGGCATCCCGTCATTTCGACCGAAAAATGCCGGTAGGCATCTGGAGCGGAGAACCCTTTCCACACTCAGCGGAGCCGGCCATTCAGGGAGGTTCTCTTCTGGGGATGGCAGGTGGAGTTGGTTCAGAAGACGTCAGAATCCGCAATTTCGCCCTTGATTGCCCTCAGGGGTGTTGAGAAGGGCCGCCGCCCGCGGACCCGAATGGATCGCGATGTCTTTGAACACCTGATCGGACCAGCATATACCAACGCCCCCTTTTTCTCATCCATCCGTCCCGCCTCCCATGCGCACGGCTCCCACCGGGTGTCTTTCTCTTTTGGTTTTGGGCCTGCTCCTGCTCCTTCCCTTCTTCCTGGCCAACGTCTTTCTGACGGCGCTCGCCAAACTTGGCCTGGGCCCTACAAGTTCGGTGCTCGTGGCTTTGGGCGTCTTTGTCGGTGGGGCTGTCAATGTGCCCGTCACGCGCATCGAACAGACCGAGGTCGTCGAATACCGGCCGATTCGACTCCTCGGGCTGGACCGTCTGCTCGCGCGACCCGTTCGGCGGCAATCGTTTACGATCATCGCCGTGAACCTCGGGGGATGTCTCGTACCGGCGGCCCTGGCCGGCTACCAGATTGGGCGCCTCGCCCTGCAGGCGCCGTCGACTCTGCTCGCACTGGGAGCGGCACTGCTCCTCAATGTGGCGCTCTGCTACTACTTTGCCACCCCAATCCCGAAGAAGGGAATCGCCCTGCAACCGCTCATCCCTGCGGCCGCCGCGGCCCTGTCGGGACTGCTGCTGGCCCCGGAATGGGCGCCGCCCATCGCGTTTTCGGCGGGGGTGCTCGGGCCCCTCATCGGGGCGGATCTGCTTCACCTCGATGACATCGCCGAGATCGGGACGGGCATGGCCAGCATCGGCGGGGCAGGCACATTCGACGGGGTCGTCCTGTCGGGCCTCGTGGCGACGCTGCTGGTGCCGGGGACGCTGTAACGCACCGCGGCATTGCTGTCGGCACCTCTTCCCCCGGAGCCTGAAGGCGATGGTCCCCACGGACTGCGGGACCGGTTCCACCATTCGTTCATGAACCAGCAACCATGGGCGATATACGATTCAAAATATCCGAGCAAGCCGAAGATCTCCTTCGACCCAGGGACGGCAGAAGGTCGTCGTAGTGAGGAAATCTTCGATACGGCCAACACGTCTTCGCGGTGGCGTCTGCAAGTCGGTGTGCGATACACATGTTCTAGAATGATGTCCTCCTCGTGGCTGTAGAAGGAGTGCTCGGAACGGGCGGTCGCCGCGAGGCGGCCGTCCGTTTCGGAGTTGGACCATTCTTTTTCGTCCATTCGCGAGATGTTGCCGTCCCGGGCCCGGGGCGCCGTGGCACGCCGACGAGTTTGCGATCTAGGCTGGATCCGACACCAGTGACAAGCTCCTGTGGCCGAGCTTGCAACTTGAGGCCGCCGCCCAGATCGACTACGAGGACCTTGCGATCGAGGACAGTACGCCGTATCTGGTGGATATTGGCAACAGCGGCAGGACGCGGCCTGATCTGGACATCTACGAACGGGACCTCTTTTCTCACGACTGTCGGTCCCGGGTCGGGATGCCCCTTTCCATCGAGTGCTCGGATCAGGAGGTCTTTCCAGCCCACGAATGGCACGTCCAGACGGAGCGCTTGAGCGTGATGCGCTAATCCGTTGTGCATAAAATCGCAGGTATGGAACCGGATCCAGTGTGCCGGGCTGTCCTTTCCGGTCTCGGGCGCTCCGATTGTAGCTTCGAACCTTAGAATTTTTCGTAATATATGAAGAAGACTTTACATTGAGCTTCGGTTCCCATACTATCGAAGCCTGTACCCAATAATATGCAGCGCCATAAAAGTCACGTACGGGCTGGTGAAAATGGAAGGGTCTATGTCGACGGAGAGATCGACGGACTTTCGATGTCTCGGGAGACGAGCAAGATCTCGCCCTGCTCGTAAACTATTTCATAGAGTAAACCAAACCGCCATGCGAAACACGATACAGAAAGCGTGCACGTTTCTCTTTGCCATTTTGCTTTTGGCAGGAATAGGAGTGGGGCCCGCGCAGGCCCAGTTGCAGAAGGTAACGTACGATCTGCAGGCCCAGTCAAACACCGGGATTCTTTCCAGTGGGGTTGACGCCACAGTGACGTTCTGGGAATTAAACGATTTCCAGACGGTGGTTACGGTTGAGTTGGATGGTGGAGCCACAGAGGAAGGCGTGGTGCATCCGACACACATCCACAGCGGTCCCGCGGGAGACGGAGGCGGAATTGAAATGTGGTTGACTCCGATTGACGGGACGAGGGCCAGCAGGAGCGCCCGGGTCATCAACCGGAGCTTCAGCGAGCTCGAAGGCTTCGACGGCCACGTCAAAATCCACGAGAGCGTGGCAGATCTCGGAAATGTGATCTCGATGGGCGACATTGGGGCCAATGCGAGTTCAAGTCCCCAAGGTGGGTTGACCGTCGTCGACAATCCGCAGGCCGTAGAGTACAATCTGTCTGCGACCGAGAACGGCTTTCCCGCAACGGCGACCTTCTTGGAGGTGACGAGCGACAAGACGATCGTGACGCTTGACCTGAACATCGATGGCAAGACGGAGGCAAGTGTCTCCCATCCGGCCCACATTCACGATTCGGAGGGCATTGCGATTCCCCTCGGCTCAATTAGCGGGAACGACTCGGACTCGCGCGGCAGCAAGCTGGTTGCTATGTCCTTTGACAATCTCACTTCCTTCGACGGGTCCATCAACATTCACCAGAGTGTGAGTGACCTTGGGACGGTTGTGGCAAATGGCGACATCGGGGCCAACGCGGATCCGGTACCTGTGCCCATTGCGAAGGCCCGGGCCGAGCATCGAACCTCCCTGTACAATTTCGAGGTCACGTTCCAGGGTACGGTCACGCGTGCCTTTGGAAGCTACGCCCGCATGCAGGACATGAGCGGCCCGCCGAACGGGGATGGGCCCAGTGGGATCATGATCCGGCAGACAGCAGATGGCTCCCCTGCCGTTGATTTCCGGACGGACATTTCGAACGACAACATTCAGCCGGGGACGGAGCTTGAAGTGACAGGAACTCCCTCTCAATCCAGTGGTCTCGTACGGGTCAATAATGACGATCTGAGCAATTACAGCATTCTCGGTCAAGGAACTGAGCCAGCCCCGCAGGAGGTGTCATTCGCGGATCTTATCGAGCCCGGCGGGGAAGATTACGAGAGCGTGCTCGTCCGCATTCAGGGGCTTTCATTTCCCGACGCAAGTGGATCTTTTGAGGCGCAGACGACATACACGGTGGAAGACGAAGAGGGGTTCCCGTTCGACTTC
>CAYRPX010000335.1:0-3408 GCA_964426195.1 uncultured Salinivenus sp.
TCAGCTTTATCGAGCAAACGGGTGGGGCGGCCGGCTACTACGTGCGGTTCAAAGACGTGCCAGGGGACAGTTCTGTCGGCGGCAATCCGGACCGCCCGTACATTCCCATCCTCCAATACGACTCCACTACGAGACGCTCTAGGCCGCGATCGACTACCGCGATCCGTAGGCCAAGGAGTTGGGATTTCCAATTGAAGCCGCCCGGGGTCCTCACCTCGAGGAGGCTGGGGAGGAAATGTCCGAATCGCACAATCACCTTGGTCTCCGGGGGCATAGCCTATCATCACATCTCCGACACCTGCATTGCGCTTTTCTCGCGCTTTATTGCCTGCGGGGTCTGGGAGGCCGTCTGGGAGGCCGTCTACATCCTCGACGGACTTTTGGGGAACGAGTCGGTTTTGCAGACAGATACCTTTCACGCCGACACGCACGGGCAATCCGAGCCGGTCTTCGGTCTGGCTCACCTCCTTAGAATCAGGCTCATGTCCCGGATGCGAAACATAAGCGAGGTAGCTTGCTACCGGCCGAGCTCCGACGCAAGCTACGAGCACGTCGATGCCCTCTTCAGCCCCTACATGACCGCGCACCTGAAACGCTTCGGGCAGTACATCCTGGACACCGGCGGCCCGCCCCCTCCGCTTGAGCCGAAACCGCTGGACCTGGTCGACGAGGAGTCGCCACTACGTTGACATTTTGCACGTCTCCCGAAAGTACCCTGGAGTTGCCCCGCTTCAGGTGGATCTGACCAGGGAGACCTGAGCGGAGCATCTTCGAAATTCGGGGAGAGTGGGGACAATAGGCAACGGGAGTCCTGCACATACGTCGGACATGTGGCCCCTACTGGGCCAAGAACAGACCTAACACAGCGGGGTCACCGCCGTGGGATCGGCATGAGCCGAGCCGGTCGGGACTGACGCCTCGACGCGAATTCCGCCCTTGGCAAGGTGACCTCTTCAAAACTGAAAACCGCTCAATTGTAGGTCAGATCTCTTTTTCATGTGCGAGTGTGCCGACCCGAAGCCGCAAGCCACATGTACCGACTGGCATGCCCGAAGCAGTCCCGGTGAAATCTGACGGACAGCCCCCGAACGCCCGAGACCGTTTCTACAGACCAAGTGGAACCCACGAACGAGTAGAAAGCAATCCGTTACTGGACCTCCTACATATCAGGCTCGCTCCATCCAGCCTTGCGAGGACTTGACTTTCAATTAACCGCGCCTTTATCTAGAAGCATGAGGACGAGATGAGCAGGTCATAAGTCCTATGTCAAGAAAATATGTCAGAGCCCGACTACAAAGAACGGGACCGGCAATGGGTCAAAGAGATGCAGGACGGACGCGAGGACGCGTTTGAGCGTCTGTTTTTGGCCTACTACGACGATCTCTGTGCGTTCGCCGCTCAGTACGTTTCCTCTTCCGGGGACGTAGAGGATCTCGTCCAGGATGTCTTCCTCAGCGTCTGGGAACGGCGCGAGACACTAAATCCCCAGCAAAACATCCGAGCGTACTTGTACAAGGCCACCCGGAACGGCGCCCTAAAGACCCTCAACCGGGAGCAGCGGTGGCCCACCGTGCAGCGGGATCTGCAAGAGCACTCGCTCCGGGGCCAGCCGGGAGAGCAACTGGAGCATAGCGAGATTGAAGCAGACGTGTGGGAGGCGATCAATGCATTGCCGGAACGCCGTCGAGAAATCTTTCTGCTGTCTCGGCAGCACGAACTGACGTACGCCGAAATCGCCGAGCTCCTGGACATCTCCGTCAAAACAGTCGAGACACAGATGGGGCGTGCGCTCCGCCATCTTGAGGAGCGACTGCCGGAACTAGTCTCTTCTGATGTGAAGTAAAAGTGAATCCCCTCTTTCTTCGCCGAGCCCTGTCCGGGTAGCGCGCGTCTGAGTGATTGTAATGGGTGAGTGAAGAGCAGGACGGTTCTCTCTTGACCAGGGAATGATCGCGTAAAGACACGACCTCGATGGACGAAGAAATAGATGACCAGCTTTTGGCGAAATATTTTGCCGGGGAGTGCTCCCAGGAGGAAAAAGACCGGGTGCACGACTGGATTTCCGAGAGGCCGGGCGCGGCCGAACGGATGGCCCGGCTCCAGCACATTTGGGAGGCGACGGAGCGTCCCTCCTCCTCCTGGAACGCGCAAGACGCGTGGGGAAACGTTCGCGAGAGAATGGAGGAGGAAGACGCCGAAAGCTCGACCGCTGATGAGCCTTCCCGGGATCGGCCTTCGAGAGATCGGCCTTCGAGAGATCGACGGTCCAAACGGAGGGCCCGATCGGTCCGCCGCCGTCTGGTATCTGCCGCAGCCTTGGTCGTTGCCTTCATGCTGGGACTGCTCGGCACGATCCTCACGGACTCCGGAACCTTCGCGCCGACGGAATCGGAGGCCAAGGTCTACACCGCGGAGAAAGGGGAGCGGACTACGCTGCACCTCTCAGACGGGAGCCGGGTGCGCCTCAACGTGGACAGCCGCCTTACGATTCCAGCGGGGTTTGAGGAACGCCGCGAAGCCCGACTTGAAGGAGAGGCGTACTTTGACGTGGTCGAAGACCCCGCCCGTCCGTTTATCGTCCATACGGAGCAGGCTTCCATTCAAGTACTGGGGACCGCGTTCAACGTGCGTTCCTACGAGGACTCAAAAGAAATGGAAGTAGCCGTGACGGAAGGAAGGGTCGCGCTGCGGACAACTCATCCGGAAGATCAGGACACCTCCGCAGTGCTGCCGTCCCGCTCGCTGGCGTCAACCTCCAATCATCGCTTAGAGCACGTGCAGAAAAACGTAGATTTCTCGACGGAGCTCGCCTGGACGAAGGGAAAGCTCATCTTCGAGGAGGCTCCGTTTGATGAAGTCGTAAGCAAGCTAGAGCGGTGGTACGACATTGAGGTCGAGGCGCGGGTGCCGACCCAAGACGTGATTCCGCTAAACGCAGCATTTGAGGACACCCCACTGAACGAGGTTCTACACGACATCGCCGCCGCTCTCGATCTCAAATACGAGCGAGACGAGCGACGCGTCACCTTTTATCAGTAGCTCAATGTACATTTGATTTTTACGATTTTTCCGCTTGGAGAGCGTTCCAGCATAGAAAAAGATGGCTCTGCCAATTTCCAAACGACAGATCTACCTAGCCATGATTGGCCCAACCACTCTTTCCAATTCAGTTCGCAACTTCACTCAGGCTGTGCTCCTTGGCGGGCTCGCCTGCGCGCTTGGGCTGTCGCTTCTTGCGAGCGCCCCGGCCTGGGCGCAGGAGGACTCGCTTGCGGAGCTGGCGACGAACAACGCGAGCAGCCCCGCGGCAAATGTGTGGGCCCAGCAGGCCGAGACCGTGGAGAGAGAAGCACTCTCCGAAAAGCTGTCGAAGAGCATTTCCGTACAGGTGGAAGACGTCGTGCTCGA
>CAYRPX010000336.1:0-3404 GCA_964426195.1 uncultured Salinivenus sp.
GCTGTCCTGCCATTAGACGACCGGGCAGTATGCAGAATGCGGATGGTTCCCCGTCACTCTTTTCCCTAGCACTGTAGGAGTAACAGATACCCAACGAGCGTCGGGGGGTTCAGTTCATGAAGAGATACTGAGAAGCGAGAAGGAATGATATGTAGCGATGCGTGAATGAGAAGGAACGTGTCGCTACGGCTCAGAATTGCTGATCGTACCACAAATCACGTCACGCAGCAGTTGGCACTCACGTCCAAGTCCGCAGGCGGGTGTGTTCGTCCGCAACGGTGGAAACGTCGTCCGCAGCCAGCGTCCCGCGCTCCGTAAGCAGGCCTCCGGTTACGAGTTCGGCGGGGGCAGTATCAAATCGGGGCGCCCAGACCTCTAGGTCCTTCGGTCCGTCGTACACGGTCTTGGACGGTGCGAATTCGTCGGAGGCGTCGTTGTCTACCGAAATTTTGTCGACGGCGCAGGTCGCGTAGAGAGGGACGTTGGCCCGATGGGCGGCGAGGGCCGTCCCATAGGTCCCCACCTTGTTCACCACAGCGCCGGATGCGTGTACCGTGTCCGCTCCGAGCAGCACCGTGTCAATCGGAGCCTCATTTAGGCGGCGGGCGACGGCGGCGTCGGGAATAAGTGTGACGTCGAGTCCGGCGTCCACGAGGTGTTCGGCGACGCCGAGGCCTTCTCCGCCGGGCTTCGAGACGGCGATGGTAACCGTCGGTGAGGGGTCCGCGCGGCGGAGGGCCTCCAGCACGGTGCCAGATCGGGAGAGGGTGAGGACGTGCGTCCCGCCTATCTGCGACGCGGCCTGCGTAGCGGCGTCGGCGTCGGCCGTCAGGGCATCGTTGATGGCCTCGTGTGCATTGATCTCAATCGTGGCAGGCGGAAGTTCGGGCCGGCTCGCATGCATGACGCGATGGATCCGGTTGGCCAGGGCGGCCATCGTTGGACGGGCGTCCAAAAGGCGGTGGGCCGTGTCGACGAGGCGGGCCCGGGCATCTTCGATCGTGGACGCGTCGGACGTGGCCAGCATTCCGGCGCGGTCGCGCAGAACTTCGAGGGCCCGAATGGAGAGGTGGGACGAGCCGTGAGTCGTGTCGTCCGTGATACCGAGGATGGACGGGGCCACGCGGCGATAGGAGGTCCAGAGATCCGGCACCGTTTCGCGCCGCAGGATGGTCGTCGGAGACGTCCACTCGGCTTCCTCCGTTTCCCAGTTTGTCTGGATTGACCGCGTGTCCGCGTCGAAGAGGAAGGGATGAACGAGCCAACGTGTGCCCCGATCCCCATCCTCGACTGTGAATGAGGAACCCTCTCGGGCGAGGGTGACATTGTGCTCGTGCAGTCCCGTCTCTTCCTCGATTTCCTGAAGGGCAGATGCTCGCGGATCGTCTCTTTCCACGTGTCCGGCCACCGCTCCCCACTGGCCGGGATAGGAACGGACGTCGGCACTGCGGCGGAAGAGAAGCACCTCGCCCCGATGGCGAAGAAAGACGGTCACGACGGGCGTCGGGTCGGACTCGGACATTCGACGGGCAATCTGTAACCAGCAATTATACGGTATGTCGTTTTTCGCACGTCCCCGATCCCAGACCGATCCCCACCACCGGACCAGGAATTTGAAATTCCGCTCTTGTTTGCTACTTCACGAGGCAAGGTTGTCTCTATGGCGGAACGACGAGCGTCAGTGGGCGAAAAAGAAAAGAGAGGATCCAGCACAGGAATTCTCAGTAACAATGTTCGGCAACGCACGTACACTTGCGTTCCCGAACGAGTTTCTCTCTGTAGCTTCAGGTCTTCTCCGGACGATTCCACTGCTGCGTTCCTCTCTGGACTTTTGCAGGGGAACATTCCTTCCATTGATGCTCCAGTTCCATGAGACGAGCGGTCGTTCTCATCTTCTTCCTCGCATTCTTTCTAGGAACCGGCGTAAAGGCCCAGCCTTCGGTCTCAGTTCAGGGAAACGTAGGCGCGGCCTTTTTTCAGTCTCCATCGGGACTGAGCGACATTCTGAATTCCGGGGTTAACCTTGAATTCGGAACAGGTGTCCAGGTATACGAGGGGCTTGAGGTCGTGCTGCAGGGGAGCTATGATCGATTCACGTTAAATGGGGACAACCTCACGCTCTTTAACCAAAACCTGCCGGTTGAGGCAGAGGTGGAGGGTGGGGCCTTCACGCTTCTGAACGCAACCCTCGGACTACGTTATACGCTCCAGAATCAGGGGAGTGCTCACCCGTACGTGTCGGGGGGGATGGGAATCTATCGAACCACTCTTTCGGAGGCGAGAATCTCTCAGAGCAACGAAACGCTACCGGGGCGGGCGACGACCGGCAAAGGGTATCACGCGACTCTCGGGACGAAATTCCAGATTGATGAGACCTATAGCTTCTTTTTCGGGCCACGGTACGTCATTGTTGACACGAACGAGTCCGAACTGCAAACAAGCACATCGACCCGCTACGTAACCCTCCGGCTTGGAGTGGAGGTGCAGCTTTAGGGGAAAAGGCTGGGTCACTTCGGCGAATCGAAGGGAATTTCTCCAGGCCCTTGCGCACCTCGTTCGCGCACATTTCGATTCTCTAGCAACAGGCGGATCCCTGGCGAGGTCTGTGACAGGCCATTTGGACAGTCCTCGGTCCCCTACGCCGCCGTTGTGGCATTTACGGCCTCGACTCGCTTCACTTTCGGGACGGAGCGTTTCAGGGCCTGCTCGATGCCCGCGCGCAGGGTCATGGTGCTCATGGGACACGACCCGCAGGCGCCCAGCAGTTCTAATTCCACGACGTAGTCGGGAGTGACGTTGAGCAGACGAACGGATCCGCCGTCTGCCATGAGATAGGGACGGATCGTATCGAGTGCTTCTTCGATTTCGTCGCGCAGTTCCGGGTCGATGGTGGGATCCGAGCCGTTTCCGGCGTCGGGAGTGGAAGACACGTCGTCGGACATAAGGCGTCGAAGGAGTTGCGTGAAGCGGCGCGTGAGACCGAGATCCGTTGGGCCCGAGTGCAATTCTGTTCGGGCCCAGCGACAATAAGCCCTAACGGACGTGGCCCGAATGCGTTCGGTGAGGGTGCGTCAGGGGCTTTGGGCCGGGTGCCGGACCTATTCGTACAAAATCTCGATCTTCTGCGTCGGGTCGGATTCCGCGTTGCGGAGGGCCACCTGATCCACAAGCTGTTCGGCAATGGCATCGAACGCAGTAGCGGAGGCGCTTTCAGGGGCGCTTCGGACGATCGGGGTGCCCTGGTCGCTGCTTTCGCGCACTTTCTGTTCGATGGGCACTTCCCCGAGAAACGGCACGTCGAGTTCCTGCGCCAGTTCCTGTGCTCCTTCTCGGCCGAAGAGGTAGTACTTGCGATCCGGCTGATCGGGAGGGGAGAAGTATGCCATGTTTTCGACCATGCCCAC
>CAYRPX010000337.1:0-3374 GCA_964426195.1 uncultured Salinivenus sp.
TCGAGGAGGTGGCGCGCCTGCACGGCTACGACCAGATTCCGGAGCCGGAGCGCGTCCCCGTCCCGAGCCGAACGCCTCAGCAGCCAACCGGGGAAACGCTGGAGCGCCAGGCCCGCGGATTGCTAAAGGGCCTTGGCTACCGCGAGATCTATACCAACAGCATGCTGCGGACCGAGCGGGCCGAACGTTTCAACGTGCCCCCCGCCGGGAGCAAAAAGGCCCCCGTCGTCGAAACCAAGAATCCCATCTCAGAGGAGATGGCGGCGCTCCGTCCGCGGCTGCTGCCTGGGACCCTCGAGGTGATGCAGCACAACCGGAACCACGGACAGGACGCCCTGCGCGTGTTCGAGTTTGGGCGCGTCTACCGCCGGGCCACCGAAGACGACGCCCCCATCGTCCCCGGCTACTGTGAACACCCGGCCTTGCTGATTGCCCTCAGCGGCCCCCACGCACCTACGGGTTGGGACACCGAGCCCCGCACCGCCGACCTCTTCGACCTCAAGGGCACTGTCGAGACGCTCCTCGACGACCTGCGCGTGCCAAGCGTTCGGCTGACGCCCCGAGACGGCGATGAGGAAACGGACGAAACTGCTCCGGTCACCCAGCATCACATCGATGTTGTGGCGGATGATACCTCTCTCGGCACCCTCGCCCGCGTGCCCGACGACGTGGCCGCGAACTTCGACCTGGACACGCCCGTCTTTGTGGCCGAGTTCAACTGGGCCGCACTCGTCGACGCCGCGACGGCGGAGCAGCACCGCGACTACGAGCCGGTAAGCCGTTTTCCCGTCGTGGACCGCGACTTGGCCGTGCTCGTCCACACCAATCAACTGGTCGGGCCCTTGCAGGAGACCATTCGTACGGCCGGAGCGCCCCTGCTCCGCCGCGTCGAGGTGTTCGACGTCTACGAGGGGGAGGGCATCGAGGAAGACGCCAAGAGCGTCGCCTTTACCCTCCGCTTCGGCGCCGACCGCACGCTAACCGACGACGAGGTGGACGCCCAAATCGACGCCATCGTCGAGCGCCTCGAAGAGGACCACGGCGCCCACCTGCGACAGTAGGCCTTGGGACCTTCAGAATTCGGACCTGCAGGTCACTCCGATCCCGCCCGATTCAACGTTCGGAGCGGAATCTGGAGAGTAGCGCTCGTCACATGGAATCCGACCCATAAAGTCGGCACCGGTCGGAGGATTTGTGCACACCGTTCTGGGTGCCGCTCCTGACCTTCAACGAGCCAACTTGTAACGTGAACCCCGGCAAAGAAAATCATGCCTTGGGGATGGCTCGCAGGCCGGGAGCTGTCCTGGGATTGCGACGCAAAAACGTATCACGTCCCCTCTCTCCCTTTCTCCCACGCCCACGTTTCAGGAACCCAGACCGGATCATCGCATGAATCCCCCCGGTTCGCACAGTTGATCCATTGATGTCCCCGTATGAACCGCCGCTTGCTGTACCCCTACCTCGTGATCGCCATTCTTGTGGTTGTGCTGCTGATCTTTGGATAGTGCCTGCGCAAAGGCACGCTGGTGAGGAACGACATGCTGGGACGTGGCCCCAGCGGCTGCACGACGAAACCGTCTCGAATCGACGGCTGTTGTGTGCTACAGTGTCTGCGACGTCTTAGGTATCGCTCGAACCGATCCGGAGAAGTACTGTCGGACCGAAACGTTGCCCGAACGGTGGTCTCTCCGTCCACACCAGCGTGGTTTTCGTCATGAATGAACCGACACGCGCCTCACTTCCCGATTCCGATGCTGCCCCACCGGTGCCAGAGTCCATTCGTCCGGGCGAGTCGGCCGACGAAGACGACCTCACGCACCTGCCCCCCGAGTACCGGGCCGTCGTCCGCCGTCTCCGGTCACAGGTCGACCGCGCCACGACGGCCCTGAACCGCCTGCAAACCGAGAACGAGCGTCTCCGCCGTCGCGTGAAGGAGCTGGAACAACGTCCCGCAATCCAGTCGGACACTACGACCTTCGTGCTCGCCAACGACCCGGAGATCCTCCGGGATCGCATCACCTCTTTTATCGACGCCATCGACACGTACCTCGAAAACGGGACCTCGGATTCGGAGGAGGCGCTCCCTTCCGCCGATGCCTCCTCCTGACAATCCTTCTTCTCTCTACACCTCCACTTCTCCGCCCTCTCGCTCTTTCCTCCAATGGCCGATTCGGCGCAGACTAAGTCGATTCGCGTGCAGATCCTGGGGCGCGAGTACGCCCTGCGGGTACAGGAAGACGACGAGGCCCACACCCGCCGCATCGCCTCGTCCGTGGATACGCGGATGAAACAGTTCAAGGAGGCCCACCCTGAGCAAGCCGAACTAACGACGGCCGTCATGACGGCCCTTACCCTCGCCGAAGAGCTGTACCTGCAGCGCGAGGAGTACGAGGACGGCACGGCCGCACTCACCCAAGAACTGGACCAGCTCTCGCAGCGACTGGAGGACGCCGTGCCCCCGGCCTCCTCAACCGACGAAGAGTCTCACGACGAGAAGGCCCCTGATGATACGTCGGGAAGCTCGTAGGGGGGCGGCGGCCTTCGCCTCCGTGCTTTCCTCCGCAGTCGCAACGTACAGACGCGCTGCGGTACGCCGGCCTACAGGTAGCCCCCCGGCGATTCGGCCGGGGGTTCCAAATCAGAAAATGGGAAAGCCGGCCGAGCGGAGCGAACCGGGGACACTGGAATCGAGCGGCATTTGCCCAGTTCCTCCCGAGAAACGTAGCCGGGCGGACAGGGATACCAGTGTCCGCCACTCCAGGAGGTTCGCCGCTGAGTCAATCGCACCCGCATGGTCAAGCTGGACAAAGTTACCATACAATTCGGGGACGAACCCCTTTTCGAGGACCTGTCGTGGACGATCACGCCTGAGCCGCACCGCATCGGGCTCGTGGGCCCCAACGGTGCCGGCAAGACGACGCTCCTCAAGGTGATCGCCGGTGAGCAGCGCGTGGATGCGGGTACGGTAACACGGGAGGGCGTGTCGATCGGCTATTTGGAGCAGGATGTGCAGGAATTGCCCGACGACCGGACCGTGCGCGAGGAGGCCCTCCGGGCGTTCGAGGACGTACTGACCCTGGAGGAGAAGGAAAAGCAGATCAGCGAGGAGCTGGAGACGACCGATCACGAGAGCGCCCGGCACGGCAAGCTCCTGAATCAGCTACAGCGGGTGCAGGAAAAGCTCGACGTCCACGAGGCTCACCGCATTCGCCCCCGCACCGAAGCCACCCTTACAGGCCTCGGCTTTGCACCCGACGAGCTCGACCGCCCCCTCCGCACCTTCTCCGGCGGCTGGCGCATGCGGGCGGCGCTGGCCCGTCTCCTGCTCAAGCAGCCCGACGTGCTGCTGCTCGACGAGCCCACCAACCACCTCG
>CAYRPX010000338.1:0-3350 GCA_964426195.1 uncultured Salinivenus sp.
CGCCGAGCTTGGACGAGGGGAAAAATCCGCCCTCCACAAGGCGAGGATCGCTGTTGTATTCCTCACGGTCGTAACGGCGCAAAAACTCGTACGGCGTCATTTGATGGCAGGGGCTGATTCTGTATAGAGTGGCGTCAGAACGATGGTACACAAACGGAGGAGAAGGTCGAGAGACTCCCCCAGTGGTTTAATTGTTGCAGATGCGTTTCGATGTTCTCGCAACGGGAATAGGCCGTCTTTCGGTTCCGGAATTCGGGCCGATTTATAATTCCGGCGGCCCCTGGTGCAGACCGTGTAAAACATCTCCAGGATCGCGGAATCCGCTCTTTGCGACCTTCACCCAATTCGTGACTCGCCAAACGAAGTCCAGCACGGCGCGTTAAGTATATTGAACTCGTTTCCTTATTATTTCCTCGCCACCATGACGATTGACGTCTACGCCGACATTGCCTGTCCCTGGTGTTACGTGGGGCGCGCACGGCTGAAACAGGCACTCGATCAGCGCTCCAACCTCAAGGTGATCCTTCGATGGCGTCCGTTTCAACTCCAGCCCGACCTGCCGCAGGAGGGTCGCGACTTCCGAGCCGTTCTTGAGAAAAAGTTCGGTGATTGGGACCGCGCGCAGCAAATGTTCGACCGTATTCGCAGGATGGGGAGGGAGGAGGGCCTCACATTTGACTTCGACGCGATTGAGGTGGCCCCCAACACAGCCAATGCGCACCGGCTCGTGCTCTGGGCCCAAGAACAGAATGCGGGCGATGCAGTGGCCACCACGCTGTTCCGAGCGTACTTCTCAGAGGGGCGAAACGTGTCGAAGCAGGACGTGCTTATGGACTGTGCCGCGGAGGCCGGGCTCGACGAAGCCGCCGCCCAGGCGCTTCTTACGGGAGAGGAGTACAGTGAGGAGGTCTGCGCGAGCCAGCAGTGGGCGCAGCAACGAGGCATCACGGGTGTGCCCTGTTACGTCTTTGGGGGCCAGCACGCCGTAATGGGGGCACAGTCCGTCGAGGCTCTAACGGATGCCCTCGACACGGTCACAACCGAGACGTCTGCCAGCAAGTAGGAACGTTTCTACTTGCCTCGATGAAAGCCACTGGTCTCCCGAAGCGCGTTTGAACACCGTCGACTTTCGACATTCGGTGCGCCATATCGTAGGTTCAAATGAAGGTGCTTGCCTTGAGGGAGAGCAAGTGCCCTTTTTCTCTTCAGAGCTTAAACCGCTGAGTTGAGACAATATGGGTCGAACACGCATCATGTCTCCGGAGCGGGTCCGACGTACGCTCCGGCGTCTGGCCTACGAGATCATTGAACACAACTGCGGGGCCGACTCGATTGAACTCTTCGGCATTCGGCAAAGCGGGGTGCCGCTCGCTCACGCTGTCGCAGACGAGATCAACGCCGTGGAAGAAACGGGAATCGAGGCCTACGAGCTCGACGTTACGCCCTTCCGGGACGATCGTCCCGACCTTGAACCGCCTGCGTCGCGACACGACGTGGACGTGACGGACCGAGACGTTATCCTCGTCGACGACGTCGTGTTTACCGGACGCACGGCCCGGGCGGCCCTCGACGCAGTCCTTCAGTACGGTCGCCCGCGTAGTATTCAACTTGTTGTGCTCATTGATCGGGGACACCGCGAATATCCCATTCAGCCCGACTGTACGGGGCGTCGCCTTCAGACGAAACATCAGGAACAGGTGGTTCTGGAGGCTGACGGGGATTTCGCAGTGTACATTGAGGACTAAGGAGCGTTGAGGAATGCCTTCAGTACACGACGGTCGATGTATCCTCAAGTGAAGTGTCGGGATCGGGGACCTGTGTGGAATCGTCGGTGGTAAACAGGCGGATTTCCGTTCCGGTTCGCACTTTTGTGTTTGGTGAACGACCCTGTCTCCGAACGAACTGCGGAGTCGCCGACGTGTCTCTCGACTGCGGCGTTTCCGGGATCGATTCCGAGGTCCGCGGATCGACGATGACGGACCGAAGCTTCCGGCGAAGCAGGAAGCTTTGAGCCTGCTTTGCTGTTTGGCCTACAACATTTGGAACCTCAACGCTATCAGTGCCCAACCCGGTGCTGTACCAGAGATTCACTGTCCCGCCTCTCTTGAGAGAATCACCAGGTTCCGGGCGCTGTCCGGTAACAGTGTTGGGATAAGGGGATGGAGTGGAGTCTCGTTTGATCGACCCCACGTTGAGCCCGAACGAGACGACTCGATTTTTCGCCTCTCTAATGGATAGGCCATTGAGGTCGGGGACGTTGACCATTGAAACTCCCCCCGCATTAACGGTCAGATACACGCGACGTCCCGGCTTTACGGCGGAGTTCGGAGGGGGATTTTGATCAAGGACTGTTTCTCGTTCAATGTTAGGATTGTAGTGACCGACCTGACGCTTAGCCTTCAAGTTTCGGTTCTGAACAAGCCTCTTTGCTTCCTCGAAGGAACGGTTTTCCACGTCAGGGACACGCACGGACACACCGTGGCGCGTGTATGAGGGCATAATTACGGCATCGAACAGAAAATACATCGTTGCACAGAGGACCAGAAGCCCCCCGAGTCCACTCCAGAAATAGGGATTCTGAAAGAGCGTCCAAAGCCAGTCGAGGGCCGCCTTAAGAGAGCGTGGGAGGGTCATTGAAGAGGAATCGTGGGGAAGAGCAGTGAATGAGGAGATAGGCTGAGTACTCCGGGAGTATTTCAACCCATGGTGAACCCGTCTTATGCGCCACGTCGACAGAGTAACATGAATGGAAACGTGCAGTTTCCAACCCTCCGACCGAGTTGGTGGATAGATTCACAGGCATGTCAGACAGCACCCGGCACATAGCCGGGTCCACCCGTTCTTGACACGTCAGACCGGAACAGCACGGCAGTCATCGTGTCTAACACCATCCTGAAAAAGGAAAGAGTCGGCAGATGCGATGCCTCGACTGCGGTAGGGAAATTGCGCCGCGCTGCGATTTAATCTGGTTTCACGCAGTAGGTTGAAACCACTCCTCCCTTGTCGAGTCAAATGGTGACGCAATGAGGAAAGGCAGAGGGAGGTTCACTCTGCGGTTTCCATCTGTGAGGATACAGCAGCACTGAGCGCAGTAGGCTTTGAAAGGGTGTGAAAAGAAGATTCATCCCTTGACGCGGAGGTAAAATATCCGTATCGTATGAGTCCGCGCTTAGCGGAAAAAGCCATCTTGGGATTGTTCTTTGACGGAATTGGAAGCATAGCGAGTCCTTGTCGATTCCTTTCCGCCCTCGTGGCGGAGAGCGAATGCGATCGAGCTAGATCCAAGCTTTCCTAGTACGGAGAGTTTGATCCTAGCTCAGGACGAACGCTGGCGGCAGGCTTAACACATG
>CAYRPX010000339.1:0-3331 GCA_964426195.1 uncultured Salinivenus sp.
AGGTCTACGGCCTCCGTGCCCCGATCACTTCTCTCGGCCGCGCGCTCCGGCAGGCGGGCTGGGGCCGGTCCTCAGAAGGCGCCTCCTCAGAAGGCGCCTCTCCGCCGCCTGAGCGTCAGCCTCCGCCTCAACCTGCGCCGGGGGCACGGAAGGGAGGAGCGGAAGTGAGTTCCTCCTCCCCTCCTCGGTCCGATAAGCGGTAGCCTCTTCGGGGGAGAGCCGTCGAGGAGAAGTTTCCCCGGTGCTGTCGCGCTCGTTGCGGTCGCGCTCGTTGCTGTCGCGCCTGTATGCTCGTTCGCAACGCAGGCTCGTGCCTGTCGCCTGGGACGACCCCTGGCCAACTGGTTCGGCCCCAGCGGCATGGTTTGCCTCTACCGCCGGGCAGAGCGGCTACCTGTGCCGAGAGGCGGCTCGCCAGAGGCGACTCGCCCCCAGGAGCATCTACATACGTTTCTGCAACAGAACCGTCCTCTACCTCCCTCCTTCGGTACGGAGGCGCGTCGGGGACCATCCGTCTGGATCTAGGCCACAGGCCTCCGCCCGCCGCTCGATAATCAGGTTGACCGTCGACGGGCTGATCCGCGTGCGCTTCAGGTCCTCACTCGCGGTGAAAGAGCGGAACAGCGGGCCGTCGATCAGGGAGGCGATGAGGATCCAGGCGGCCACCGCTCGCGCGATGCAAAGCTCTACCGGCTCTCGCTTGGGAATCTCCAGAACCCGCTTCGGCTGCCCGTTGCTCTTGCGCAGGCCGGCAAGAAGCGTCTCGGGAGCCTCCGGGTCGAGGACGGCGTCGCTTACCTCCATCCGAACGACCTCCGACCGCCGGGCCCCGCCGGCAATGAGCAGAAGCAGGGCCCGGTCCCGGACCGTAACGAGATCATACTCCAGCGGGGGAATCAGGTCCCGCTGCTCTTCGGTGAAGCGGTCAGGGGAGACGGCCCTGTCGCGATTGACCATCGGGTCGGTCCACCGCTTTGCCTCCCGATGTCGATGTTCGATCAGCGAGGTGTCACGTCCGCCTTGCTCGAAGTGCTCTGAAAGGAGGGATAGGCCTTCCTTCAAGACGGCCGAGGGGGCGTGCTCCGAAAGCCGGGCGCCCTCCTCTCGGGCAGAGGCGCTTCGCTTCTTTTTGCTGATCTCCTGCAAGACTGCTCGGACGAGCTCCGCCGACGTGGGGTCTTCGAGATCTTTCGACTCGTGGACGAAACCGATCGCGGAAAGCCGGTTGCGGAGGGTATGGCGGGAGAGGTCCTCCCGGTTGAGCCGGTGGAGAAGGTATTCGGCAACGACCTCCGGGCTGGCAGGGAGCGCGCTGTAGCTCCGGCTGCGGGCCCACTCAGAAAACTCCTCCCACCCGGTCCGGTAGATCCGTCGCGTTGAAGGAGCAAGATCAGAGGCGTCGAAGAGGGCCTCAGAAACTGGAAGGTTGCCTGAAGAGGTCCGTCTTGCGTCGGTGTCGGTGGACATAAAGATGAGGCTGTTTTATGGACTACGTGAATGCCTCTAAGTATCAGTGACACTACGAAACAGCATCACTGACGTTTATTGGTGTGAGTCCGATGGAGTCGAGGCTCTCAGCCGGAAGGCCGGAAGGTTCGGTCGGCGTTGAGGCCGAGGAGGAGGCTGCTGGGTCCCATAGTCGGGCGAGAGACTTGGGCTCCGGAAGTACTATATCGTCAGTGACATCAGAAATAGACATTATTGTTCCGAAATATGCAAGATTCAGCTACTGAAGAGGGGAGTATGCGAACGAACGGGCGCGAGGACCACTCGGCCGTTCCCCCGCAAAGGGGCGACGGGGATTCCTCGGCGTACCTTCTCGAGCGCTGCGAGGAAGAAATCGAAAAGTACCTCGAGGGTTTTGACGCAGCCTACGCGGCCCGCCGCATCCACGAGAAGGATCTCTACGAGATGCGAGGTTACGACCACGTCTTAGACTACGCAGAGGATACCTTCGACATTAAGAGAAGCCAGTGGTACAACCTCGTCGCCGCTGCGGACATCCACGAAATGCTCCGAGAGCGGCAGGATCAGGTCCGGGAGCATCTTTCCAGCGCGCTGGAAAACGTGCTGCCGAAGAAGGTGGCCTGGACTGAGCCGCTGAGCAAGTACAAAAACGACCCGGACCGACTCTGCCGGGTCTGGGCGGCGGTCCTCGAGCGGCTCGAAAACCCGACGCGGGACTGTATCGAAATCGTCGTCGACGACATAACGGGGACGGATCCCGACACTGGCAAAGGAGACACCGCCGGCTCCGAGGGATCGGCCGATGGCTCGGGGGACGAAGGTAAAGGCGAAAGAGACGAGGACCTCGGAGGAGGGGAAGAGTCAGGCAAAGACGAAGAGCCAGCGGAAGAAGATGGGGAGGACGCCGACGAGTCCGAAACGGAGAACGGAGAGGCGGAAGGGCCCCTCGATCAGCTCCGCCAGGAGCACCCCTCGCTGCTGGGGGACCTCAACGACGGAGTTGCCCGCGGTCTTCATTCAATTGCGGGGCTGATGGCCGAAGAAGAGCCGGGCCGAGAGAAGCTTGTAGCGGCCCGAAAGAGCTTCGAGAGCCTCTCCCACCGAGAGCCGCCCGAGGAGAGTGAGACGGAACTTCCCGGCTGCATTACCGGCGATCTGGATACTGTGAGCGACCGGGAGATCCTGATCGCAGTCCCGACGGAGATGGTTACCCCACAGATGGCCCGGAAGGCCGTGCCGGTTGGCGTGCCGCAGATGCAGTCGGTCGTCGGGGTGCCCCTCTCCTACTTCGACGGACGCCCGCCGATGGGCGAGATCCTCGCCTACCACAAGGAGCACGGCCGGTCTTTTGCCTTCAATAGGACCAATGAAAGTGTCGACTGGGCCGCATTCACGACGAATCCAGTCACGGGATGTCTTCACACGTGCGCGTACTGCTACGCCCGGTACCAGGCCGAGCAGCTTCAGCGCTACAAACAGGGATTCCAGCCGACGTTCTTCCCGGGCCGCCTCCTGGCCTTTTCGGAGATGTCCCCGCCGGAGGAGACCGATCATCCCCGCGAGAAAAATGTCTTCGTTGGGTCGATGTCGGATGTCTTCGGGAAGTGGGTCCCGGAGTGGATGATCCGGTCGATCCTGGATCGAGCCGAGGAAAACGACGGCTTCGATTATCTCTTCCTGATCAAGTTTCCGCAGAAGCTCTCCCAGTTCGAATTCCCAGATAACGCCTGGGTCGGGACCACCGTCGACAAAAAGCACCGGGTGGCCCTCGCGGAGCGACACTTCAAGGAGGTGGACGCGAAGGTAAAATGGCTCAGCTGCGAGCCCCTTCTTGAGAACGTCGCTCCGAAGTTTGATGAGCTGT
>CAYRPX010000340.1:0-3329 GCA_964426195.1 uncultured Salinivenus sp.
CCTCCTCCCCGCCGCCGATGATGTGGAAGGCCACGTCGAACGTGTCGACCTCGATCTTTTCGATGGAGCGTGGGTCAATGCCGTGCTCCCGCTTCAGCTCCAGCGCCCCCTCCAGGGTGGCCTGCGAGTGGATCTCGGCGTTGTACTTTTTGATAATGGTGTCCGTGACTCGCTCCAGGTCTTCCGCCGCCCAGTCGATCTCGAACTCGCCCGCGATGGAGTGCATGAAGCCCTTGTTGCCCTCAAATACCTCCGGTAATGCCGCGCATCGCGAGAAACGCCGAGTGCGTGGCCGTGAAGCCGGTCTCCGGGTATGCCAGCCCTTTCCAGTGAGAAATCTCTCCCGTACGGGTGACGCGGAGAGCGTTGTGGGCCGTGCCGCTGATGGCGATGGCGTTGGCCGTCTGCTCCAGGTCCAGTCCGAGGGCTTTCGCCGCTCCGGCGGCCGCGGCGTACTGCCCCTGCACCGTATGGTCGAACCCCTTGGCGCGCACCGGCGCTTCGTCGCTGAGGCGGCACTGCACCTGGTACGCGACCGCAAGGGCCGTAAGGAGGTCTTTGCCGGCGCCGCCCGTGTACTCGGTCGCGGCCATTACAGAGCCGAGGTTATCGCTCGGGTGGCCCGTCTCTCCTTCGGCGAGATAGCTGTCGTTGTAGTCGAGGTAGCGGACGAGCGCGCTGTTGTAGAGGGCCGCCCGATCGGGCGCCGTCTGTCCCCCGCCGATCAGCGTGGCGTGCTCCGTCCCGCCGAAGTCGGCGAGGTGGGTCCGGAGCGCCCGAATCGGCTCTCCGCCCAGGGCGCCGATGGCGCACCCGAGGGAGTCGAGGACGCGCACCTTCAACTGTTGAGTCGCCTCGTCGGACAGATTGCTGTATGTCGCGTCGTTGACGAATTGGGCGAGATTGTGGACGATGGGCATGGCATTACGGATAATTTGGAAAAGTGACTCGGTGATGTCTGCTCATTGAGGTCATATCAGAGGCGCTGGAGTCGTCGAGCGGCTCGTTACGCGGGAGTGTCACGAGTCCCCGGCACTTGTGTCGCCTCTGGATCGAGCTCAAGGTCCGGAATGTCGTCGGTATTCGGCATTCTTGAACGTGTGGGGGTGTCCTCCTCCCTCTTCCCGAGGGCGGCGCTGGAGACAGTGGCACCCAGGAAGAGCAGTATGGCGGCGGCGTTGCCCCACCCGCCCCAGGTCCGCCACGCGCCGGGCCCGCCCAGGTCGCCCACAATCCGCAGGAGCAGCGTTCCGTGTAGCAGGGCGACGTGCCCGTAGAAGAAGGGGCGGTATGGGATCGACACCCCGAGCACCGACGGAAAGATCACCGGCGCGTGGCCGAAGATCATGCTGAACACGAAGCCTACGAACACCGCGTGGAGCGTGGCGTCGTAGATGAGCCCGGCGCCGGTGTTGCCGTAGGCGAGGGCCAGTCCCCCACCCACCGCCAGCCAGACGTATCCGGCCAGCAGGCAGACGGCGATGAAGCGCGTCAGGCCCTCCGCCGTAACGGTCCGGCGGGCCATGTCGTAGGTCCCCAGCCATCCCGCAATTGCCATCAGTCCCAGACCCATCGCCCGGAATCCTAGGTTGGGGGCCTGAACGGAGAGGACCAGCGCCAGGCCGAGCAGGGCGGCAATGCCCAGGAACAGGCGCTTTGTCCAGGGCGCGTGGAAGAGCATGCGGCTTAGCTCCAGCCGCTCCCCGGCGATCGTGAGGACGAGGAAGCCAATCCACCACGGCACGAGGGCGTGGACGGGCCATCCTGCGAGCCACAGCCCGTTGCCCACCGTCCACGCCAGGGCCCCGCTCCCCATAACGAGCGCGAACGGATCGGGCTGAATCGACACCACGACCCCGAAGATGGCCACGAGGCCGAGGCTGCCCACCGTCACGAGCAGCGGCCCGGCATCGCCCCCGAGCCCCGCGAGCGTCAGTGGCGCCCCGACACCGGTACATCCCGGCGCCAGAAACGCCCACTCCCGATCCAGCGCTACGGCCCGCTCCAGGCTGATCACCGTCCCCAGAAAGCCGCACACCATGAGCGGCCCGTGCGCGGCGGGCAGGGCCGGCTGCAGCACAGGCCCTGCCCAGCCGAGGCGGTGCAGCCCCGCCCACAGCCCACCGAGCAGGGCGAGCATGCCCGTGGCCATGAGTGCGAAGCGGCGGACGGTGTCGAGGCGTACCGGAGGATGCATCGTGCAAGGTGCGTAGGGAAACAGAGGCGCTTCTTCGGCAGGGGGTGCCTTCCCGAATTCCTGGTCAGTCGGATAAGGGGTTAATTCGCTTTCGGGCCCGGGGGAAGAGGATACTGTTTTCCTTGTGCACATGCTCGTGCGTGTCAGCCTCTAATTGCTCCAGTCCGTCCAGCAGCGCCCGGAAGCTGTTGCATCCCCACTCGGGCATCGTGAAGTCGTGCGAAAGGGTCCGGATGCGCTTCAGGGCGGCGCCCGTCTCGTCGTGCTCCTCTTCCATGAGGGCAATCGGATCCTCGTCGAACGCCTCCGGGGGCGCCGCCGCCTCCCCCCCTACGTTGTCACGAATAAATGGGAAGACGATGTTCTCTTCCTTCTCGATGTGCGCCTCCATGTGGGACTTCAGATCCTCGAAGACATCCTTCACAGAGACCATCCACGGCGCCTGGGTGCCGTGCACGTGGGCGACCTTTTCCGCGAGCTCCTCCAGGCGGGGAAGCGCGCGTCGCAGGTACGCATGATGGGTGTCGACGATATGATTGATGAGGGCCCCGAGCGGCGCCGCGGTCCAGTCGGGATCTTCGCGTTCCGCGGTCCCGTTGTCGGCAAGATCCACTTTCGCCCCCAGCATGCGCAGCACCGTTTGAGCCTCGAGGCCCTCCCGGGCACAGGCGGCCCGAAGCGAGCGGTCGTCTCCGCAACAGTAGTCGACGCCGAGCCGCTCGAAGAGCTGGGACGCAGACGGGCGCTCGGCGACAACCTGACCGATCGGGGTTTCGGGGGTAAAGGAGGACATGGAGAAATCGATGTGAGGAAAAGACGATACGAAAGTAATTGAAGGACGTCAGGGGGCTTTTTGCGTCCCCTCCTTGTCGTAGGCAAAGAGAGCATCGACCGGACAAACCCGACAGGCCTCGATCATCCGCTCCCGGTCTAAGGCACGGGCATCGTCCCGGAACGTCACGATCTGATCGGGCCCCAGTTCGAACACTTCCGGGGCCATGTTCACACAGTTGCCACTGCCAATGCATCGGGTCCGATCGATCCGAATGCGAAGGCCCTCAAACGTCTGCTCTTCATACTGCTCGCCCATGAACGGCATCCACGTAGATCCGGACGCCCGAACCGTACGAGC
>CAYRPX010000341.1:0-3329 GCA_964426195.1 uncultured Salinivenus sp.
GAGACCGGGCAGTTGGCCGACTCCCTCGCGGCCACCGGTGATGAGCAGATCACCTTCGAGCCCGTGGACCGGCCGGTCGACTCGGTACGGGCGGCCGTCCGCGACGAGACCTACGACGGATACCTCCTGCTCCCCGACTCGCTCCTCGATGGCAAGGGACAGGCCACCTACTACTCGAGGCAGGGCGGCGGCCTGACCGATCAGATCCAGATTGACGATCGCGTGGGCCGGGTGGTGGAACAGCAGCGCCTCCGCGCCGCCAATGCCACGACGGACGTGCTGTCGATTTTGGAGTCAGAGGTTCCGGTGGAGAGCCGCACGCTGCGCGAGGAGGGAACCAGAGAAGATCACACCTTCGCCTATACGGCCATCGGGTACGCAATGGCGTTCATCATCTACTTCGCCGTCTTCGTCTACGGCCAGTACGTGATGCAGGGGGTGATTGAGGAAAAGAGCAATCGCGTCGTCGAGATTATCGTGTCGTCGGTGCGCCCGTTCGAGCTGCTGATGGGAAAGGTGCTCGGCATCGGCGCGATGGGCCTCACGCAGATGATGGTGTGGTCGGCCCTCGTGGTAGGCGGCCTGGCGGGCGCGGCGCCCCTCCTGGCTCTCTTCCTGGATCCCTCGTCCCTCGGGGTGTCGCCGGACGCCTCTTCGCAGGCGATGACGGAGGCGGCGGGCATCTCCATTCCCCCAATCCCCTTCGACCTGATCGTCTGGTTCATCCTCTTCTTCCTGGGCGGCTTCCTCCTGTATGCCTCCCTCTTCGCCGCGGTGGGATCGGCCGTCGAGCAACAGCAGGACGCCCAGAACTTGCTCCTGCCGGTCATGACGCCCCTGATCCTCCCGATTCTTTTTCTGGCCTTTGTTCTGGAGAGCCCAGACGCGACGGCCTCCGTGGTGCTGTCGTTCATTCCGTTCTTCTCGCCCATCCTCATGATGCTCCG
This sequence comes from uncultured Salinivenus sp., assembly GCA_964426195.1. GTDB lineage: Bacteria > Bacteroidota > Rhodothermia > Rhodothermales > Salinibacteraceae > Salinibacter. The sequence goes on from CAYRPX010000341.1 coordinate 948, forward strand.
GGCCGCCATTACGGCGGTTCCCCTCTGGGAAATGGCAGCGTCGTTCGGGCTGCTGGTCGTTACGTTCGTGGCCCTGATCGGACTCGCCGGGCGCATCTACCGCGTCGGCATTCTCTCCTACGGCAAAACCCCAGGCTTCCGCGAGATTGCTCAATGGGTAACATACCGCTGAGCGTCGTCCAGACGGGCCCCTCGCGTGCGTACTCTCCTCGTTGGCCAGTTGATGAAAGAACATCTTGAATCGTGATGTGTGACGCGGAACTCTGACCACCTCTACCCTCACGATTCACGAATCACGCATCACGGATCCCTCGTCTGACAGGCATGAGACTCCGGCAACCTCCGCCTGCCTCACACTATCGCCATTGCAATTCCCCACCGGGTCCGTGCGCTTTTCATCCGGGATTTGTGGGGTTTTCGGCGTGAACCGCCGATTGCGAAGCACCCGGGGCGATCTTTTTGCCGGTCCATGCATTTTGATACTTTGACGGAAGGATCCCGTCCCTGGATTCAACTGCAGGTCGGCGGGTCTTCCGAGTCCGCTCGTCGTCTTAAGTGCAACGTTTTCCCGTTTATGGACACCACGCTCTCGAAGGCCTCTCCGGTGGAGTACGAACTGGACATCCACGCCACGGCCGAGGACCTGAAGCCCAAACTTAAGAAGGCCCTGAAGGCACAGCGCAAAAACATGGACGTGCAGGGCTTCCGCAAGGGCAAGGCTCCACTGGGGCTCGTGAAGAAGATGCACGGGGAGGCGATCGGCTACCGCGTAGCCGAGCAGTTCGTGCAGGAAGTGTTTGAGGAGGAGGTCGAGGAGAACGACGACATTGAGCCCCTCGGCCAGCCTGAACTCGTCGATCTCAGCTACGAGCTCGACGAGAACCTCCAGGCTACCATTCGGTTCGGCGTGCGCCCTCAGGTGGAGTTGCAGGATCTCTCGTCCGTGGAAATTCCGATGCTCGATCCCGAGGTCACGGAGGAGGACGTGGAGGAAGAAATTGAGCGTCTCCGCACGGAAGAGGCGGACCTGCTGCCGCTTGAAGACGAGCCCGCCGGAGACACCGACTACGTGAACGTCGACCTCCAGCGGATCGACCCGCAGACCGACACGCCCATCATCGGAGACAAGGACGAGGACCTTACCTTTTTCCTCGACGACGAGCGCTTGAAAGAAGAGCTCCGCGAGGCCCTCCTGGGCAAAAAGGCCGGAGACACCTTCCGTGTGAAACTCCCGCAGGAACAGCCCGCCCACGAGCACGAGGGCCCCGGGCACCAACACGAGCACGGGGAGGGGGGGGAAGACCGCCTCTACGAAGTCACCGTCAACGACGTGAAGCGCCGCGACCTCCCGCCGCTCGGTGAGGAGTTTGTCCGTCGCGCCTCAGAGGGCGAGTTTCACGACCTGGACGCCTTCCGGCAGGATATCCGTGAGCGTCTGCAGGATGCCTGGGACGAGCGAGCCCGCGAGATGGTGCAGGGTGAGGTGATCGACAAGATGCTGGAGCTGCACCCCGTCCCGGTCCCCGAATCGGTCATCGAGGGGTATCTTGACTCGTTCGTCGAGCAGGTGAAGGAGGAGAACGATGGGGAGCTGCCTGAAGACTTCGACGAGAAGCACTTCCGCCAGCGCAACCGCCGCGACGCGGAAAAACAAGGCCGCTGGATGCTCATCCGGGATACCATCATCGAGGAGGAGGACCTGGAGGTCTCTGACGAGCAGATCCAGGAATTCTTTGCCGAGCAGGCCGAAGGGGAAGATGAGGTCTCCGCTCAGCAAATCAAGCAATTCTACCGAACGATGCCCGAGATGATGGAAAAAGTCGAGCAACAAATTTTGAGCGACAAAGTGTACGACCTTCTGCTTGACCGCCTCGACGTGCAGCCCAAGAGCCGGGAGGAATTCGAGGAAGAAATGCACGAACAGCAGCAGGCCCGCCAGCGTGTCGCGCCGTAACGACCAGATTTAACCCTGGCATGAGACTACTCCAGGGGGAACCACTCCCCATTCTCCGGGGTTCGATTTGCACCCGTACTTGAGATTCCCAGGAATGCCTTCTGCCGTCATGGTTGACGACTTTGTCAAGTTCAGCAAGAATCTTACCTCCCTCCCCGGAGGCATCCACGATGGGGAATTGGGCGACCAGCCGATGTCGGGACTCGTCCCCATGGTCGTCGAACAAACGACCCGGGGCGAACGGGCCTACGACATCTTCAGCCGCCTGCTGAAGGAGCGGATCGTCTTTATCGGCACCCCCATCAACGACCAGGTTGCCAATCTCACGGTTGCCCAGCTCCTCTACCTGACGAGCGAGAGCTCTGAAAAGCCGATCAACCTTTACGTCAACTCGCCGGGCGGCGTCATCTACAGCGGCCTCGGGGTGT
>CAYRPX010000342.1:0-3309 GCA_964426195.1 uncultured Salinivenus sp.
CCCCCTCCATCGTGTGGAGCACGCCCTTCCGGGCCTGCACGTACGCCATGCCCGCCGGCGAGCCCACCTGCTCGTGCAGCTCCAGGCTGGCGTCGAGCTCCTCGACGGCCTCCTGGCTCTGTCCCCGCCACAGGTGCATCGTGCCCAGCGCGTAGTGGCACACCGCGACGCACCGTCGATCACCAAGCTTGGACGCCTGCTCAGCCACCCCTTGGATGAACGACTGGGCCTGCTCAAAGGGCTGATCGCCGGTGACGTGGTACTCCCAGAGACAGAGGTGCGCGTCGGTCGCGACGACGATTTCGGGCGACCAGCCGTGCACCTGCCGCCGCATTTCGTATTCGAGCCCCTCCTCCCACCGCCCGAGGGGCAGGCAGGTCATGGCCAAGATTTCGCAGGCCTGTGAGGCCTCGGCCGAGGCATCGACCGATTCGGCCCGCTCCAGGGCCTCCCGCGCCAGATCGTAAGCCTCCTCGAGCCGGTTCAGGTGCCAAAGATGAAGGGCCTGGGTAATGAGGAGCCGCGCCCGAGCTCGTGCGTCGTCCTCGACGAGGTCGAACGCCCGGTCGAGGTGGCGCTCGGAGCGGTCCATCTCGGTCCGCAAGATGGCCACGAGCGCAATCTTCCGGTGCAACTCCACCTGATCCGGCCGGCTCAGAGGCACCTCTTCGGTGAGGGCCACGGCCTCCTCGTACGCATCGTAGCTCCGTTCGAGCCGCCCGCAGGCCCGATACACGTCGCCGATCCGTTCGAGCACATCCTGCCGCATCCGCTGTCCCCAGCTGTCCTCGACCTCCTGCAACGCCGATCGGGCCCGCCGGTACTGCCGGAGCGCGTCGTCGTGCGCATAGGCGGCTTCGGCGCGCTCTCCCGCCCGGACAAGGTAATGAACCCCCTGACGCACCTCGTCGGCCCGGAGGAAGTGGTGGGCAATCTGCTCGACGGGCTCCTCGTCGTCCTCGTCCGCCATCGCCACGAGCCGACGGGCCGTGAGGTCGTGCAGGGTGCGGCGACGCGCCTCCGAAATGGACGCGTAGATGCCCTCCCGCACGAGCGCGTGACGAAACGAGTAGTCCAGCCCGCGTTCGTCGAGCAGTCGCGCCTGAACGAGCTCCTCGAGAGGGTCGAAGATGCCTTCGTCCTCGGCGAACGCCGCCCCGCTCCACACCGACGCCAACAGGTCATAGGACACGTGTCGGCCGATGACGGCGGCGATGTAGAGGAGATGCCGGGCCGACGGAGAGAGAACATTCAGCTGTCGTTCCACGACGTGGCGCAGGGAGGACGGAATATGCTCGGACGACGCGGCAATCCCCTCCGACTCGAGGCCGTTCTCTTCCTCAGTGGCCGGGAGAGGACCCTGGTCCAAATGGGCGTCCAGCAGTTCGAGCGCGAACAGCGGGTTTCCTTCCGAACGACGAAAGATCCGGTCGGCCGTCTCCTCCGACACCCTCGAATCCGCGTGCTGCTGGAGCAGAATGGCGTGCTCGTCGGCCGCCAACGGGTCCAGGTCCAGCACCGTGAACGAGGAAGCGTCCCCTCCAGCGAGCTGGGCCAGATCGTCGCTCTCGTTCCGCGTCGTCGCCGTCAGGAGAACAGGGAGGTCCTGTCCGTGGCGGGCCAGATAGGAAAACAGCTCCCGACTTCCCTCGTCGGCCGCGTGGAGGTCCTCCAGGGCAACGACGATCGGTCCGTCTTCGGCCAGCCGGGAAAGAACGCGCTGCACCTGCGCAAAGAGATAGCCCTGGGCGGCGCGCTGATCGGCGTGGGGAACGGGAATGCCGTCGCCGGAGAAGCTTGGGACAAGCTGCCCGAGCTCCTCCGGAAGGAGCTCCTGCAGGGTCGGCTCCTCGCTTAGCACCTCCTCGAAGAGTTCGACGAAGGGGCCGTACGCAATCGTGCGGGTTTCTTCCCGCGCTTCGCCCGAAAAGACCCGCAGCCCCCGCCGTCGCGCCCGGAGCGCCAGCTCCTGAATGAGTCGCGTCTTCCCCAGTCCCATTCCGCCGCGGACCAGAAGCCCCCCTCCCGCCCCCGCCGACAACCGTTCGAGCTGGTGATCGATGGCGCTGCACTCGGGGTCGCGGCCGACGATGGGCGGCGTGGGCGCCGGGGTCGTCGACTGCACGAGCCCCGGTTCGTCGTCCCCAACCAGCCGCCGCTCCTGCACGTCCTCGAGGGTCTCCTTGGTCTCGGGGGACGGCCCCATGGCGAGCTCGCGGTTCAGCACTTCCCGGCACCGATCGTACTGCCGGAGGGCCCGCGTCGGCTGGCCCCGCCGGGCAAAAATACGCATCAGGGCTCGGTGGGCCGCCTCCAGGGCCGGATTTTTCTCGAGGGCCAAGCGCAGCATTTGGGCCGCCTCCGAAAGCTGCCCCCGCTGTTCGTACTGGGCCGCCAAGGTGGTCAGCACGTCGAGGTACAGCTGGCGATAGTGCTCGCGGGGCAGGGAGGCCCAGTCCGCGTAGAGGTCCATAGGAAGGAGGTCGCCGACGTACACCGACACCGCCGTTTCCAGGTCCGGAACGCGATGCTCGCGCAGCCCGGCCTGGGCCGTTTCCTCGAAGTGATGAACGTCGATGATCACCTCACCGGGCGGCGCGAGGCGGACGAGCTCGTCGGTCATCTCGATCCATCCGTCGGCGCCCTCCGCCTCATCGGCGAACGCCGTGCGAACGTGGTGCAGCGCCTTGTAGAGCTGGGAGTTGGCCGCCGACGCGTCGAGCTCGGGCCACAGGGCGTCCGTGACCTGGTCCCGCACGATTTGGCCGTGGCGCTGAAGCGCGATCAGCTTCAGGAGCGACCGGCCCTTTCGCCCCTTTATCGCCCCTTCGGAGAGGGCTCGGCCACGGATGGAGACCCGGAACTGACCGAGGAGGTGGATCTCCAGGTCGGGAGACGAGGACGTGGAATCGCCCATGACGACTATCCGGATGATTCGGGAGGACGCATCAGAGGGGAGGTTTCGACGGGTCCCATTTCTTGGGGGGGCCTCCACTTCGGATAAAGCCGAAAAACCGGCGCGAGTCACTCACGGAACGTCGATCTTTGTCCTCGTTTCATATGGGTGCAGATGCGACGGACCTTGCTGCGGACCGGTGGCCATGGGACACGGTGAGATCACCGAATTACTGAAGGCCCACGCGTCGGGCGATCCGGACGCGCTCGACGAGCTCTTTCCGCTGGTCTACGACGAACTGCGGCGGATGGCGCGGCGGCGGATGCGCCGCGAGCGAACCGGGCACACGTGGGGCACGACGGCCCTCGTCCACGAGGCCTACCTCAAGCTCGTCGACTTCGATCGCATCGACT
>CAYRPX010000343.1:0-3306 GCA_964426195.1 uncultured Salinivenus sp.
GGGAGCCGTCGCTGTTGGTCGTTTCCTCCCCGACGAAGACGAGGCCGTTAAGGACGACCTCCCCGGACCACGTCGTGTTCTCCGTGATCGTCGTGCCGTCCGGAATTTCTTGCTGCGCGTGGGCGGTGGTGGCGAACACGCTGAACGCCATCACCAGTCCCAGCACCAGCAGTCCCCGGATGTGCCTCACCGGGAAATGTTCTTTCGTAGCTGTGTGTTGACTCATCAGACCGTTGGGTTACTGAAGAAGTACGCCGAAAATGCGTCCTTATGTTACCCCTCGCCCCACTCGATATAAACAGTGAAAACAATTTCGTAATCCTATATAACCTCTAGTTAACTTACTTGGTAATATTGAGTTTACTTTATAAACCAAACTCTGCATCCTTCTCAATGCCGAGGCAACTGGAAGGTCATCAGACCTTAGAGCAAGTCGATCCCTCCTCACAGCTCGTAGGAAACGCCCAGGGAAATGGTGCGTCCGCGCTCGTACTGCTGGTAGACAAAGGTTTCGCCCGCAAATTCCTGTTCTTCTCGGAAATCGTCGCCCAGGATGTTGTCCACCGACGCACTCACCGACCAGCCGCCCAGGAAGCGCTGGGAGAAGGTGGCGTTCAGTTCGTTGATGGGCTGCTCGAAGATGCTGGGCGTGTCGCGGAGGGCCACCTCGGTCAGTCGCTCGCCGAAGGTATTGAAAAACAGGCCGGCGGTGGTGCCGCTCTCGGGGTTTTCGTACGACAGATTGAGGTTGATCGTGTAAGGGGACTGTCCCTGCAGGGAACGCGTCTCGTCGGCCGTAGCCTCCCGTTCCGAAATGTCGACGGTGGACTGGGTGAGCGAGAGGTTGCCCCCAAGCATGAGGTGACGGAGGGGATCGGCTAGGCGATCGAGCCGCATCCGGACCTCAAACTCGGCCCCGTAGACCTCGGCCTGGTCGGCGTTGAACCACGTTTCCTGCCCGTTCGTGCTGCCGACGAGCACCTCTTCGATGGGTTCGTCCATCTGTTTGTAGTAGCCGCTGACCGCCAATACCTCCCCTGGCCGCGTGAACCATTCCCAGCGGACGTCGGCGTTGGTGATGAGCGTACGATCAAGATTGGGATTTCCAATCTCGAAGTCGAGGTTGATTCCGTTGAGGCGTTCGAACGGCGAGATCTCCCGGAACGTCGGGCGGGCAAGAGTGCGCGAGGCGGCCGCGCGGACGTTCATGTTGTCCTGCACGTTATAGACAATGTTGAGCGCAGGGAGCACGTCGACCTCGTCGATGCGCCCCACGTCCCGCGTGGTATCCTGGCTGGCGACTTCGAGGTCGGTCGTCTCCAGTCGGGCACCCCCGATGATGCGAAGCGAAGAGGTTAGGGGAAGCTCCATCATGGCGTACCCCGACGCAATCTGCCGGTCCCCATCGTAGTTGCTTCGCGATTTCGAAACGTCGCTGTAGACGTGGCCGAGGGCCTCGACATTGCCTTCCTCATTCCGAATCACGCCTACGTTTTCGGGGGCGAAGAAGGCCTCCTCGTCGCCCGTAAAGCGCACCTCGGAGCTCGGCTGAACCGCGAAGATCTGTTCGCGGAAGGTACGGGTATCGTCTTTCAGGGACCCGCCGATCTTGATCTCCCCCTCCTGTCCGCTCCACTGTGTAAAAGGCAAAGTAATGTCCAAATGCCCGCTGAAGGAAGATTCATCCAGATCCCGGAAGACTCGGCGCGGCTCGGGAAATCCGGCTGACGAGGTGCCGAGGATGGTGTCCTGGTTGACGATGACCGCCTGGTTGGCAAAGAAGCGAGCGTCGGGCTCCTCCTGCTGCGTGTCCGAGTAGGCAGCGTCCCACTCCACGTAGACATCTCCCAGACCGGGAAGGCGGTGCTCCCCGCGAAGCTGAACGGAAGTCATCCGTCGCTCCGTCCAGGTGAGCGTGCGATTGTCGAAGCGAAAGGTGCTTTCCCGGGGCCAAGGCCCGCTCTGGAAACGTGCCTCGGACGTGCCCACGTTGCTAAACAGCACATCGGCCGAAAGGCTGTGATTGGAGGTAAATTGGTAGTTCAGATTGGCGACGCCCCCGAGCTGGGACTCCTCCGTTCCCTTTTTGTCGTCGGCGAGCAGGGAGGGGGGGAGGCTCGCCTCGTCTCCGGAGCCGGAGGGGGGCTCGTAGCGGCCTGTAAATCCCTCGTCGTACCCCGAGGCGTTTCGCTTGTACGACAGGTTGACGAAAAACCCGAGGGGCCGGCCGAACAGGCTCGTCTCGTTCCCAACGGACAGCTTGTGGCTCTGATTGATGGGCGGCTGTTTGGGATTAGCGTCCCAAACGTTGTTGAAGGATTCTGACTGTCGGCCCAGTTGCTCAAGGAGGCTTGGATCGCCGTCGCGAAAGGCATTAATGGCGTCGCTCGGAGAAGGAATCGACTGGTTCTCGACCGGGTCTGGGAGGCTACGCATCCCGTCGTCGATCCCGAGAAAGTCCAGATCTCCCCCCCGGTACGTCAAAAAGTCGTCGTTGAAGTGCGTCTGCGTGTTGACGGACACGGAGGTGGAATAATTCACCGACAGGTCCGCCGGGAAGTTTTTGGTGCCGATGTCGATGAGTCCTCCACTAAAGTCCCCGGGCTTATCGGGAGTGAAGGTTTTCTGCGTAACGATGTTGTCGAGCTGGCTCGACGAAAAAAGGTCGAACTGGACGGAGTTGCGTTCCGGGTCGGCCGATGGAAGCGAGACGCCGTTGAGCTGGGTCTGTGTGTAGCGTCCCCCAAGTCCCCGTACGACCACGTACTTTCCGTCCATAACAGACGCCCCTGTCACCTTCTTCATCGCATCCGCAGCGTTGCCGGCGCCCGACTCTCCGATGAATTCCGCGCTGATGGCGTCGCTGACGGCCGCTGCTTTCTGCCGGTCTTTTAAAAGCCCGGCCTCCGAGTCGCGGGCCGCTTCTGCCGAGACGATGACCTCATCGAGCTGGGCCGTCTCTTCCGCCAGCGTGATCTCAATCTTTGTGGCCTCGCCCGCCGTCACCTCCACCCCCTGGACGGTCTTCCGCTGAAAGCCCACGAAGGAGAAGACGAGGTCGTACGTTCCCGGCTTCAACCCCTTCAGCCGGTACCGCCCGTTCAGATCCGTCGTGGTCCCCCGCGTGGTCCCCTCGATCGTCACGTTGGCACCGGGGAGGGGATCGCCCGTCTCGGCCTCCACTACGATCCCGGTCACAGCACCTGCCGCATCCACCTCCGGGTCGGCTGCGTCCTGCGCGCCCGCGCCGAGAGGGACAACGCTCCCGAGAAAAAGTGCGAGAACGAGACTCAGCAGTCCCCTTGT
>CAYRPX010000344.1:0-3267 GCA_964426195.1 uncultured Salinivenus sp.
CGCGACAGTGGACGAAGCGGGTCGTCGGGCATGGGTCGAAGCGCGGGTGTGTAACAAGAACGCGGATCCCTCCCCCACCTCATTATCGACCAATCAGCATTCTCCCCTCCAGCACTACGCAACCCACTCGGGCGGCTCAACTACCTCGGGCGGCCACACGTCCAGCAGCCGCCGCACCGTTACGAACTGGCCGAGGTGGTAGGCATTGTGGTCCGCGATGGCGGCGATCTCCCCGGCGTACGTCGAGCCGTGGTACGAGGTGTCTCCTTCTCGCGCCCGAATCTCGTCGACGTGAGGGATGTCGCCCGAAAGATCAATCGACGGCTCATGGACGAGGGCCTCCACGTCCTCCAGGTCCGACAGGAACTGGTCGAGGCTCTCGTTCCAGGCTGCGGCGCTCGATGGGACCACCGCGTCGGGCCAGTAGTCCTCCGGCCACGCTGGGAAGGCATAGTCCGGATCGACGCAGTAGTTGAGGTATTCCGCTTGGCTCACCCGCATGTGCTCCAGAATCTGCCAGAGCGAGTAGGATTCCGGAAGTCCCTTCGGTTGCACCCCGCGGGCGGCGGGCGGCACGCCATGGAGGATCTCTTTGGCGGACCGGCGGGCCACCGTGGCCTCCAGTTGATTCGTAAGCACGGTGCGGAGAGCAGAAGACTCGGACATTCTGCAGGTCTGTTAGGCGAGATGACTCCGATTCCCCCGAAAAACAGCTTCCAGGCGAGAGGGTTCGTTGCTTCGTACGCGGAACTGTTTGGCCTACCGCTCTCTTTCCGTTCGCTCCCCTCCGCAGCTCGCACAGTACCGATCGGAACGGGCCAGGTAGCCCCCGCACTCCGGACAGTCTTCTCCAACGCGACGACCACACTGCGAACAGTAATGCGCCTCCGAGCGGAGGTCGCTTCCGCACTGGGGACAGTTTTCGCTGCGGAGGCGGCGGCGCCGAATGCGCTCTCGCGTAAAATAGCGCTGCTGCAGAACGTAAACGGCCGCGATGAGCACCCCCGCCCCGAACAATCCGGCCGCTACTTCCGGCAGATATTCGATGGCCCCCATTCCGGAGGCGCTGATGAGCAGTAGGGCTCCGTACCAGAGCAGCGAGCGCCCCACGGTGCGCCGGAATCGGCCAGCGTCAAACAGCGAGCGAGTCGCACCTCCGAGGGCGATGAGGGCCGCCGTGAAGGCCACTCCGTAGTAGACGATGTCTTCACGGAGTTCACTGTCCCCCACCCATCCCGCGATCCAGTCGCGGGCCAGCAGGTCTCCGAGTTGCCAGGTAGCAAACAGGAGACACCCAACAATGCCAACAGTAAACGCGACCTCCAGTCGCGTCCACTGCACTTCATCGTCCGAAGCTGACAGATGCGAAGGGCCCGACTCAGGGGAACTCATGGACGAAGTGTAGGGCGATGAGACGCGAAAGCAGATAGCAGACCGACACCTGCGGGAAGCCGGTTCTCAGAACGACCAGAAGCCCTCGACGCGAACGTGGACCGGGCTCGTCACTTCCCAATGCAGAAGCGAGAAAAGATCTGGTCGAGCACGTCCTCGTTGGTGATCTCACCGGTAATGGCACCCAGTTCCTGGAGGGCGGCGCGCAGATCGAGCGTGAGCATGTCGCCGGAGACCCCCATGTCCAGTGCCTCGCGCGCCTGCTGGACAGCATCGAGCGCATCCTGGAGGTGCTGGCGGTGGCGCTGGTTCATGACGACGGGCGAGGCCTCGGCGCGGCTCAGGTGCTCGGCCACCGTGTCCGTGAGGCGATCGAGGAGGGGCTGCAGCTCGTCGGCGTCCTCGCGGGCGTCGAGGGCCGACAGCTTGAGGGCCGACAGCCCGTCGAGGTCGGCCACGGGCAGGTCGGGCGCCGCATCGGCCTTGTTGCCGATGAGGAACGGCTGTACGTCCGACCCGTCGTCGGCGAGGTCCTGAAGAAAGTCGATCTCCTCGGAGTCGAGGCCCACGGTCAGGTCGTAAAGGTAGAGGAGCACGTCGGCCTCTTCGATCGACTCGGTAGCGCGGCGCACCCCTTCGGCCTCAATCTCGTCGGCCGTCTCGCGGAGGCCGGCGGTGTCGACGAAGCGGAAGAGCACGCCCTCGATTTCGGCCTCCGCCTCAATCTCGTCGCGCGTGGTGCCGGGCGTCTCGCTCACGATGGCCCGGTCGTGCCCGACCAGCGCATTGAGCAGAGTGGACTTGCCAGCGTTGGGCCGCCCGCCGATGACGACGCGCACCCCGTCTTTCAACTTCTCCCCGGTGGGATAGGTATCGAGCAGGTCTTGAAGGATCGTCTCCGTTTCGTCCAGCAACGCTTCCAGGCGCTCCCGATCGGCGAACTCGACATCCTCGTCGGAGAAGTCGATCTCCAGCTCTACGAGCGAACAGAGATTCAGAAGCTCCTCGCGCAGGTCCTCTAGCAGTTCGGAGTATCGGCCCTTGAGGTGGGTAAGGGACGCCCTGTGGGCCTTCGTGGAGGTGGCATGGATGAGGTCGGCCACCGCCTCGGCCTGCGCCAGGTCCATCTTGCCGTTCAAGAAGGCTCGCTCAGTAAACTCACCGGGCTCGGCCATGCGGGCGCCATGATCGAGCAGACTCTGCAGCGTCAGCTTGGGCGCGAGGTCGCCTCCGTGACACGACACCTCCACTACATTCTCGCCGGTGGCGGAGTTGGGTGCGCGGAAGACCGTAGCCACCACCTGATCCACGTCACTCCCCTCCTCGTCCACCAGAATTCCAACGTGCGCGGTGTGACTCTCGACCTCAGTGAGTTGCTCCTCGCGAAAGCACTTGTCCACCACATCAATCGCTTCGGGGCCGGAGGTGCGCACCACCGCCAATGCTGCTCGCCCCCGTGCCGTCGCAATGGCCGCAATCGTGTCACTCTGGCTCATCGTTGAACACTTGGAACGTTATGGGTTGAACGCTCCAACGCCTGAACGCTCAACGTTCTAACGCACTATTGCTGCTGTTTCTGCGCTTCCTCGGCTCGTTCCATGAGTCGAGCAAAGAACCCCTTCTCCTCCGTCTCCCCGTCCGAGCGCGTGAGGTTGCCCTCCTCATCCTTCTCCTTCTCCAGCTGCATGTTGATCCACTTCTGCTGGGCCGCTGTGACGATGTTGTAGAAGAGGTAGTAGAGGCTGAGAGCCGAGGCGAACCGGTTGAAGATGAAGAAGATCACCGCGGGCATCGCGTACATGAACATCTTCGCCTGTCCGCCGGCAGCACCTCCCCCGGTCGACTGCACCCGCATGGTCACGATCATGGCCAGGC
>CAYRPX010000345.1:0-3264 GCA_964426195.1 uncultured Salinivenus sp.
TCATGAGGGCAATGAAGACGGGCGACTGGAGCTGGAAGCCCCATCCAATCTGACTGCCGGCCGCTCGGAGGGCCAGGAGTCCCCCGGCCAGGATCCACATCGACACAAGCACGCCGACGCCGAAGAGGGCCCCGTGCCGCCGCATCGCATTCGTGTTACCGGCCTCTTCCGCAAAGCCGAGGATCTTGACCGAAAGGACGGGAAAGACGCAGGGCATCAGGTTGAGGAGCAGCCCGCCGACGAGCGCAAACGCGAGGGCCCACGGCAGCGAGAGACCGCCCCCCGCGGACGTGGAGACCGCGCCGACAGCGTCGGCCACCGAGAGCGTTGAATCGACCGGCACATCGACCTGCATGGCGCGCACGTCTCCGTCCCGATCCCAGTGCTCACCCTCGGGCGCCACCAGCACGCCCCGCAGTCGTTCGGCCGGCGCCTCGGCGTACTCCGACTGCTGCAGGGCAATGGCGTACGTGCCCTCGTTCTTCGTGGCCGGCTGGGGCGCACCGGGATCGACGACCGATTTCTCCGACGGATAAAAATGCGCGCCGTCCAGGTCTGTACGCCGTCCGTCCGGAGTCCCGAGAATCAGGCTGTAGCGTCCGTCACTCCGCCCCGCGCCGACGGACCAACTCTCCACCGGTTTCGGATGCTTCGCACGGGCCGATTCGAAGGCGTCTGCCCATCCGGTGCGCTCCGGCGTCTCCTCCGTCACCGGAAGCGAGAGTTCGATGTCCGAATGGGCCGGGAGACAGATCTCTTCACAGATCAGCCACTCGGCCCGTCCCTCAAGAGTCGCCGTGGTGCCCGGCGTTAGCGTGTCCGGCGGCGTGATGGTGGTGAGGAGAAAGACCTCGTCGGAGTATCCGTAGCTGATGAGCGACCCGAACTCGATCTGGTGCGGATATGGCCACTGGATCTCACCTGTCTCATACTCGTCCGGCAGCGACCAGTCAATCGAGGTCGGTTCGCCGGACGCACCTGGGTTCTTCCAGTAGCTGTGCCACCCCTCCTCCATCTCCAGCCGAAGGGCTACGTCGAACGGCTCCCCCGGTGTAATGGCCGTCTGTTCGCTCACGAGCGTACCCTCGCTGTGCGGGCTCGGGTCGTCGGAGGCCGTCGTTTGGGCCCGAAGGGAGGAAAGTCCCCCAAAAGCGACCAGGACAGTAATGGCCGACACCACGACGGCCAGCGGTACGTGCCCTACGCGCCGAGGAGTGGTCATAGAAGGAGATTCTCGTTGTGGCAACAGTTTTCGACCTACGGTTTAAATACCTGACACCGCACCGAATGGTTCACCTCCCTTCCTCCACCTGGAGAGGAGCACTCGCGTCTCAAAATCGACTGACGCCCGACCGAACTTCTCGATCAGTACGCCAAGACGATTTTCTGTAACGAAATCGTTGTTCTTAGGTTAAGGGTCCCCGGGGGTCAGTTTTGCTATCATGTACTTCTGTATGAATCAAAAAATTACGTCGGCTCCGTGCTGCCGGGGCGGGCGCTTTTTTATTTCCGGGTCGTTTTTGTCTTACGCCCGTCGCAGGCACTCCCTTCTTTTTTCCGGACCTCTCTCCTTCGGTTTCGCGCTCTTTGGACTATGATCTTGGTACTGAGGAGATGGACCTGACTCAGTCCCCATCCACACGTCCAGCCCGTTGGGCCATAAACCCAATGCGGTCGTCGTACCCGTGCGTGGACATGAGCACCGGATAGAACGCCTCACCAGCTCGACGGGTCGTGTCGTCTTTTTCCGCAAATACCTCCCCCGCTTCAACCCGACGAAAGTTCTCGGCCACGAAGGTGAACCCGCGGCCGGGGGCGTCGCTAAACACCTCGTAGACTTCCGGCAAAGAGCGGGCGTACGGACGATCGAGAAGGCCCTCGGCGGCCAAGAAGTGGAGCAGAATGCGATGGGCCGCCGAGGCCGCATCTTCGTCATCGTAGTACCCACACTCGACGGCTACTCCGGTGACGTGCTCGGTCACGCCTCCACCAATCTGACTCATGTCGACCATCCGGTTGAGGCCAGTCGAGCGGGCAAGGCGGCGCGAGGCCGTGTCGTCCCCCGTCACGATCGCGTACGGACAGCCCCGCGACTCGGTTGAGTGGAAGTCGATCACCGTCGTGCCCATCAACTCCCGTCGCAGACGAGCCGCGAGGCGCACCTCGTGCTGATCGCTCGTTTCGTCGCCGGGCATTACGCGATTGAGGTCGGCGTCGCAGTATCGGTAGCCCAGCTTGAAGGCCCGCTCGTTGGCGAGCACAAACTTGACGGGCCCCAAAAGCGATACGTCGCTTGCTTTGAGTCGGTTGAACGCGTGCCAGCCGCAGGTCTCATCGCCGTGCACACAGGCAACGACGGTGTATTCGGGACGGCCGTCACCAAGGGTTTCAACGTGCATCGCTGAACTGAAAACGTGAATGTGATGCCGATCATTCGAGGTCGTCACCGACAATCGTAGGCGCTCCTTTGCCCTCAAACTGGCTGCAGAGAGCGCGATCAATCATCGGAAGGCCGTCTAATTCAGCCTGAAACGTGTCGCAGAAGCATCCGTCAGCCCGAGGGCTTTTCTTCAGCCGTTGGCACCGACACCTCCGCAGAGGAAGCGGCCGTCAGCGATCCATTCGTCGCAGTCGGCACGGGTGCCTCGTCCACTGCCCGCTCTACCTGGCGGTGAAATCGAGCAAGCAACAGCACGGCCGCCGCCGCGAGGCCCACGACGAGCCCCCACCACAGCGCCTCGGGCCCGCCCCCTCCGCGCACCCCCCACAAGTAGCCGGTCCCAAGCCCGATGCCCCAGTACGTAATCACGGCGATTCCCATGGGCACGCGAGTATCCTTGAGGCCTTGCAGGGCCCCGTGGGCGGCCACCTGCAGGCCGTCGAACAGTTGAAAGACCGCCGCCACGCCGAGCAGCTGCACCGCAAGCGCGATGACCTCGGCGTTGCCGGGGTCGGACAGGTCCAGGTAGAGCCCTACGAGGGGCCGTGGCAGCGTCCAGAAGAGCACGGCCGTGGCCGCCATGAAGAGGGTGGCAAGCCCCATCGCCACGCCCCCGGCCCGACGGGCTCCCGCCTCGTCGCGGGCCCCAGCCGCCTGCCCCACCCGCACGGTCCCCGCCATGCCGATCCCGAGGGGCACCATGAACGCAAATGCCGCACACTGCAGCGCCACCTGGTGGGCGGCCAGCGCCGTCGTGCCCAGCGTCCCAATCAGGACCGTGGTCACCGTAAACAGGCTCGACTCGATGCCCCGCGAGGCGCCCA
>CAYRPX010000346.1:0-3247 GCA_964426195.1 uncultured Salinivenus sp.
ACCCCGTCCGGAAGGGCGGGGTTGTTGTGCTCGGCGCCGACCTGGGACAATTGAAAGCATAGGGTCCCCAAAATGCGACCTGCAGTGCTGCTCCCCGGGCATTCTGTTCCAACCGATGTGCCGGGTTCACTGAGACGGCGGACCCCGAGCACGGGAAACGACGTAGAGGGGCAGTCCGGGACGCTTCTTCTTTGATCGTCCGGGGTCGTCAGCAGAAAATATTCTCCGCTCATCCTCCTGTAAGCTCATGTTCACGCAGTCCAAGACGGTCTCTCTTGCCAGCCTCTTTCTCTTCGGGGCGGCCCTGCTCGTCGCCGGCTGCGACTCGGTCGGGGACCAACCGAAAGATCCCGATGACAACGCCCTGTGGTCGATGAGCAGCGTCGAGGGGCGCATCACAAACTACGAGGGGAGCAGCGCATCCGGTGTGGCAGCCTCCTCGGCCCCACAGGCCCCGAGCTTCGAGATCAAGTCGCGGGTGGCCCCTCCGGACGTCAACAGCGACGGCACGCCCGAGCGCGCCTCGCACTTGAGCGTGTCGACGGCCACCGACAAGCTGTACGTGGGCTACAAGGTTGTGGGCGATCCGTACGGGGGCGGCGTCGATGTCATCGATGTCGGCGGCTCGTTCGCCGACGGCTCCAATGCCCTCCAGACCGACGACCTCGACGTGCAGGAACTGGCCGCCCGCGACAACGATGAGGCGCTCTTCGTAGGTGTGGCCCTCGCCCCCGACAATCTTGGCCCGCCCTCCCAGGTCCACAGCATCAACCTGGACCCCAACTCCGGCAATCCTGCCTCTCCCAACGACATCGAGTACGACGCGGCGCAGTTGCCTGGCCAGCTCGTTAAGAGCGTCGTGGCCGCCACGAATAGCGGCCCCTACGACGCGTTCGCCGCTTCGAACGTCAACAGCGTCCACGGCATCGAAACGACCGGGACCGGCTGGGAGATCGACAACGTGACGACCGAGACGCGAGGAAGTTCGTCGGGCCTCCAGTTCCGCTCCGTGGCGGAGACCTCCTCCGGCACCGCCTATGCGTTGAGCGACGGCGGGCACCTCTACGAGTTCTCGTCGGGCCTGCCCCGAGTTACGAATTCCTCGCTTGGCGCCCTCGACAGCGACGACAGCATTGCCCGCCTGAGCGCCCACGCCGTCGATGTCAGCGGGGACGGCAACGCGGACAGCGAGTTCCTCTTCGTCTCTCTCAACGAGAACGGCTTCCGCGTGGTCGACCCGAGCACCGGCGAGGTCCGGTTTAGCGACCCAGACCTCTACACCACGAGCGTGACGGCCACGGCCGACTCCGTGTACGTGGCCACGGGCGACGGCCTGTCGGTCTACGCGGTCGAGAGTGGCCTTAACAACACCACCCCCACCGACGGCCTGAACGACCTCGTCCGAACCTCCATTAGTGACTTCACCATCCAGGGCGGCACCGTCCCGACGCCCACGGAGGCGCAGGTCAACCACGTGGTCCACGACGGGAGCTACCTCTACATCGCGAAGAGCACCGACGGCGTCTACAAGGTGGAGCAGAACTGATCTGGAGGGCGCTGTGGATTCTCTGTCGGGGGCGGCGGGGCAGAATGCCCCTCGCCGCTGGGCTCCTCCCCTCCATTTTCAGAATGGAGGGTCCCCCGGCACTCCCCACCTGCCCCCAAACCGGGATCCTGCCACTGGCACGGCCCGGTCGACGCCCACACTCGTCCCCCAGAGCACCGCAAGGGGCGATCCACGATTGTCCCCAGCGATTGGGATTGGCGTCATACCCTGAGTCCCGAGGGCGGTCGCATGCGCGTCAAGGAAATTCTATCGTGGCCTGGGTTTTGACAATTTCCCCGTTCTCACTCGATGCCTCCCCGGCAAATCGCGCTAAACTCAGAGGGCTTGGAAATCCCAGGAGAAGTAGTGGTAGGCCCCGGTCGCCGAACGGGGCCCGTCACCCGCCGACGAACGGCAAATGCGTCGGTTCGGCGACCCGACGCTACTGAAGACCTCGCCCTCAGGAGAAGCCCCGACGCAATCTTCGCCGGTTCTTTTCCGTTTGCTTGACGCCAGTGCGAGGGCGGACGGACCCCCTCACTCACAAGTCCTCACGTATCGGTTCGGCCATGTTTCCTCTCCCCGATTCCTCTAATCCTCACGGCTTGCTCCACCAGCCCGAAGTGCTGGAGGCCGAACCCGCGGAGGCGCTCGACCGCATCACGGCGCTGGCCCGTCGCATCTTCGAGGTGCCGTCCGTAACGCGGAACCTCGTGGCGGGAGGACAAGAGTGATTTAAGGCCGCGTCCGCCCGCACCCCTTTGGGGAGATCACTGCGGCCCGGATCCTCCGTTCGGTGAGGCAGCAGCCTGCAGACCGCCGACGGGAAACGGACGCTGTACTAGGCTACACGGTGAATAATCGCTTCTGGATGTCGCCGTACCTGACGGGTTCCGCACACAAGTCTGGATACAAAACCCCTGGAGGACTTGCGCAGCCCCAGCGCGGGGATGGAAGAGGTGCGCGCTTTCCCGTCTACCGCCTCCCTCCCCGCGGGAAAAACTTGCCAACGAGATCGAGCACAACCCCAAGACCGGCCCCGAAAATCACGAATTGCGTAATCCCAAAGCGCCCTCCGAGGGCGGGAAGACCAAACCGTCGGAGAACATAACCAATCACGTTCGTTTGTTCAGCGATTAGAAAGAGGGTAAGCCCCAAAACGATACCGAACACGGCAGAGCTGATAAGGTCCTCGAACGGCGTAGAGGACGTATCGGCATGTTTGCTATAGCTCATGTCGGGAGACGGCCCAAGGTGACTGCGATAATAGCGAGAATCGGCGCGGCAAAAGGAACGTGGAGCATTGAATTGGAAGTTGGGCAATTATCATACCGAAACCGTCGTTTCACTCTGGATGCCGCGATCCTCCTGCTCCGATGTGGTCTTCTCTTGGCGGATCTCCATTCCGGTCCGCGTGTTTTGCTTGGCGGTGACGCCGTCCCCACTCGATCCCCCTGATTTTCAGATTTCCCGCTGGGCATCGTTCGTTCTATGACTGCTCCCCCCAATGCCTCCGACCCTCTTGGCACCCTCCACCAGCCCGAGGTGCTGGAGGCCGAGCCGGCCACGGCACTCGACCGCATCACGGAGCTGGCCCGCCGCATCTTCGAGGTGCCGTCCGTGACGCTCAATCTGGTGGCGGAGGAGCGAGAATGGTTCAAGGCGGCCTCCGGGATGGACCTCACCGACCCCGAGCACGGC
>CAYRPX010000347.1:0-3243 GCA_964426195.1 uncultured Salinivenus sp.
CGTCCATGACGTTCACGTTGTCCGCCTCGTCGGCGCCGGCCACGCCCACGGACTGTCCAATTTTTCGGCCGGTCCAATTTAAGTTGAGAGGCTTTTCGAGCTGATGAAAGACGCTTAGGTCCACCCGATCCCAGTACATGCTCTCGGCCGTCTCCTCCGGACGTTCCGTGGGCCGGTCGTCCGGGTCCGTCGTTTTAATCGAACCGAGGGTGTAGGGCGTGGTGCTCCCACAACCGCCTATGGCCCCCCCGATCAGGAGGCCCATCAAAAGCAGTACCGGGCGAACACCGAGCGAACGCATCGCGGATTTCATAAGGGTGGGAGGGGAGTAAACGTAGTCAAACCGGACAATGTGAAGAGGACGGCTTGCTACCGGGCCACGCGCCGGAAGCTGGGGTCCACCGTGAGGATCGTTCGGAGCCCTTCTTTGCTGCCCGCTACCTCGAACCGAAAGCCCAGGCCGCTCTGATTCAGAAAATGAATGCCTCCGCCGTAGCTCCATTGAAATCGATCGGCCTGCACCTCGGAAAGGGTGTTGAATACCTGTCCGGCATCGACGAGGACGAGGGCATCGAGATTCGACCAGATGGGATATCGGTACTCAGCGTTTAGGATCAGCGACCCGTCATCCTGGAAGCGGCGGGATTCAAATCCCCGAAGCGTGCTTTGTCCCCCGAGGTCCGGAAGTTGATAGAACGGGACCGCCGAGCCCTCGAACAGAGGCTCAACCTGTTCGAGCCGTCCGCGGAGGGCGAGGCGCCGGGAGTCGGGAAAGAATCCGACGGGCAAATATTGTCGCACCTCGGCGACGTATCGGCCGTAGCGGAAGCGATCGCTGGTAAGATCGTGGGTATAGTCGAGCTGAAGAATGACCTCGGTTCCCCGAGACACGCGCGGTGGTGCGCCGGTATAGTCCGCGCCGAGCGTGAGCCGAGAAGTCAGGAGGTCAACCGTGCCGAGGCCAGGGGGGGAGGCGTCTCTCAGCTGTGGGTCCTCCCCGCTGGTCTCCACGTGCTCGTACAGCAGATCAAGCGCGCCCCGCAGGGGCGATTCGGGCAGGCTGGCCTGCAGGTCCGCAGTCACGTCCACCTGATCCCGCGAGAATAGCGTCCGGTCCGCAGTCCGGTCGTTGTTGTTCGCGCCCAGATAGAACTCGCTCTCCGGATCGGAGAAGACATTGGCGACCAGACTAAAGCGTGAGCCGGCCCCGATAGGTTCGGGGATTGAGTACGAGGCCTCCCCCTCGAAGGTATCGGGGCCGCCGTAGAGGCCCTCGATTCGGGCCGAGTGGTCGCTGCCGAACAGGTGATTGTCGTACAGGGCGAAGCCCGCAAGAAATCCCGTAGGGCCGCCCAACTCCACGAGGGGAAGCACGCCTCGCGGGGGACGGCGGGGTTCGAACAGGTCGGGGAATCGTCGCTCTGCGTAACGAGCGGCCCATCCCAGCGGACGGGTAATGCCGTGCAGGACGTAGGCGGGCGTGGCCAACACGTGGTAGCCGAAGCTGCGGGAGGTCGCATATGGCTCCGGGGAGTGGGGGGACCTCGAGTCGACCGCTACGGTGGAGTCTGCCGGAGGGAACGCAGACTGGGCCGCGGCGGGAGGACCTGTCACGAGAATTGCCCCCAGGAGCAGTCCGAAAAGAACCTGCAGCGTGCAGTTCGAAGAGGTCATGTGAGCGTATAATTCCTTCGCAGAAAGCAGCGGGACGGGACCGCATCGTGAGACTGTCGCCGCGGCCCAGAGTCCCGACTGACGTAACGCCTGGATGTGTTCGAGCGACTAGGAAGGCGTTACATGCCCCGCTACAAGAGGGGGATTCAGTGAAATCGTCGGTATCATGGTCGTCGGATGCATAGCGACTCCTGAATTGCCCCCTGGCATTTCGTGAAGAGACAGAGGAGGGGGGCAGTTATTGATTCGGAACATGCCCTCAATTTTTGATTTTCGAATGACCGGTTTAAGAACGATAATATCCAGAGTGCAGGGAAGGTAACAGCCCTTTGCATTGCTCCGTGCCAGCGGACGCAAGGGTTCAAAAAGAAAAAGAAGCATACGGCACACCGATACGGATCAAGACGGCTCTTCAATTGACGTTAGATCTCTTGAGCCTGTTCACAAACGCCGTGCCTCTACGTTTTATTTCTGAACAATGTCTTTGTGCACGATCTCGCGCAGCTCTTGCGTGCCTCGCCGCTCTGTTGGTCGGTATCCCGTGCGCGTGTGCCCAGCCTTCTGGTGAGCCGGGCGCTCCTGGTCCGGCCTTCGAATCGAGCCCGGAGGGATGGGTCCCGTCACTCCGATCCATGGGACAAAATGCCCTCACCATCGCGGAGACCCCGTTTGCGCTCTCGGAGTCTCAACAGCTGCTAATGCTGGGGGCCTCGGGCGTCGTCGTAAGTGCCATGTCGGTTCTCGATCGGCCCCTCTACCATCGGCTCGACGACCGCTCCGGATCCGTGTCGGCGAGCACCGGACTCCTGGCGGCGCCGGGGCGCTGGTACGACCGCATGGGGCCGGATCAGGTGGCCCTGGGAACCGCGGGGGTGCTGGCGGCCGGGGGGCTTGCCCTGCAGCGTCGGTCCGTAACGCGGACGTCGGTCCGGGTTCTGGAGGCCGTCGCGTACACGAAACTCGTGACAGGGTTCGCTAAAGGCCTATTCAGCCGTGCGCGACCGTTCACAGGGAACGGGCCGCTGGCGGGAGCGCCGGGCACCTTTGACGGGGCGCACCCCAAGACCTCGATGCCGTCGGGGCACACGGCTCGGGCCTTTGCGATTGCGTCGGTGCTGGCTCACGAGACCGACCGCTGGTACGTCTCGCTGCCGGCCTACGGGATGGCTACTTCCGTGGGACTTGAGCGCGTCCGCAGCGGCGATCACTGGTTGACCGATGTGGCCGTTGGGGGCACGCTGGGATACCTGATTGGGCGCGTCGTGTCGTCTCCGCCATCTCCCTCAGGCGAGGTGACCTACACTCCCATCGTCTCCACCGATCGCGTGGGTCTTACGATTCAGTTTTAGCCACACTGGGGCGGGACGAGGCGGCTCGCATCTGCTGGAGTTGATGGAGGAAGAGATACGCCCCGAGGGCGATGAACAGGTAGTAGCCCAGGAGGCGCCAGGTCAAAAGCGTGGGGGCCACGAGGGCCTCGGGCATGAGGGGGCCGATGAACAGGGCGTACAGCCCTTCGAGTCCGCCGGACCCGCCGGGCGTAGGCATGATCAGGCCCACGAGCATCAT
>CAYRPX010000348.1:0-3230 GCA_964426195.1 uncultured Salinivenus sp.
ACAGGATTCGTTGGGGCGCTCCACGGAGGCATCGCCCGCTATGTTTGCTCGGCTACGCCTCCTTCGTCGCTACACCCGTCTCGGCTTCGCATCCATCCATCAAACAGACCCTGAGGGGGGAAGTGTCGCTGAAATTAATTGTGGAAGATTTATTGCCAACAAAAATTTATCCCAAAACTTCTGCCTTGCGGACAGAAGACAATTCACCGGTCCCTTATCAGGAGCGAACCCCAACACCGCTACGCCTGCCCATCTCCCGATACGACCGCCACGGACGCGTCCTGCCCCGACGTCTCTAGGGGGTCCAGCGAAAACGAAAACCGCCGGCAGTGGACTCTCCGTTCGGTGCAGGCCCGGCGGATCGCCCGTTTTTGGTCTTCGGGCACGGTGTTCGACGTAAAAATGACCTCGTCGATGCCGTGCTGCTCACAGAGCTGGGGAATGTCCCGGCCGGTCCCCAGAACGGGCAGACCTTGCACCGATTGGTTCTGCTTCAGGGGCTCGTCGTCCACAAATGCGACGGGCTCGACGTCATGATCAGGGTGATGCCGAAGAGCCCGGAGCGCCAGGAGTCCGAGGTCACCAGCCCCGTACAAGAGCGTCCGCGACACATTGTCGCTTTTTGCGGCAAAATACTGACGAAGCCCGCGGAATCCGAACCGGGCGCCGGCCACCGCCAAGAAGACGACCATCCAGTCGATGACGAGCACCGAGGCCGAAATCTCCGCCACTCCGTGTAGGGTCGCCATTCCCACAAACGATGCCCCGGACGCCGCGACCGTGGCCCCGCCCGTACGCACTAGTTCCGGGGTTCCCGCGTGACGCCAGATGCCCCGGTACAATCCCGCAAGGAAAAAGACTGTGCCCTTCGCGGCGATCACCAGTGGAAGGGCCTCCGCCATGCGATCGGCGTGGCCGGCCGGAAGGCCGTTTTCAAAGCGCAAGTGATGGGCAACCACAAAGGCCGCTCCGACGAGAACGGCGTCCCCCAGTACCCCCACGAACGTCTTCCACCGATGTCCCCCCCACCGATGCAGCAGGTGCGGTAGCCCGTCATTTGAGGACGCGTCGGCCTCCGACGAGGTCGTCGATGGGGACACTCGCGCGCGGGAGAGGGTCACGCCAAACACACCCAGCCCAACCCCCACAAACACCGTAACTGCGTAAAAGAGGTGCACATTCACGACGAGGACCAGTAGGGCCAGGCCGCCGGACAGGAGACTCACTCCGTATAGCACGAGAACAGCCTTCCGCTCCGACAGTCCGAGAAAGACGAGTCGGTGCGACGAATGGTCGCGGCCGCCTTCGAACACCGACCGTCCCGACAGCTTTCGGAGGAGTGTCACGAGAATGGTGTCCAGAATCGGGACCGCCAGAACGGCGATGGGGACCAGGGCAATCGCAACGGCGCCTCCCTCGGGGGACTGCTGCTGAACGATCAGCGCCTCCGTAGCCACGACAAACCCGAGGAAGTGGCTGCCACAATCCCCCATGAAGATGCGAGCAGGCTTGAAATTGAAGACCAGAAATCCAAACGCTGCCCCAGCCACGCTGGCCCCCAGGGCCACCCCCAACGGACTCCCAACCAGCACGGAAAATAGTGCGAGGACAGTCGCCGCGATGCCGCCCACACCAGCCGAGAGGCCGTCCATGTTGTCGAGCAGGTTGAAGGCATTCGTAATGCCCACGGTCCAGAGGACCGTAAGTGGACCCGACAGCCATAGGGGCCAGTCCTGCCCAAACTCGTATCCCGCATAGAGCAACAGGGCCGTCGCTACGATCTGTACCGTGAGCTTTGCGGCGGGCCCTACGCCCCGTACATCATCGATGAGGCCGATCCCAAATAGGAGCGTGGCGCCTCCCCACAATGGCCCGAGGCGGTCGAGCGATACGCTCCACAACACGCCGAGCGTTGCGCCCCCAAAAATCGCGATGCCCCCCATCAAGGCCGTTGTCTCCTCGTGCCACCGGTTCTCACGAGGCCGGTCGACCCATCCAAACCGACGGGCCGCCCGGATGACGAGCGGCGTCAAGGCCAGCGTAGCGACGAGCGCCAGAAGCCCGCCGCTCCACGTAGTCCAGAACCCGGATCCAGTCATCGAAAGCTCGCAAGAATGACGGAGAAGGTGAAAGAGGGGCAAAGGTCCCTACTGCAGTGTCAATCCTGATTTGTATATCCAAGATCCGATCTCCCCCCCCGATTTACAGCAGTCATTCCGAGCGGTGTCGAGGAATCTCCCTCGGGCTGACAGCTCGTTTCGAGGAGGGTTCTCGACTTCGCTCGAAACGACTTGCCCTGGAATTTGAGATCGTGTCGACGCTAAACCAACGTTGACACTTGCCACTACACTGCGCGGACCAGTAGACATGACTTCAAACTTAACCGGGGCATGAAACTTAAGCGGGGCATGCACTGATCATGGGGCCCATCCGCTACTCGGAGGAAAACGCGTCGTGCGCCACGCCGTTCATGACCGACGGGGACGCCGCCGACACGTCCTCTTCTCTCGAGTAGGCTACCACGTCCCGGAGAATGTCATCGGTAGAATACGTCGGGGTGAAATCGATGAGGGACTGTAGCTTTGAGATGTCCGGTGTGCGGCGCTTCATGTCTTCGAAGCCGGGGCCGTACACGTCCTCGTAGGGCACGTGCTCGATTTCAGACGTCGAATCCGTGTCTTTGATCACCCGCCGGGCCAATTCATTAATGGAGATCTCATCCGGCCGCCCCACGTTCACGACCTCGCCCACCGCGTCGGGCGTGTCCAACAGGCCAAGAATCGCCTCGACGGCATCGGACACGTGCATGAAGCACCGTGTTTGCGAGCCGTCGCCGTGCACCTCAATCGGCTCGCCGGCCAGCGCCCGCTTGACAAAGGTGGGAATCACCATGCCGTACCGTCCGGACTGGCGCGGCCCGACTGTATTGAAGAGTCGAGCACAGACCACAGGCACTCCGTGCTCGTCGTGGTAGGCCTGAGCCAAAAACTCGTCCATCGCCTTGGAGCACGCGTAGGCCCAGCGGCGTTTGCCAGTGGGGCCGAGCGTCCAATCGTCGTCTTCGCTCAGCGAACTGGGACTCCCATTCTTCTGCATTGCCTTTCCGTACACCTCCGAGGTGGACGCTACGAGCGCCTTCTTGTCGTGGTACTGGGCGAGCTGGAGGACGTTCTCAGTCCCCCCGATGTTCGTTTGAATGGTGCTCACTGGCTGTTCCATAATGAGCCGCA
>CAYRPX010000349.1:0-3229 GCA_964426195.1 uncultured Salinivenus sp.
GGGATGAACGCCTACGCGGAGGCACATCCCGATCGGATCGACGAGGCCCGCACGGTGGTCCTTCCGGTTCGGCCGGCCGACGTGTTTGCGCACGTCCTGCGAGCCGTGCACATCACGTTTGTGGCGCGGGGGGACCTGCAGGACGCCCAGCGGTGGCGACAGCGGGCCGGATCGAACGCGTGGGCCGTGGGGCCCTCGCGCAGTGCGAGCGGCAACGCCATGCTGCTCACCAATTCTCACCTGCCCTGGGGCGATCAGTTCACGTGGTTCGAAGTTCAACTGGCGGGGCCGGGGTTCGACGCGTACGGGGCCGCGCTCCTGGGCATGCCGTTTCCCGGGGTCGCGTTCAACGAGCATCTCGGGTGGACACACACACAGAATCCCCTCGACGCGTCTGATCTGTACCGCCTCCGCCTCGTGGATGATGGGTACGCCTGGAATGGCGGCACCCGCTCCTTCAACACCGACATCAAGACGTTGAAGGTGAAGCAGGACGACGGCTCGACGCGAACCGACACGATGGTGGTGCGGCGATCAGTGCACGGACCCGTCGTGGTGCAACGAGAGGGCGAGGCACTGGCGCTCCGGATTGCTGGACTCAGCCAGTCGGGCCTGTTCGAACAGTACTGGCGCATGCTGCGGGCCACCAATCTGTCGCAGTTTGAGGCGGCGCTTCGACGCCTCCAGATGCCGATCTTCAACACCGTCTACGCCGACAGCGACGGCCACATCCTGTATCACTTCGGCGGGCGCGTGCCCGATCGCGACCAGGGAGACTGGACGTACTGGCAGGGGATCGTGCCGGGCGACACTGTGGGAACGCTCTGGAATTCGGTTCATGCCTACGAAGAGCTTCCCCGCGTCGTCGATCCGCCGAGCGGCTGGGTACAAAACGCGAACGACCCGCCCTTCACGTCTACTTTTCCGCAGCGGGTAGATCCTGCGGAGGTTCCGCCGTACATGGCCCCACAACACCCAGAGCCGTCCGCGCTCAGCATCTTTCGTCCCCAGCGGTCAATCGAGATGATTGATGGGGACTCGTCAATCACGTTCGAGGAGCTTCAGGCCTACAAAAATGACACCCGGATGACCGCCGCCGATCGCCTGCTCGACGACCTGATCCCGGCCGTTCGAGAATATGGAGGCGACCGGGCCCATCGCGCCGTAGACGTGCTGGAGGCCTGGGATCGGACGGCCGACGCCGACAGTCGGGGCAGCGTGCTCTTTGCCACCTGGCTGCGGGCCATGGCGGGAAACGAAGCTCCCTTCGAAACGCCGTATCGCCCGGACGCGCCCCGCACGACCCCGGACGGCCTTGCCAATCCGGAGGCCGCAGTTCGGACCCTCGCGCGGGTCGCCCAGAAGGTCAGGAGCCAGCACGACTCGCTCGACGTGCCCTGGGGCGACGTGCATCGGCTCGTGGGTCCTGAGGAGTCGTATCCTGCGTCCGGGGGCAATGGGCTATTCGGGCTTTTCCGCGTCCTCTGGTTTAGTGGCAGCGAGAACGGACGGCGTCGGGCCGTCGGGGGCGATTCCTACGTGGCGCTCACCGAGTTCACCGACGACGGGCCGCGGGCGAAAGCGGTCCTGCCGTACGGCAATGCCTCGCAGTCCGACTCGCCGTACCGGGCGGATCAGCTCCAGATGTACGCGGAAAAGGAGATGCGACCCGTCTGGCTGAGTCGAGACAGCGTTCGCGCCCATCTCGACGAGCGGACTACGTTCTGAACATAATGCCCCACCGCGACGCGTCTGTCTTCCCCGAAGCTCCGGTCTGCATATGTCTTCTCTTGAAGAGCAAGTTCTCGAACGCCTTGGCCTCAGTGCGCTAGACCGCCGGATTGCGGGATGGATGCAGCGCAACGGGCTCTTTATCCTCCGGATCGGGCTGGGGATTGTGTTCATCTGGTTCGGGCTCTTGAAGCCGCTGGGCATGAGCCCGGCCGAAGATCTGGTACGGAGTGTCGTGTACGTCGTGCCACCGGATGTCTTCGTGCCCTTCCTGGGCTGGTGGGAGGTCGCCATCGGGGTGGGATTGCTGTACCGCCCGCTCAACCGCACGGCCATTTTTCTTCTCTTTCTGCAGATGCCGGGGACGCTGCTCCCTCTCGTGCTCCTGCCGGAGGTATGCTTCACGCAGGTGCCGTGGGGCCTTACGCTGGAGGGGCAGTACATCATCAAAAACGCCATCCTGATCGGCGCCGCCCTCGCGGTGGGGGGAACGGTACGGAAACGCTATTCAGCGGACGGGCCTCCGGGTCCCTCCGACGCCTCGAAGGCACGTTGATGAAGGGACTGGACACGAGGAGAAAGGAACCGTATGTTCGGACGACGCGGGACTTCTCTCCAGCCTTTGCCCTGTCATGTCCCCCCTTGCCCTCTCCGGACTCGTCGTATTTGCGGTCGCCATGTTGTTGGTGCTCGTGCTGTACGTGCGGCTGCACGCGTTCGTCGCACTATTGCTCACGAGCCTGGTTGCGGCGCTGCTCGGGGGCATCCCGCCGAGCGAGATTGCGGGGGTCATTGAGAAGGGGATGGGGAACACCCTCGGCTACATCGCCACGGTGATTGGGCTCGGTGCGATGGTGGGGGAAATGCTTCGACAGACCGGCGGGGCCGAAGAAATTGCTGCGACGCTGCTCGATACGTTTGGCGACGACCGCGCCCCGTGGGCCCTTAGTCTGACGGGCCTGCTGGTGGCCATTCCTGTCTTCTTCGACGTGGCACTCATCCTCTTTATTCCGCTCGTTTACACCCTCACCGAGCGCACGGGCAAGTCGTTGCTCCTCTACGCCATCCCGCTTTTGGCAGGAATCGCTGTCGCCCACAGCTTCATTCCCCCCACGCCGGGCCCTGTGGCCGTTGCAGGACTGCTAAATGCGGACCTCGGCTGGGTCATTCTTTTTGGAGTCCTTGCCGGCATTCCGTCGATTCTCGTGGGAGGCGTCTTTTTCGGGCAGTACATTGCCGATCGCATTCACCTTGAGGTGCCGGATGTGGTTCGGGAAGAGGAGCAGGAGGTCGGAGCAGAAATTGTTTCGCCGTCATTTGAGCAGGCGATCGCCGTCATTGGCGTCCCCCTCGTACTCATCCTGCTCGGCACCTTTTCCGACGTGGCTCTCGCTGAAGGGACGACGGCGCGAAGCGTGCTGGCCTTCGCCGGCCACCCGTTCACGGCCCTGACGTTGGCCGTTCTGCTCGCCTTTTACGTGCTGGGTGTGCGCGGCGG
>CAYRPX010000350.1:0-3222 GCA_964426195.1 uncultured Salinivenus sp.
GGGATCGATCTCCAGGAGAAGAAAATGACGCTGCCGCTCATCGTGGCCCTGCGCGAGGCAGGCCGCCGCGAGAAGAAGCGCATCCTCAAGCTCGTCGATAAGGACGACAAGACCCGCAACGACCTACGCACCATCGCGTCGTTCGTGGACGAGCACGGGGGCATCGATTACGCGCGCTCCAAGATGAAGTCATTGGCGGCGGAGGCTCGGTCGCTGCTCGGTGCACTCCCGCCGTCGGCCGCCCGCACCTCCCTGGTCGGACTCACCCAGTTTGCGATCCAGCGCTCCCGATAGGGCAATTGTGGATTTCGATTTTCGCATGGTGAATTCGTTAGATTGGAAGCATAGCCTCCTGATCCTACATCCGACAGTCGCCTCTCGAACTTCGACACGGACGCCATGCCTGCTTTCCACCTCCTCGGCACCGGATCGGCCATTAGTGATCCGCACCGCACCACCACCATGCTAGCCGTGGCCGACGATGCCTCCCCCCCGAATACGCTCGTTGTAGACTGCGGGGGCGACGTGCTTCAACGGCTTCAGGCCTGCGGCCCCCGGATCGACAGCGTGGACGGCCTGATCGTGACCCACGCCCACATGGACCACACCAGCGGGTTTCCGCTCTTCATGGAGAAAATCTGGCTGAACGGCCGCGATCGGTCCATTCCCGTCGTGGGCATCGAGCCGGCCCTCGCCCAGGCCCAACGGTCGTGGGATGCGTTCGAGCCCGTCCACGAGGACTGGAAGGACATCCCCCCGATCGACTGGCGCGAGGTGGCCCACGAGTGCGATGCGGTCGTCTGGGACGAGGCCCCCTGGACAATTACCGCCGCGCCGGTCGATCACGGTGACACGGCCAACGTGGGGCTCCGGTTCGAGCACGGTCCTACCGACCAAGTCCTCACCTACTCCTGCGACACGGCTCCGACTGAAAGCGTCGTCCACCTGGCCCAGGACGCCGACGTGCTCGTCCACGAGGCCAACGGGGGCACAACCGACAATCATTCGACGGCCGAGGGAGCGGCAGAGGTCGCCGCCGACGCCGACGTGAACCGTCTCCTTCTCGTCCATCTCCCGCCCGGGGACAAGAGCGAGTCGTTGCGTGAAGCCCGTCAGATCTTCCCTCACACGGACCTCGGCGAGGAGCTCGGCACGTACCCGTTCGTGTCATAAGGGTCTTCTCCCACGCTCAGGGAAGCACGTAGAGAACGACGGCCGCGTAGTGGCAGGCGCTCCCGACGAGCACAAACACGTGCCAGATCGCATGGCTGTAGCGGAGCGAGTGCCACCCGTAGAAGACGACCCCGACCGTGTAGGCCAGCCCGCCCGCCGCGATCAAGAGCAGTCCCCCAATCGGCAGAGCGGCGCACATGGGATCTACGAACAGGACCGCAAGCCAGCCCATGAGCAGATAGAGGGTGGTAGCCGCCGGATGGAAACGGTGGGTCGACAACAGTTTAAAGAGCAGTCCCGCCAGGGCGAGCCCCCACACCAGGGCCAAGACCGTCCACCCCCATCCCTGGCGCATGAGCAGGCCCGCAAACGGCGTGTACGTCCCTGCGATGAGCAGGAAGATGGCGACGTGATCGAGAATTCGTAACGTCCGCTTCAGGCGCGGGGTGCCCGCGCTGTGGTACAGCGTCGAGGTGGTGTAGAGAAAAACGAGTGTGCCGCCGAAGACCGCAGAGGCAGCCAGGTCCCATCCCGTGCCCGCCATTCCCGAAAGGAGAAGCAGTCCAATCCAGCCAATTACGCTCAGCACGAGGCCCACTCCGTGTGTGATCGCATTGGCCAGTTCTTCCTCGTACGACTGCCGCTTGTGCGGCGCCATGGTCGGGTCCTGTGCTGGTTCGGACGGCTCGCCCTCAAAATTCCATGTAAGCATGCGACGGTGTGCCTCTCGGCGACAGGTCTGAAGGGGAGTGGCAATACTCCATTAACACAATACGGTACAGCAGCGACCGCGCTGTTACGAAGAGATTAGGTCTCGCGAGGAATTCTCTCCGCTCGCATCCTGTTCTCGTTTCCAGGCTCGATAGTCGCGAAGGTCCTGCTCCACGAGCGAGAGGCAGGCCGACACGACCGCTGCGTCGTCGAGCAGCCCCACGAGCGGGAGGGTGTCGGGAACAAGGTCGAGTGGATTGAGGACGTAGAGCAGCGTGAAGCCCGCGGCGCTGAGTGTCCAGATCGGAATCTCCCGGTATTTTCCGCGCCGGGCGTCGCGGACCAGCCCCAGAAGAAGGCGCCCGTCTTGGAGGAGGCGCTGCAACGGCCCGTTTTCCTGAAATCGCTCCTCGATGGCCTCCGCCCGCTCGATCACAGTGTCGAGGTCGACCTCTGTGATGCCCTCTGCACCCCGCTCCACATAATCCTCGTCAATCGCTGTCAGGCGCTCCGCAACAGACGTATCCTCTGCTCCCCGAAACCGCCGACGCAACGCATGGGCCCGAGCCCGAATTCGCTCGGATAATTGCTCGAAATCCGGAAGCCGACGCTTCATCCGCGCCCGCCAGCCTGCCAAACCGGGAGTCATCGACGATACAGGGCGTTCGTAAAAAGACCTGGGCATCCCCAACGCCTGCGACGCTGAAAAGCTCCCGCCCGTTCACGCGTCCGTTACGCCGTCGCCTGCGCGCCCTCAATACGTAACACTCGACGCCTACGTTTGGATGACCCCCGGATTGAACCGCTCCAGCTCTGGATTATGGTCAACCATCTCTAGTCCCCGCGCCAGCCACCTGCGCGTATCAACGGGATCGATGAGGGCATCCACCCAGAGCCGCGCCGCGGCGTAGTAGGGAGTCGTTTGTTCTTCGTACCGATCCTGGATCTCGGAGAGCAGTTCCTGTTCGTCCTCTTCGGACAACTCCTCACCCTGCTTTTCGAGCTGGCGGACCTTGATCTGCTTGAGCACCTTGGAGGCCTGCGTGCCCCCCATCACGGCGATCTTGGCCGTCGGCCAGGCCAGCACGAGGCGGGGGTCGTAGGCGCGTCCACACATCGCGTAGTTGCCGGCCCCGTAGGAGTTGCCTACGACAACTGTGAGCTTGGGCACCGTGGAATTGGACACCGCATTCACCATCTTCGCGCCGTCTTTGATGATGCCCCCCTGCTCGGCCCGCTTGCCCACCATGAAGCCGGTGACGTCCTGAAAAAAGAGAATGGGGATCTCTTTCTGATTGCAGTTCATGATGAAGCGCGCGGCCTTGTCGGCGGCGTCGG
>CAYRPX010000351.1:0-3220 GCA_964426195.1 uncultured Salinivenus sp.
ACGTTCCACGTAGGGATGCTGTCCAGAACCGTTTGGCGGTCGCCGGTCGCCGGGTCGAGACGAGAAAGGCCGCCGCGAGGATTCGTGGTCCAGATGCGCCCCCCGGCATCCGTCACGAGCGATCGGGGATCGACCCCAAGCGATTGGGCCCCGTCTTGTTGAGGATTAGGGAACCGTCCCAGCGTATCGAGCACGGTTCCGGAAGGCGTATCGACCCGGAAAAGAAGCTCGTTCTTCTGCAGCAGAAGCGCATTTCCGTGCGCCGGTGCAAGTCGGGTGTAATCGTTTTCGACGGACCACGAAATCAGCGTGTCGGGCTGCATCCCCGGGTCCGGAGGATAGCGATAGAGCCCACCTGGATGCCGAAAATACCCGGTCCCGTCCTCCAGCACGACGCCCCCACTCGCTGGAGCAACTTTTCGAACCCGTTCCCACCCGGTCGACGGACGCCACCGCATCCAGATTCGGGATAAAGTAGAGAGCGCATGAAGGAAGCCGTCCCGACCCTGCAGGTCGTACTCCCATTCTACGATGCCATCGGGACGCGACAGGCCGCGTTCCGGGTGCAGTTGAATCAGTCCCGCTCCGTGGGTGCGTGCCCAGAGCGCTTCCTCACCGGAGGCAAAACTATGCACGTTGTACAAAGAATTCCCGTCGACCGACCCGAGTACGCGAACGTCCGGATTCATGATCTGAATCAGCCCATCGCGCGTCCCAATCCACAGCGCCCCTTCCCGGCCGCGGAGCACATGTCGAGCCATGGTCTCCGGCAATCCAATGCTTGGGCCCAGGGGGGGTTGTGTCTGCCCGTCGGTCACGCCGTACCGGAGAATGGTATGGTCCCGCGTGGCGTACGCCACCGAATCCTCCACGCTGAGGTAGGTGGGGTCCCCAAGCTGAGCCGTCACCTCCCTGAACCTGTGCGTAGACGGATTGAAGTGAAACAGCCGGCGGCCTTTCGTGAGCACCCCGCTCTCCTCTTCGGCGAAGCCGATCTCGTACCAGAAGTCGCCGGGCGTGCCGTATTCCCCTCCGACAAACGACACGGAGCCGTCAGAATGAAGGCGACCGGGTCCGAGCCGCCCGTCGAGCACCCAGATGCGTCCGTTCGGATCCAGAGCTGCGTCGAAGATCCCCACTCCCTTGTCGGAGCCTTCTTCGATCTCAGATATCGAAGTGGTCTCGTACTGGTACGAGTGCCGAACCGGCGATTCTGCCTCCGTTTCCAGCGTCCAGTAGGCCGACGACCCCAAGAAAACGACTCCGCCTTTCTGTGGAAGGATTTGGCGAACGTAGACCCCCTTTCTCAGGGAGAGCACCCGCTCGATGCCGTTCGCTCGGACCTTTGCGACGACGCCCATGGAAGGCGAGACCCAGACCGATCCGTCCGGGCCCACTGCCATCGAGTGGATGTACACCGTTCCCAATGAGTCGGGAAAAGAGATCCGACGAAACTCGTGTCCGTCGTATACGGCGAGTCCTTTCCCTGTCCCCACCCATAGCAGTCCATTTGGGGTCTGGAGGAGAGCCGTGACGTGCTCTCCCGGCAGGCCGTCGAACGTGGTGAAGTGACGGTAGGGCACTTGCTCATCGGCCTGGACCGTACCCACTCCTTGTCCTGTCCACCCACACAGAAGGAGCGCCAGCGCGACCAGTGTCCTACAGGCAGCCGAGTAGAACGGAGAGGACGACATCGACCTGGAACGGGGTCAACGATCGGACCTCGTCGAACCATGGACGCAGAGCCGCAACAACAGAAGCGGCAAGATCTCCCTCACAGAACAGACACGTGGGATTCCGGGACTGTATAAACAGACAGTCAAGAGGCCAGGAATTTAACTTTGTTTACTTCATTTTCACATCTAGGTTCCCCAGGAAATCACTCGATTCAACCTGCCGAACCGGGCGGCAAAACGCGGGCCAGTATTCGATCCCGAGCGAACGGTCCCCGAGACCGTTCGAGAAGACGTGGTCGGATTGAAGAGACGGAATCCTCCGATCCGATTTAGATTAGAAGTGTGAGATTAGAAGTGTGATCGAAGGGGCGTCCAGGGATCAGGGACAACCCCCCAATTCGCTACGGAATCAGAATTTGCTGCACCTGGCCCTGCTGAATGGACCGGTCCGAGTCGATGGTCTGATTGAACTCGACCGAGTCCTGCGGAGGGACGTCCTGCACCTGAATCCGCATCGTCTCAATCCGACTCCCCTGATCGTCGTACAGGGCCCCCTCAATCTCGGCGACGGCGATGGTCGAGCGGCCCTGATTGACGAGCGGGCCCCGAAAGAGCTGTTCGCCACTGGGCGTCTGGACGAGCCCCGGTTCGCCCCCCTCTTCATCCCTCCGCTCACTCGTACCGCTTCCCCATGCCCCAAGCAGCCCCACGAGCACTGTAGAGACGAGAATAAAGACCGGAAAACGCAACTGAGAGACCGGCGAGAACGAGCCCCCGTGGAGAAGACGCGGCGTCGGGAACGGAAACCTCTTGGAGGCGTCGTCTTTGCTCTGACGAAATCGTCGTGAGCGCAAACATGCTGACATTTACGGATCCGCGCGCGCCCACCCAACCTCCAGGGGTTCACCAACCAATCACCTCCCCGTCAGCCCACGGCTACACAGTCTCCAAATCGGCCAGGTTCTCCTGGAGCCGTTCCAGCTCGGCCATCGCGTCCTCCTTCTTCTGCCGCTCGCGATCGACCACCTCGTCGGGTGCCTTGTTGACGAACTGCCGGTTGTTGAGCTTCTGCTCGACGCTCTCCAGGAAGCCCTCTTTCTCCTCAATCTCCTTACGCAGGCGCTTTCGCTCCTGCTCCAGGTCGACCATGCCGGCCAGCGGCACATAGACCTCGCAGCGCTCCACGACGACCGACGCGCTGGCTCGGGGCTTCTCGGCGCCCGGCCCCACCGTCAGGTCCGTTACGCTCGCGAGCTTGTCGAAGTATACGGCGTAGTGGTGGACCGTATCGGCCAGGTGCTCGTCGTCGGCCGGCACGCTCACCGTCGCCTCGATATCCTGTCCGAGGCCCACGCCGTAGTCACTCTTAATACCGCGGATTCCAGAGATCATCTCCTGGATCAGTTCGAACGTCTCAGCCGCGTCCGCGTCCATTAGGGCATCGTCGGCCTCCGGCCAGTCGGCCCCGATGCAGGCCTCGCCCGCCTCACGGGGCCGCACCTTCCACCACAGCTCCTCGGTGATGAACGGCATGAGCGGGTGGA
>CAYRPX010000352.1:0-3204 GCA_964426195.1 uncultured Salinivenus sp.
ATGCTTAGTAGAAGGGAAGTTTTGAAGCAGCTGTCGATGTTTCCCCTGGGTGCTGCCGCAGGGAGCACCTTTGCCGCGGAGGACACCGGCCCCATTCTGTCGGGCGAGGCCGAGTCGGCGGTGCCGCCAGGGCCGGAGATTTTCCGATCGATCGGGGTCGAGCCGGTCATTAACTGTCGAGGGACGTTTACCATTATCGGCGGTTCGATCGAGCGCCCGGAGGTGCGGGAGGCGATGAACGAGGCGGCCCACAGCTACATCCAGTACGACGAGCTGGCGGAGGGCATCGGCCAGCGCTTCGCTGAGCTAACGGGGGCGGAGTGGGGCATGGTCTCAGCGGGCTGTGCGGCGGCGATGAAGCATGCCACAGCCGCATGCGTGGCCGGTGGAAATCCGGAGAAGCTGGTCCGCATCCCGGACCTCTCGCGCCTGCAGAAGACCGAGGTCATTATTCCGAGAAGCTCGCGCAACGCCTACGACCACGCCGTGCGCAACATCGGGATCGACGTTGTGATGGTCGATTCCCGAGAGGAGTTCAAAAGCGCTTTAAGCCCGCGGACGGCCATGATTTACCTGCTGGCCGGCCGGGAGCAGGTGGGGCTAGAGACCGTCACGGAAGTGCTCGACGCGACCGGCAAAGATGTTCCGGTGTTGGTCGACGCCGCGGCAGAAGACCTAACGATTCCGAACGTGCATCTGGAGAACGGGGCGACGATGGTGTGCTATAGCGGGGGGAAGGCCCTACGCGGCCCGCAGTGTGCCGGGTTGCTGCTGGGCCGGAAGGACCTGGTGCAGTCGGCCTGGCAGGCGAGCTCTCCTCACCACGGGCCCGGCCGGGACAACAAGGTCGGCCGCGAGGAGATGATGGGCATGCTCGCGGCCGTCGAGGCGTGGGTCGAGACCGACCACGAGGCCGAATGGGAGATGTGGCTCTCCTGGCTCGACCACATCGACGGGCGCGTCTCGGAGATCTCGGGGGTAGAAACCAAGATCGAGGAGCCGTCGAATCCGGGCATGGAGCATCCCGGGGAGCTGGCACCGATCTCGAACCACAGCCCCGTCCTCCACATCATGTGGGACCCAAGCGAGTTTCACGTTACCGGGCAGGAGTTGGCCGAAACGATGGCCCGCACCAAGCCGCGAATTGTGGTCGGAAGCGGGCACCACGGCGAGGAGGGGGTCACCTCCATCAATATTACCGCCTGGATGATGAAGCCCGACGACAACGAGATTGTGGCGGACCGGATTTACGAGCTGTTGACCAAGGACCGCAGTCCCCAACCGCCGCAGCGAGAGGCCCCGGCCGCGTCTCTCAGGGGCCGGTGGAACGTGGAGGTTGAGTTTTACAGCAGCACCAGCGAGCATCGGTTCTTCATCGAGAAGCAGGATGAGAACTGGCTCGAAGGGTCCCACGAGGGCGACTTCTCCATGCGGGACATGGCCGGAACCATCGAAGGAAACCAGGTCAAGCTCCTCAGCGAGGAGAGCCCGCCCGGGGATTACGTGAAGCAGATCTTTACGGGCACCCTTTCGGAAGACGGGGACACGATCGAGGGCGAGGTCTTTCTGGGAGAGTACCTGAATGCAACCTTTCGGGCCACCCGCCACAGCTATCCGGATGATCGCGAGCCGATCCGCGTGCCGGAGGGCCCTCCCCTGGCGACGTAAGCCTCGAGGGAAGCCCTGGACGTAAGCCTTAGGACGTAAGCCTTGGGACGGAATTCCTGGCCCCAGCCCGGAGGCTCCTTTGCGGAGCCTCCTCTCTTGGGACCTCTTCCACGGGCCCTCCCCCCTTTCTCCCTCACCCAGCCAACCTCCTTCTGTGAACATGACGTTTCGTTTTGCCCGTTTCGCCTCTCTGCTTGCAGGGACGCTCGCATGTCTTTTTCTGTTCGGGCCCGCTGCCGAGGCCCAGTCCCTGGACCTTCTGCTGAAGGACGGGCACGTGATCGACCCGAAAAATGACGTGAACGAGGAAATGGACGTGGGCATTGCCGGGGACACGATCGCGACGGTGGCCTCGGAGATTTCGCCCGACCGGGCCGAGCGCGTCGTCGACGCCGCGGGCCTCTACGTGACGCCGGGGATTATCGACATGCACGCCCACGTCTTTCACGGCACCGACGCGGAGTCCTACATCGCGGACAGCTACGTGAGCCTCCCCCCGGACGGATTTACCTTCCGGGCGGGGGTCACGACGGTGGTGGACGCCGGGTCGGCCGGGTGGAAAAACTTCCGGCTCTTCAAGCGGCAAACCATCGACCGTGCGAAGACCCGCGTTTTGGCCTTCCTCAACATCGTAGGGGTCGGGATGGAGGGGCGCTACGAGGAGCAAAACGAGGAGGACATGAACCCGAAGATGACCGCGCTGATGGCGACGGAGATGTTTCCGAACCTGATCGTTGGGATCAAGTCGGCCCACTACTGGGGGGACTTTACGCAGGTCGAGCGGGCCGTAGAGGCGGGCGAGCGGGCCGGTGTGCCGGTCATGGTCGACTTCGGGGAGCACGACCCGCCCCTGTCCTTGGAGAAGCTTTTTCTGGACAAGCTCAGGCCGGGGGACATGTTTACCCACACCTACTCGTACACGAAGGGCCGGGAGGCGGTGGTCAACGAGGACTTTGAGGTCAAGCCGTTTGTCTTTGAGGCGCAGAAGCGGGGCATTGTCTTCGACGTCGGACACGGGGGCGGAAGCCTCATCTGGCATCAGGTCATTCCGGCGATGGAGCAGGGGTTTTGGCCGGACGTGATCAGCACCGATCTTCATACGTCGAGCATGAACGACGGGATGAAGAACATGGCGAACGTGATGTCGAAGTTTCTCAATATGGAGATGCCCCTAGAAGAGGTCATATTTCGCTCGACCTGGAACCCGGCCACGCACATCGGCCGGGAGGACCTGGGGCACCTGAGCGTGGGAGCGCCCGCGGACGTGGCGGCGTTCAACCTGCGAGAGGGAGACTTTGGGTTTATCGATGCCCGGGGGCGGAGAATGGAAGGCTCAGAGAAGCTGGAGGCAGAGTTGACGATCCGCGCGGGCGAGGTGGTCTGGGACCTCAATGGCCGGTCGGTGCCGACGTGGGAGGAGGAACCTGTTCGATACTAGGCTCGACGTTGGCTCCTTGAGCGGACGTCTGTTGCTAACGGGGACGATCCTGCGGCTATG
Organism: uncultured Salinivenus sp.; assembly: GCA_964426195.1. Lineage (GTDB taxonomy): Bacteria > Bacteroidota > Rhodothermia > Rhodothermales > Salinibacteraceae > Salinibacter. The sequence continues at coordinate 3,167 of CAYRPX010000352.1, forward strand.
TCTCTCTTTTTTGTAAAGGTGCTCGACTTTGCCCTGGA
>CAYRPX010000353.1:0-3181 GCA_964426195.1 uncultured Salinivenus sp.
CTCCTCCGATGGTTCTGGTGGCGCATCAACGCCGCGACGGAGCTGACGGCCATGATCGTCTCGTTCATGATTGCCGTCTACTTCCAGATTGCCGGGCGGTTTGGCTGGATGGGTGGGGGCCTGGCGGACTGGGAGCGCCTGCTCTTCATTGTTACCGTAACGACCATCGCGTGGCTCGCCGTCACCTACTTCACTCGCCCGACCGACGAGGAGACCCTGATCCATTTCTACAAAACCGTGCAACCGGGCGGGCCAGGCTGGAAGCCTGTCGTGGAGCGCCTTCGAGAGCGCACGACGGATCTCGATCTTGAGTCCCCGTCCGACCTGCCGTACGCACTGACGTGCGCCCTGCTCGGGGCCCTCGGCATCTACGGGGTCTTGTTCGCAACAGGGTTTGTTCTCGCTGGACGCATGGGGATGGGCATTCTGTGCACCGCCATTGCTGCTGGTGCACTGGGTGGCATCATTGCCCTGTGGTCGAACCTCTCCTTTTCGGAGAATCCTGATGACACCACGGCCTGATCCCCTACAGCTCGAAGGCGGCCGGGCCCGGGTGCTCGACAAAAAATGCTGCGCGGCAACCCGCCTCAGGGAAGGCATCTTCGTAGCGAGACGCCCAGGAATCCCGAAACGCCGAAATCTTTCGTTCCGGCACGAGCGCCCACACCGATCCGCCAAATCCCGCCCCGAAGGACGAAGCCGCCGTCGCCCCTAGGGTCCGGGCCTCGCTGGCTAAAAAACTGGTTTCGGGAATCTGATTGCCCAGTAACTCCTCTGCGGCATGCTGCGAGCGATCCACCTGGGTGCCGAACGCATCCAGGTCTTCGTCTCGAAGCGCGTCCACGGCTGCCGACAGGACCTGACAGTGCTCCGTATAAAAGTGATCGAAGCGTCGGATCAGCTCGTCCGAGCCGAAGGAACTGTCGGCCTGCGAGAGGACTTCGTGCATCCGATCGGGCGAGAATACGTCGCTGGCGACGGCGGCTCCGAGATGCGAATCATCGCGTCCCATGGCCATCCGCCAGGCCTGCGCGGCCCGGGCGGCCAGGCGTGACGCCCGGTTGTAGCGGTCTTTCTCAGCGCCAGTCTTCTCCGCCGAGACCCCACTGTCTGCGACCACGAACGCGTGTTCGTCGGGAAGCGGCACCTCGTCCTCCAGGCGGGTCGGGCGATAGGAAAATTTGCGAAGCCGTCCGGGCACTGAGCACAAAATGGCGGTGTGATCCTCACTCCCTCCAAAGGTCCCGACCCCGGGGCGATCAGCAAAGGGACCGTATGCCTCCCCACTCTCGATGGCACCCAGATACTCCGCTTTCGCCTCGGGCCGGCTCAGGTACTCCCGATAGATGGGATGCTCGTGGAGAGCATTGAGCGCACGGAGCACTTCGAAAAAGGCCACCACCATTGCGCTAGAACTGCTCATCCCAGCAGCCTGCGGGAGCGTACTTGAGAATGCGACGTGACCGCCCTTGAGGTCGACGTCAAAGTTTTTTCGCACCCGTCGGATCACCGTCAGGGGATAAGTCGTCCAGTGCCCCTCCGGAATGGGTTCGTCCGACGCAAGGTTGAGATCAACCACCTCGCCGGAGATGGCACGATGCACGTGCAGGACGGACTCGGGCGAGGGTGCGGCCACGAGACAGAAGCCGCGCTGAGTGGCACAGGTTAGGCTGCTCCCCCCTGCGTAGTCGGTGTGCTTGCCGAGCACTTCAATGCGGCCCGGCACGAAGAGCGCGCACAGGGATGCGTCGTCGGCAGTCGTCTGGGGCAAGGTTTCGGCTGCCTGCTCGAACCTGGGGACGAGATCGTTGGCCACTTCTTGAGAAACCCCACCGTCGAGAAGGCGCTTCCTGACCTGCATATGTTGTGTCCAATTTGGGATTCAAACAGTGCAGACAACGAACTCCAGGGGACTGAAGCAGTGAGTCCAAGCCGCCTCTTCCGAAGATATGACGTATCGGCTGGAAATCGCATTGCTTCAACTACACCAGTGTCCAATACCATTTTTGGATCGAAGGTGATTCGTCAATGCCCCCTTCCACAATCCGTCTCTCCCCGCCTCCATACACCGCCTCTCCTCAGAGGGGAACAGAAATTTTCGAACGGTCGTTAATGACGGTCCCAGCACAAACTGTGCTTGAACCAGTCCACTGCCTTATGCCTGCCACTGCCGAGACCTCCACCAAGGATACCCCAATTCAGATCAGCCCCACTGCGGCAAAAGAGATCCGGAAAATCATCCGTAAGAAAAACATTCCGGATGGCTATGGGCTCCGTGTCGGGGTAAAAGGCGGGGGCTGTTCGGGAATGAGCTACGTGCTCGGCTTTGACAAAGAGCGCGAGAAAGACCAGGTCTTTGAGATTGACGGGATCACTGTCTACATGGACAAACGACACGGGCTCTACCTGATGGGGACCACCATCAACTATCACGACGGCTTGAATGCGCGGGGCTTCACCTTCGAAAATCCCAATGCGACGGAGACGTGTGGTTGCGGGGCGAGCTTTGCGGCCTAACGTTCTTTCGTCCCGCGCTCTGCAGTCCACGTTTATTTTCTTCCCATCCCCACTTCCCCTAGGACATTCCGGCTCCGAGAATCGGAAGCAGCATCCTACTGCCCTGGTGCTTCTAGCAATATTGTAACGCTTCCGCCTCGTATCTACGGGGCAATCGGATCAGACAGGGGAACAGAGTGCGTGATGGCATGGTTACTACAAAGACACGTGCTTCACGTGCGGGGTTTGTCAAGAGGGAGGGGAATCGGACTTCGACTCCTCTTCTCGTCCCCGTCGTGTAGGGCGCCGACGCGGCGCTTTTGATCGTTCAATCCACAAGGTATGGAAGGCAACTTTTCTAATCGTGTCCGTGACGTGATCTCTTACAGCCGTGAAGAGGCGGTACGACTCGGACATGACTACATTGGAACGGAGCATCTTCTACTCGGCCTCATCCGGGAGGGTGAGGGGATCGCCGTCAAGATCCTCCGCAATCTCGGATGCGATCTGTTGGAACTGAAAGAGGCCGTGGAGGACACGGTTCGCAGTACCGGCAGCTCGACCTCGGTTGGGAACATTCCTTTGACCAAACAAGCCGAGAAAGTGCTGAAAATCACATACCTAGAAGCGAAGCTCTACAAGAGCGACGTCATTGGGACGGAGCATCTCCTCTTGAGCTTGCTCC
>CAYRPX010000354.1:0-3140 GCA_964426195.1 uncultured Salinivenus sp.
GTGCGCGAGACGCTTCCGCGCATGGACGTGGCGGCTTTTGTCGGCTTCGCCACCCGCGGGCCGATGGACGTGCCGGTTCCCGTGGAGGACGTTTCCCGGTTCCGTGACATCTTCGGCCCGCCGCTGGAACTCGTGCGGACTGAGAGGGGCGAGAGCCCAACGACTGCGAACCTGGGTGCCGCCGTCGAGGCCTTCTTCCGAAATGGAGGGCGTCGGTGTTGGGTCGTGCGCGTGGCCCAGCCCGCCGACGCGGGCCCGACCAGCGGCCCCGTCGAACGCACCTCGTTTGGGCTTCCGGGCCTCGTGTCGGCCGAGACGGGACGACCTTCAACCGTCCGTGCGCGGTCCTACGGAGCGACCTACGACGGGCTTCGAGTGGGAACCGTTCTTCGGCGTCGTCTCCTGCCGCTTCCCGCGTCCGTCGACGCCTTGAACGAGGGCGGCTCGACCGCGGGACTCCGGCTCACGTGGGAGAGCGGGCGCCTCGACGCGCTGGACGAGGCGTTCGTTCAGGGCGATCTTCTACGCCTCACAATGGAGGATGAAATTGTTGCCTTTGCTTCCCTGACGGCCCCGTCTCTCAACAGTCAGAACGGCGAAACTTCGTCGAACGGCCGGGTTCGGGCGGTACAGACCGGACCGGTGCATTTCTTTCGGCGTGATCCAGTGCCGCTTCGGGATCCTGTAGCGAGTGACGTCACGGTGACGGACGAGGGACGGGAGGTTGCGGTCTCGGTCGACGTGCAGGCGCCGTCCGGATCTACCGGGCCATCCTTCGATGCGCGAATTCGGCGCATCGAGCAGGAGGACGGTCCCCTCTTTCATCTACTCGTGGATGAGGGGGAAGAACCGGTTCCCTCCGATCTGGAAGGCCGTGTGGTCCACGTGGAGGGGCTCGACGAAGAGCTCGTCGGGTGGCTGCAGCTCGGGGCCGCGGTGGGGGTCGGGGCAGGGACGGTGACGACGATCGCCGTCCGGGACCTGCTCTGGCAGGTAGATGTGGAGGAGACCTTCAGCGAGGATCCGTTTTCCTCCGTCGAGACGGTCGAGCAATTACGATTTGACCTCCTTGTATGGGACGGACGCGAGCTGCGTACGCGACTCGATCGGCTCGGGTTTGCGAGGTCTCATCCGAGAGCGTGGACGGCCCTGCCTACGGACGAGGATCTCTTTGCGTTGCAGGAAGGAGAAGCGGGCCGACCTGTCTCCGGAACCCTTCGGGCCGACGTGTATGATCCTCGCTTCCCCCTGGCCAGTCCCGATGCCCCCGACGACGGTCCGTTTATTCCTCTCGGGATGGCCGACCGGCCCGATGCCGAGCGGACCCTGGGACGCCTTCTTACAAATGGAGACCGGTCCCGGCTCGAACGAGAGCGGCTGGCCACATTCTCGACGGACGTGTTCGTGGATTCTGATCTGGGAAGCATCCCCACCTCTAGGCTCGGAACGGCGGCCGACCAAAAGATTTATCTCAACCAGGAAAAAGCGGCGGGGCTGCACAGCCTGTGGCCGATTACCGAGGCCACGCTTCTCGCAATTCCGGATGCGGTCCACCGCGGCTGGGACGAACCACAGGAGATATCTCCGACGCCTGCGTCGACGCCCTTTTTGCCGGAACCAGAGGTCGACCGCGACGCCGATCCGCCCGTCGTTCACCTTTCGTGGCCGGATGATCGGCTTGGGGAGGAAGACGTGGAGGTGGACGTACAGGAAGCCACCGAGCCGACGTTTCAGGAGCCCGAGGTCCGGTACCGCGGCTCCGGGTCGTCGGTCGATCGCTACGTCCGGAGCGAGGCATCCGTCACCCTCTTTTTTCGGTATCGCATCGTTGCGTCCGGACAGCCCGGAGCGTGGTCCAACGTGCGCAGCGTTCACGTGCCGACGCCCGACTTTGAGGGCTGTACGAAACGCCTCGGAGTTCCGATTGTGGAGCGTGCGGGTGAGAACTGGCTCTACTGGTCTCCCCCGGAGGAGTCGTCGGACACCGACCTGACGTACGAGATTCAGATCGATACGACTCCCACATTCGACGCACCGAACACGTTAGAAGAGGCCTCTGGTGACCGGCCGGGACCGCCGGATCTTCCCGAAGCGGAACTCCCTCCGGATCCGAGCGACAAGCACTGGTATCACGTGGTCACAGCGGGAGTGCCGGCTGTGCAGTACGTGCGGATTCGAGCGCTCCGATCGGAGGGCGGTCGCACGCTCGTTAGTGGCTGGTCCAACACCGGTGCCATTACGCGGACCCTGGAGGAACAGACGCCTGTCGTCTCGGCGGCGGAATACGACGACCCGACATCCGAGATCCCGGGGAGAGGACGAGAGGGGTTGCTCGACGTGCAGGCGGCGATGCTGCGGTTCGGAGCTGCTCGGGGGGACGTGTTCTCGGTGCTTTCGCTCCCGGCTCAAGATCGGCCCGACGACGCCCGGCGCCACGTCTCACGGCTCCGGGCGCCCGGAGCCGTGCTGGAAGGTGGCGAAGGGCGGACGCTCAGCTATGGAGCCCTTTACTACCCGTGGCTCCTGCGGTCGGTCGAGGCGAGCACACGGTCCCTCGCGATGCCCCCCGACGGCGCGGCCTGCGGACTGATTGCGGCACGGACACTCGAAGACGGGGCGTGGATGGCCCCCGCAAACATTCCGCTCACCGCCGTTAGGGCCACCGAGCCCGCACTTACGCCGGAAGAGCGGGAGGAGCTCCGAGCTTACAACATCAACGCATTCGGGGTCACACCCCGGGGGGTACTCACCTTGGATGCGGCCACCTTGGCCCAGGACCCCGATTTGGACCCGATCCCCACGCGCCGCTTGCTGATTCTCGTCCGCCGACTCGTTCACCTGGAGGGCCCGGAACTCGTCTTCGAAAACAATACCCTGCGTCTGCGACGCCGGGTCGAAGACCAGTTCAATGGACTGCTGCGACGGCTCTTCCGCCGGGGTGCGTTCGCTGGGTCCACCCCCTCTGAGTCGTTTCGCGTCGTCGCCGACCGGGGGGTGAATCCACCAGAACAGGTCGAGCGCGGGCGACTCGTCGTTGAAATTCGGGTCGCGCCAGCGCACCCGCTCAAGTTTTTGACCGTACGGCTGGTGCAGCAGAATGGCCAAGCTCCAGTACTCAGTGAGTCGGGAGTGCCGGTGCC
>CAYRPX010000355.1:0-2338 GCA_964426195.1 uncultured Salinivenus sp.
CGCCGTAGGTGCAATGAGCCGGAACGCAGCTATTCGTTTTTTCGAGTGGGTAGAGCGATTCCTCTATCGCGAAGCGGACCACATCGTGGTCGTTACGGACGCCTTCAAGGAGACGATTAGCGAGAAGGGCATAGCTCCCGGTAAGATCTCTGTGATCAAGAACGGCATTGAGACTGAGCGGTGGGAAGAGCCGCTCGACATGGATCGTCTCGCAGAAGTTCAGCGAAAACACGACCTCACTGACAAGTTTGTGGCGAGCTACATCGGGACGATTGGCATGGCGCACCGCGCCGACGTGCTGCTTGAGGCGGCTCGTCATTGCGACGATCCGGACATCGTCTTTATGGTCGTCGGCACTGGCGCCGAGAGAGACGCACTGGCAGCTCGCCAATCGGAGCTGAAGCTTGGCAACTTTCGTCTCGTGGACAAGGTACCGAAGGCCACCGTTCCGTACCTTCTCGCACTCTCCGAGGTAAGTGTCGTGCATTTGCGTGATGATCCGCTGTTCAATACGGTAATTCCCTCCAAGATTTTTGAGGCGATGATTACACGCACGCCTATCGTTTTGGGAGTGCGAGGGGAGGCCCGGACTATCGTAGAAAACGCGAGGGCCGGGGTCCCGATTCCACCCGAAAATCCAGAATCACTGGTCGAGGCGGTGCGTCGTCTGAAAGAGCATCCGGAGCTCCGCGCAGAGATGGGAGAAAACGCCTACGAGTACGTTCAGGTCCAATATAATCGGACGGATCTAGCGCGCGAGTATGTAGCCTTGTTGGAGAGGGTTCTTGGGGAGCGGCGTCCAGAACTGGCTTCTGCTGAGCGCACGCCGAACAGAGGGGAAGGGGGGCAGTACGGGGCAGAAATCTCTTCCCCAAGCGAACCCCCGAATCGGGCTACGAGGGGTTCGTGAGAAGGTCCACGAAGGGTGAAAGCCCTGCGCCTGCATGATCAGAAACGGACACCTACGCTCGGTGGGGGCGGAGCCCTGAGGAACCGAGCGCTTTCGGTTTTAGGGTTTGCTCTCCGATTAAGAGCGTGGCTCTTATTAGGTCAGCGACGAAGCTACACGCCACACATGCACTGCAACAGCTCGGGGTCAATCCGGTCGTGGTTGAAGGCAAGTTCGAACATCGCTACGTACCCGGAAAGGTGTTTCCAGTAGGCTCCCCGTCATCGCGACTTGTTCGCCCTTCGGCGCGGGGGATCATCTGGACTGCGGTGCGGCTCGCCTTTTTCCCCGGCATTCTGGTACATTTCGTCGGCTTCAACCTTCAAGTCAGGGAGCCCGTCTTCCGGAGGTTTCCCAGGAAGGCCGACCCGCTCTCCTCGCCGGACGACCTATGGTCCCGATCGGAGTTCGCCTACAGGCAAAATCCGGAGATCTCATCCGGCTGCAAGCCACCGATTCGGCCCCCTCATCCGTCCAAATTTCCCTCTTTCTTGTTGGAATTATTACCTAATAAAACTTACCGGAAGTGTAGACTCGACGCTGAAAATGGAGGCGCAAACAGTTCCGTATATAAAGGTGAGGGCCGCTCCAGCATTGTGGGGGACCGGATGCCCCTGGGGGAGGAGCCCCTCTCGCAGGAGGAGATCAGTGCCATCCACACTTGGATCGACCAGGGCATCCCCGCCCAGCGGCAAATCCAGTCCCCCGATAGGGAACGTCGAGCGCCCGGAATGCCCTATTCGTCCTCGATCCGGATCGGCTCGTAGTCCTCGAAAAAGGAGGGATCGGCTTCCTCCTTGGTCGTGCCCGGCTCGCGGACGCCCTTGCGCTGCAGGTTCCACGTTGTCCGGTTGAGGCCGTCGCCGGCCGGGCCGTGCACCGTGCGGATCGTGTCCCCCTCCGCGTTGGTCATGCGAATGGTGGTTTCCTTAGGGACGTCCTCTACCTCGCTCGTATCCGGCTTTACGATTGAGTAGGTAAGCATGGCCCCATCAGGCTCGTTCTCGCCTTCGAAGACGGCCTGGCCGCCCGTATGTGCACCGAGGTGGGTTCCCTCCTCCATGAGGTAGGCCGTGGGCGCCTGGAAGACGTGTGTGGAGTCCTCCAGAAGGCCGGGCCCTTGCTGGGCAAGAGCGCGGAACGGCTGGATGTCGTCGAGCACGTAGGCGGATCGGCCGAAGGTGCCGATGACGAGGTCGCGCTCCCGCTCCTGGATCGCGAGGTCGCGCGTCTGGACTGTGGGGTAGCCGTGGGTCCACTGTGTCCACGTGTCGCCGCCGTCGAGACTAAAGTAGAGCCTAAGCTGGGTGCCGAGGAAGAGGAGGTCCTCCACGACCGGGTCCTGGACGATCGAGAGCGCGTAGCCGTCTACGTCGCCTGGACCCACGA
>CAYRPX010000355.1:2348-3131 GCA_964426195.1 uncultured Salinivenus sp.
GGTCCAGGACTGTCCATAGTCGGTGGTGTGGTACACGTAGGACGTCCAGTCGGCGCGCTTGTGGTTGTCGAAGACGACGTACGCCTCCCCGGCGTCAAACTTCGAGGCCTTGACCTGGTGGATCCACATGTGCTCGGGCACGCCCTCGATGTTGCCCACCACGTTTGTCCACGGCTCCCCGCCATTGCGGGTCACGTGGAGGCCGGAGCCGGGGCCGCCTGACTTGAAGAACCAGGGCCGGCGGCGGTACTGCCACATCGCCACGAATAGCTTATTGGGGTTCTCCGAGTCCATCACCATGTCCGCCACGCCGGTCTTCTCGTCGACGTAGAGGATCTTGTCCCAGGTCTCCCCCCCGTCGGTCGTCTTGTAGACGCCATTGCCGCCGGTGGCGCTGTTGCGCGGGTTGCCCTCTCCGCTTCCTACCCAGATGACATCGGGGTTCTCGGGATGCACCGTCACGTCCCCGATCGACGTGGCGGGCTGTTCGTCGAAGATGGGCTCGAGCGTTGTGCCTCCGTCCGTCGTCTTCCAGAGACCGCCCGAGCCAGTGCCGATGTACCAGACGTCTTTGTCGGTCGGCGAGATGTCGATGGCCGTCGCGCGCCTGCTCATGCCCGCGGGACCGATGGCACGGGGTTGGAGGCCCGCCAGCTTGGTCGTGTCGACCGACTGGGCGGCGGTGGGGGGAGCCGCCAGCGCCGCCAGTCCGACCACCAGCAACGTCGTAAGACCGCTAAGCAAGGAGGAGGTGTCGAGACGCATGCTTTGGGAGAGACTGTG
>CAYRPX010000356.1:0-3125 GCA_964426195.1 uncultured Salinivenus sp.
CACCACTGGATGCTGGTCCGGGGCGAGTCTCCCCACTCACACTGAACGGCTTTTCGGTGCTCGGAAGAGAAAACCGACGAATTGATAGGATACATTTGGTTCCGTCCTCTTTCTCGGTACGGGTCCTCGTCTGGTAAAGATGCTGAGAGATTCAGAGTGGTTTCTTCTCTCTACCCCTCGGGATAGGAGGGCTCCCTTCGGACCCACCCGGATACATTAACCATGAATATTAACTACTTGGTTAAACCAGATGGAAAGTGCGGCGTTGGTAAAGGTGCCTCTTTTCCAGCCTCCACCTGGTTCATGTCCGATTCCGAAGGTCCTCTTTCGTCCTATTCCGACACAGAGCGCCAGATCTTTGATGCAGCGCTTCAGGTTTTTGCCCGCGACGGGCGCCGCGGGGCCCGAATGCAAGACATCGCCGACACTGCCGACATCAACAAGGCGATGCTCCACTACTACTTTCGCGACAAAGCGTCCCTCTACGAAGAGGTATTCGGGTATACGATCCGCCGCGCCATGGCGTCGCTCTCGGAGCCGCTCCGCGAGGCCCCCACCTTCAGAGAAACGCTTCGGGCGTTCATCGACAATCACATCGACTTTATCCGGGAAAACGAGGACGCGATTCGCCTGATGGTGGGCGAAAACGTGTCCGACGGGGCCCTCCTGAAAAAGCACCTGCGGCGAATGAACGAATCGGAGCAGGCTCCTCCTCACGTGCTGGTCGAGCAGATTCAGAAGGCCGTTCACGCCGGAGAAATCCGTCCAGTGAATCCCCATCACACCGCGGCGTCCATTATCTCTTTGTGCATTTCCTTCCTCATGGCGGAGCCGGCCATTCGGCAATTGCATCCCGATGCCGACAGCGATTGGGAGGGGTTCGTGGAGGATCGGAAGGAGCACTTGTTCGATCTGCTCTATCGCGGTCTCGCCCCGGAGGATGAGGAGACGGACGGATAGAGGGCGCTCCTGAAAACAACATGACCAGACATCTACTGCGTTTATGGTTCGCTATCCTATCCGTACCAACCACATTCTGGGAAGCATTGTTGGGGCCTCTCTGATCGCTGTGCTTCTGCTTGGCGGGTGCTCGATGACCCCCGAGATGTCGACGCCGGAGGCCAAAGAGGAGCTTCCGGAGACCTTTGAGCCGGTTTCTGGAGATACGACCCTCCCCGCCGCGGCGTCCGACACGGCCGCCTACGACGCCCCGCGGTGGTGGACAACGTTCGACGATCCGGCGCTCACGTCCCTCGTTGACACGGCCCTCGCAGCCAACCTGGACCTCGACGTGGCGCGGGCTCGCGTCGAGGAGTTGGCCGCGCAGTTCCGTATCGCCCGGGCCCCGCTCTTTCCCAGCGTAAGTGCCAACGCGGAGTACAGCTACCAGAACCAGCCCGCCAACACGGGCATCAGAGGGGTTCTCGGAGGGGGTGACCAGCAGTCGACCCCCGACCAGTTCAGCTACGAGACCTACCAGGCTAGCCTCGGCCTCTCCTACGAGCTCGACTTTTGGGGCCGCGTGCGCAGCCAGCGCAAGGCGGCGCTGAGCCAGTACTTTGCCACGACGGCGGACCTGCAGACGGCCCGCCTCTCGGTCGTCAGCCAGACGATCGCGACGTACGGGCAGATCGCCTCGTTGCAGCGGCAGGTCCGTCTCGGGAAGCGGACCATTCGTCTCCTGGAGCAGCGCCTGGCGATTACGGAAGACCGATACGCCCAAGGACTGGCCTCGTCGTTTCAGGTCTACACCGTGCGCCAGGGCCTGCAGTCCGCGCGGGCCGATCAGCCGGACGTGGAGAACCAGCTATACGAGGCAAAAAGCCGGCTCTCGACGCTCCTCGGGCGACCGGCCGGGGAGGAGCGAGCACTTCTGCCCGACTCCCTGACGATTCCGATGCGGACAGAGCCCGTTCCCGCCGGGCTTCCGTCCGACCTGCTCGTGCAACGGCCCGACGTGCGCGCAGCGGCCCGGCGGCTGGAGGCGGCCCGACAGGAAATTGGCGTGGCCCGGGCCGAGATGCTCCCACGCCTGTCGCTCACCGGCCAGGGCGGTACGCAGAGCAGCGCGCTCGCGGACCTAGTCGATCCTGGGCAGGCCTTCGCCAGCTTCGTTGGCCAGCTAACGGCCCCGCTCTTTCAGGGGGGACGGCTGCGGGCGAACCTCAGCGCCGCCGAGGCGCGCTACGAGCAGCAGGCGGCCCGCTACGAAAAGACGGTCCTTACGACCTTCCAGGAAGTGAAAGCGTCTCTCGTGGCCTACAACAAACAGCGCCAGCGCTACCAGGACGTGCGTCAACAGGTAGAGACGGCCAAGGAGGCGTTTCAAACGCAGCGCGACCGCTATGAGCGGGGCGTAGGGGACGTGCTGCTCCTCCTCGACGCCGAGCGCACCCTCGTGGAGGCCCGAAGGCGGCTGGCCAACGTCCAGTTGACGGTTCTCAACGCGCGGTTGGCTCTGCACCGGGCCCTCGGCGGCTCGTGGACCGACGCGGAGCCCCCCGACGATCCCCGTCTCTTCAGGGACTAACGATCGTGCCCACCGGCATTTTTCTTCCGAGTGATTAAATCCTCCTATGGACTTTAGCGATCTCAAGTGGTATCTCATCGGCGGCGGTTTCCTGGTGGGTGCCATCGTTGTCGTATTTCTCCTCGGCGTCTTCGCGCCAGAGCCGGAAACGAGCGAGCCGCCTCCACAGTCGCCCCTCGTATCGACGACGCCGGTGGAAGTGCGCTCCGGGAGCCTGCTCGTGCGCGGCACCGGCACGGCGAGGCCCGTCCGCGAGATTCAGCTGACCGCACAGGTGGGGGGCCGCCTCGTCGACGTCGCCGACGCGCTCGTGAGCGGGGGCCGGTTCGAGGCCGGCGAGACGCTCGCTCGCATCGACCCGTCCGATTACCGAAGTGCCGTACGGACGGCCGAGGCCCAGGTGACGCAGGCCAAATTTCAGCTCATTCAGGCGCGCGAGGAGGCCGGGGCCGCTCGTCGGGACTACGAACGAATCAAAGAGCGGACCGGCCAGGCCCCCGAGCCGGACAGCACCGAGCTCGGCCGTCTTGTCTTCAAAGAGCCACAGCTCGAACAGGCAAAGGCCAATCTCGAGAGTGCCCGCGCTACCCTGTCG
>CAYRPX010000357.1:0-3103 GCA_964426195.1 uncultured Salinivenus sp.
TAGAACGGGAAAAAGTCCATGCTGCTGGCCATGCGTACGCCGAAGGGCGGATTCGTCACAATGAGGTCCGCGGTCACGTCCTCGAACCGCTCGGCGAGGTGCCACACGTCGCCCTCCCGGATCGTAATCCGGTCGGTGAGGCCCGCCCGCTCCACGTTCTCGCGGGCGCCCGCCACGGCTTCTTCGTCCCAGTCGTTGCCGTAACACTGGGGCTCAGGCCACAGGTCGGCGGCCTCCAGCAGGATAGTGCCGGAGCCGCAGAAGGGATCGAGCAGCGTATCCGGCGGAGCGTCGAGGTGGGCGAGGCGGAGCAGGGCGTAGGCGACGTTGGCCTTGAGTGCGGCCCGCGGCTGATAGCCTTCGAGTTGGCGTCGACTCAGGGCCTCCCGCGTGTGCTGGACGCTCACGAGGCAGCGGTCGTCGTGCACGTCCACCCGCACCTCCACGTCGTAGTCCTCCAGGTCCACGGCAGCGTCGTAGTGAGCGTCGAGTCCTCCGCCGGCCACCCGCTGCACATCCATGCTCGAAAAATCGTGGTCGCCCTGCCGAACGGTCGTGGCGCGGAAGGTCTCGGCATCTTTCATGGCCACGACGTCGAGGGCCTCGACGGTCGCGCGGATCGTTTCAAGGGCCGTTGCACCGTCGTCAGGAAGCGGAAACGTGTAGAGGGGGGCCAATACGTGATGCACCGACCGCATCTGCTGGGCCACATCGAGAGCGGCATCCAGATCCGCATTTACCTCCGCGAGGGCGTAGCTCTGGAGGCCAAACGGCGCGTCGTCGGTGTCGGTGACCTCAAGGGCCGCCGCTGCGGCCCGCTCCCGAAACTCGTTCACGACTACATCCTCCAGGCCCATGTTGACGGTGAAGAGCAGGGGCGTCCGGTTTGCCGAACGGAGGGGCGTGACGGCGGTGGTGGACGAGGCAGGAGACGACATGCACGGGGGCGGGATGGGAAGTAGTGCAACCGTCCAGTTCTACTGGATTGGGAGAGGTGGGGTTCGATTGATTGGGGATGGAAGAGGGGACGGATGGAGGTGTGGGGGGGGGGATTGGAACCCTCTTTGGAGCGTCGGGGTTGATGTATCTGCATATTCAAAAGCCGGGCTTTCCGCATGCGCTTTCTTCGCGCCTCCGGTGTTGCCAGCAGTTGGGCTGCCGTTTTCGGCCTGCTATTCGTCCTCGGGTCGCTCGTGCAGTCCGTGGCCGCCCGCCTGTTCGGCCGCGACACGACCCCGAACGCATCGTCCACGCCGGAGATTATGACGATCACCGTTACGGGGGGAATACAGTGGACGTGTTCGGGCGCTTCCGCGGCGGTCCTTCGTGCGGTGTCATCGGAGCGGTCGAAGCCGACGATGGACGGGCTTCTCGGAGCGCCATCTTCGACACGACCGGTACACATTCGCTCGTTCGTCGTAACAAAGGAGCGAGGAGAACCTCTCCTGCAGACTCCCCTCGCGCTTGGGGCCCTGGCAACCGTCGTCCTACAGATTTAGTCGTCTCCAAGCTGTCCTCAGCGTTCCGCTGGGAATCACCGACCAGATTTTCGGTCCTCTCTTTTGTTCTTGCGTACAATGGAGGCGAATGGCTTATGGCTATTCCAAACTGGTTTTGGTCCTTTCTTGTCGGCGCGCTCGTCGTGGTTGCCTTTGTAGGCGTTGGTACGGCGTTCCAGGCAGACTCTGCGCCCGCGTGGGCCAAGTCCGAGAGGACCTCGGACGAGGCGCCCAATTTTGCCCTCGAGACCCTAGATGGGGACACCTTCCGCCTCAAGGAGTATCGCGGGGAGGTGGTGGTGCTCAACTTTTGGGCTACGTGGTGTCCCCCGTGCCGAAAAGAAATTCCGACATTTGTGAAGCTCCAGCGGGAGCTTGGCAGTCGGGGCCTGCAGTTCGTCGGGGTAGCCCTGGAGCGGAGTGCGGGGCCGACGGAGGTTCGGGCCTTCGCTGAGAAGATGAATATGAACTATCCCGTGGGACTGGGCGACGGCTCTATCGCGCAAAAGTACGGCGGAGTTCGAGGACTTCCGATGACGTTCATCATCGGGCCCAAGGGCACCATTCAGGGGCATATTCCGGGCATGGCCACCGAGTCGATGCTTCGGCCGGGGCTGGAGACGTTGCTGGAGAAGACCTCGTCGGACGGGTAACCGCCAGCATGTTGCCTCTCCCGGGTCCCGAATATGAATGTGCCTCCTATGTCTGAATCCGAGTCGCCATCCTCCCCATGGGAAACGGCGTGGATCCACATCAAACGCTACTGGCACTGGGCGCTGCTCCTTGCGGCGGGGATCTACGTCTATCAGCAGTACGTGCCGAGCATCGACCTCGCCGAAGAGGGACGCCCGGCTCCGGACGTTGTGGCCGAGACGATGGACGGCGATCGCTTTCGGCTCCGCGAGCACCGGGGCAAGGTGGTAGTCGTAAACGTGTGGGCCACGTGGTGTCCCCCGTGTCGGGTCGAGATGCCGGGCTTCATCGATCTACAGGAGAGGTTTCGGGGCGACGGCGCGCAGTTCGTGGGCATCTCCGTGGACCGAGATGGAGCGGAGGCGGTGCGGCCCTTTGTGGAGAAGAAAGGCATCAACTTTCCCCAGATCGTCAATCCGTCTGTGGCAGCGCGTTACTTCCCGGGCGAGGTGGTGCCCCGCACGTATCTGATCGACAAGCGGGGCCGCATCCGCTACCGTCACAGCGGTGTGATTCTTAAATGGGCGCTCGACGACGCGCTGGAACGACTGCTGGATGAGCCGGGGCCGAGTAGCGAGTAGAGCCCTGGGCAGGCCAGGGTCAAGAGGGTGTGGTGGGAACCGCATGCTCCTCAAGCCACGCCGTGAGCTCGTCCTCGTCGCAGTCGCCTTGAGCCACCGCCTTCATCAGTTCGACGACGGTGGTTTCCTCGGCGTCAATCCGCTGGCCGTTGAGTCGCAGGAAGACGTACATGGCCATGAAGGCGGTCCGCTTGTTGCCGTCGCGATACTCGTGATTGCGGGCGAGGCCCACGCCGTACGCGGCGGCGAGCCGCGCGATGCTCGGATCGTCTCCGTACGTCTGGAGATGCTTCGGGCGGGCGAGGGCCGACTCGACCGCTCCTTCGTCCC
>CAYRPX010000358.1:0-3103 GCA_964426195.1 uncultured Salinivenus sp.
CGCCCTACACCTACTTTACCTCCGACGAGCTGCACCTCGGCGAGATCAGCCTCGAATGTTCGCGGGCCGGGGCGGCGGCCGGGGCGCTCTGGTGTACCCTCCGTGCCCTTCCCCTGGAACCGGACGACGGACTCGGCCCGATCCTGGCCGCATGCGTCCGTGCCGCCCGTAGCTGGGCCGACACCGTCGAGGACACAGATGCGCTCACAATGGTGACCCCGCCGGAAACGGACATCGTGACCTACATGCCTGCCCCGGAGGAGTCGACGCTCTCGGCCGTCCACGACGCCAGTCAGGCCCTCTTCGATGCGACCATGAATGACCCCGACGATCCCATCTTCACGAGCGTCTACCGCCTCTCCGCCGACGCCCTGACGACGCTCCGCCCGAATCTTACCGCAGACCGAGACGAGGCGGCCGTCCTCCGCAGCGTCCTGATGAAGCCGGAACACGAAACGTATGCCGAGTCCCTGGTGGAGCAGCTTTCGACATTCGCGACGGACCACGTCTAGCTGATTTGCCTCCGAGGGGTGAGAGTATTTCGTGTTGCGTATTTCGTACCGGCGTCTGTAGCCAGCGCTAATACGCAATACAAAACACGCAATCCCCCTACTCGGGACACTGCGCATTCTGTCCTTCACCACAGCCACGGCCCAAGCACAAATAGTCCGTACGCGAGCAGGAGCAGGCCCCCACCGCACCGCGGCACACGCCGTCGCCCCATCAGCAGGGAAATGAGAAGTACCGTCCCCACACACACCGGCAGGTAAAAGTGCTGTGTGATGGGATCGACCGGGATGGGCCGGACGAGCGCGATGACGCCCGCGTTGAAGCCGAAGAACGCCAGTGCCGAGCCAAGGACGTTGCCGTAGCTGATGTCGGGCCGTCCCTTCAGGGCCGCGGGCAGCTCGCGCGCCACCTCCTCCACGCTCACCAGCAGGGCGAGCAGCGTCATGCCAAAGAGCGTATCCGTCCAGCCCAGGGCGTCGATGAGGGGCCGGGCGCCGCGGACGAGGAGCTCGCTCCCCGCCACGATGCCGACCAGCGAGCCCACAAACCAGGCGACCGAGCGGAGGGCTCCCTCTTCCGCCTCCTCGTCGACCTCCGATGCCACCGTCGCCGTGGGGGCAACGTGAATGCCCGCCCGCTCCCACCGAAACAGGATGCCGACGGCCCCGGCGTATCCCAACAGGAGCAGCGCCCCATCCCCGCGGGAAAGCCGTCCGTCCAGCGCGAGCAGCGTCAGAACCACCACGGCCCCGACTGGAAGGACGAGGATGCGCCGCGGGGCCTGCTCGAAGTCGAGCGGCACGACCAGCGCCGTGATGCCGAACGCCAGCGCGAGCGCCACCATGGCCGCCCCCACGATGGTCCCCAGCGCAATGCCCGCCGACGCCTCGGCACTCGCCACGGCCCCCACGCCCAGATTTTCAGGATCGAATCCAATAAACACGACGCTGATGAGGAAGGCCGAAAGCCCGACGTGATGGGATACCCCGATCGTGCTTTCGACTAACCGCTCCGAGAAAACGAGAACCAGGGCGAGGCCGAGACCAAACAGCCCGAGTCCAACGAGAAGCGACATGGTGGAAATTGCTCAGGAGAGACGACTGTGCGTTCAAAAAACCCCGGACGGACCAAGCAAACGCTGCGCAGTGTGTGCACACTCACTCTCCCATTCCCCCATGTCCCCTCACCGCATCACCGTGACCGTGCCACGCGAAATGAAGGCATTCGGATATTTCTGGCTTACAAATTCCAGCGCCTCCTCCGCCTCGTCCCGATCGGCAAAGGCCCCAATCCGCACGCGATAGTACGGCTGCGAGTACTTGATGACGATCGGCGGATCGGTGCCCAGAACCGACTGTGGGGCCGCGCTTTTGTTCTGCTCCCACCACTGGCGAACCTTCTCCCGAAAGTTCTGCGCCGCCTCCTTTCCGAGGGCCGAGAACACCTGAATCCGAAAGCCCTCGACGGTTTGTTTCACCCCTTCGTCGGCGCGCCCCTGCATCAACCGATCCGGGACCTGATGCCTCACCTCCACTGTGCGCTCCGGGGGTTGGGCCTCGTAGGCCGACGGATCGAAGGTCTCGTACTGATCCACTGATGGTCGTCGCTCCTCGGACGGATCCGGGGCAGGCTCCGCAGGGCCGCCGCCCTGTCCCGACGATTGAGACGGTCCGGTGCACGCACAAAAAAGCCCCGTCGCAAGAAGAGCAAGAAGCGAAAAACGGCGACACATTTGGAGCATGACGCTGAGAAATAAACGAAATGGCAATGACACGACGGCCTCCGGGTCCGTCCCGAAACACAATCGCTGTTTATCGACCAACCGGGTGCCAAGTGGTCTTAAATTCGACGAACGGCGTGATCCAGTAGGGCGATTGACTCTCGTCGGAACGCCACTCAGACGGCTCTCGAGCGGGACGAAACTCGAGACGGGTGACACTCTCGGCTCCCTCCTGTTCCAAAATGGTCCGCTCTTCGGTCGACGCTCCCACGCTCAGTACTGCATCGACATCGCGGTGCCCCCCCACGTGCTCGCGGAGTTCAGTGCGGTGCCCCGTGAGAATGTTGACGACCCCGCCCGGAAGGTCGCTCGTGTCGAGGACCTCCGCGAGGTCGAGGGAGAGGGTCGGGGCTTCGTTCTCCACGATCAGAATCACGGCATTCCCCGGCACGATGATCGGGGCCAGGCAGGAGACGAGGCCGAGCAACGGCGCGTTCTCCGGGCAGAACGCCGCCACGACGCCCGACGGCTCCGGCACCGAGAAGTCGAAGTGCGAGCTGGCCACCGGATTAACCGTCCCGAAAACCTGGGCGAATTTGTCGGTCCACCCCGCGTACCAGACCAACCGGTCGATCGCCGTGTCCACCTCCGCCACGGCCTCATCGGAATCGTATCCTGCGATCTCGACCAGGGTGTCCACAAACGCCTGGCGGCGAGATTCCAGCATCTCGCCCATCCGATACAGAATTTGTCCCCGATTGAAGGCGCTCCGCGAACTCCACCCGTCCTGGGCCTCGCGGGCCGCCACCACCGCATCCCGAAAGTCCTTGCGCGACGCGCGACAGATGTTGGCCACGAACTCGTCTCGATGGT
>CAYRPX010000359.1:0-3098 GCA_964426195.1 uncultured Salinivenus sp.
GTAGGACGCAGGATTTACAGGCGATTCGGGGCGAAGGGATTTTCTACTCGTACTGCACCAACACTCGGTCTTTATCGGGGCTCACCACCTGAGGATCTTGCTCCCGGTTGAACATTCGGCGGGCCCGGTAGGGCACCTTCTCCGTCAGGTACCGCTCCATCTCCGAAGCCGTCACCGCCCGGTTTCCATCGGCGTCCGCCTCCCCGCGGAGGCCCTTCAGGAAGAAGTATGTAAACAACCCGTGCTCTTTCTCCGGGTACCAGGAGGCAATCTGGTCGGCCGCCCCCGCCGTGAAGGCCAGTCCGTTCTCCATCGCCAGGACCGGGTTCTCCACGCTCAGCTTCACCGGGCTGGCCCGCTGAACGACGGCACCGTCCTCGGAGACGCCACTGAAGCAGGCCTCTAGGACCACCGTCACCGACCGGGCCGGAATCTCCACGAGGTTCTCGTAGAGCTGCTCAGCTGGATACCCGTTGATGGACAGATAATTGGGGTTCGTGTTGGAGGCGACCAAGTACGCCTCATCCTCCCCCGGCGCGGGGGCCCCGTGCCCGCTGTAGTAGACAAAGACGTCGGACTCTCCGGGCTTAACCCAGTTGTAAAGCTGACCCCGAGGATTGTCGCCCGTGCCAAAAATCTCCCGCAGTTTCGAACCGGTGGCGTTCTTGGCAAAGATGATGTTTTCCTCCCGGAAGCCGAGAGTGCGGGTCAGGTACGTTCGCATGACCTCCGCGTCGCGGAGGGCGTACTCGACGCTGGGGATGTCCTGGTTCTGATACTCCTTGATCCCAATGACCACGGCAACCGCGTCCGGGCGCTCCATGTCCGTCTCCGGAATCATCCGGTCCACAGGAGTCGCCACGGGAACGGTCTGCTCCAGAGTCGTGACGTAAGCGCCCGGGCTGCTCTTTAGCTGCAGCCGGACGGGGACCTCTCCCCCCGCCTCCCGGGCCGAGATCGGCACGGAAATCGACGCGGTGTCGTCGGGCTGGAGGGTCCCCACCGCCCGCCGGACCTCTCCCAACAGGGTTCCGCCCCGGCCGACCTCGACCTCTGCCTCGACCTCTCGGGCCGGACCGAGGCCCGCGTTTCGGACTTGAATCCGAACCTGGGAGGCCGTGCCGGGAAGGAGTTCGTCCTGCCCTTCTTGGGACTCTTCTCGGGACGCGACCTCAAACCCGCCCAGCTCAAGAGCGGGGGGCTCGCGCGCCTCCGTGCCGACGGTCACGAGGCTTGGATCCTCCGGCCCAAACCCGTTCCCCTCGCGGACATGGATCGAGTAGCGACCCGGCGCCCCCGACACTTCACTGCCCGCGGTGAGCGTTCCTGTGAACACGGTTTCCGTGGAGGGCGCAAGCGCCTCGGCCGAGCCGAGCCGAACGGCCCCGGTGTCGGACACGGCTTCGCCCTCCAGGTGGAGGCCCGAACGCTGGGGTTTTGGGGCGGCCCACACCTCGACCGAACGGGCGGTTCCCTCTCCCTGGTTGGTCACCGCCACTCGGAGCGTGGCCTCCTCGCCGGCCTCGAGCGCCCCGTCGCCGGGAAGGCCTACCATCTCGGCCTGAACCGAGAGGTTCGGGCGCCGGTCGGGCGGATTGATCGACACAGATTTGACCTCTGTCGTGTCTTCCGCCTCCTGAGCCAAGACCGGCGCCCCGGCGCCGCCCATGACGCCAAGAAGAAGAGCCAGTCCGGCGATGAGAGCTTGGTCTCGAACGGACGAAACGCAGAGGCAATTCGCAAAACGCATGACCCAGCAGGTTCTTTTGAGGCAACAGTGTTTTGGGCGGGAAGCGCTGTTTTGGAGGTCCGTTGGGCGTTTCGGCAAAACGGCTCTTCGGGGTAGGAGGTGCCTCGGGCCTGTCCTCACCGGAGGACGGTAATCTTTCGGGTTTTCGGGGCCCCGCCGGCCCGAAGCCGAATGAAGTACGTGCCGCTCGCCAGGTGGGCCCCACCCTGCCAGCGGACCCGGTGAAATCCGGCCCGCTGCCGGTCGGTTACGACTGCCCGGACCCGCCGACCGAGCAGGTCGTAAATTTCGATCCGAACCTCCCCGGCTTCCGGCATCGCGTATTCGATGGTCACCGGTTCTCCTGAAGACACTGGATTGGGGTATGCAGGGAAGAGCTTCGTTTCCTTGGGGGCCAGTTCCTGTGTCTTCTCCTGCACATGCGCGGCCGTGCCGGCCAAAACCGTAAGGGGGAGGACATTTCCTTCAGATCGGAGCGCGGGCGTCCTCCCCTCCTTGAGGTCGAAGGTCCGCCCGGATTCTTTATTGACAAGAAGAATCTTCTGAACGTCAAGATTGCTCGTTCCTTTCGGCCTGATCGTAACCGGAGTCCCGGACAGCCCTCGAAGCTCAAGGGGAAACTGCGTTCCCTCTTCCGGCACAGGACGATAGTCCCGAAGGAGCCGAGGGATCGTGTCCGTTCCTGGGGCGGAGCGGAGCGTGAGAGACTCGAACGGAGACGGAGGGGCCTCCGCGTCGTAGGGCCCGAGGCCGTCGGTGGCGCCCTCCGTGAGCCCCACCTCCACCCGGCTCGCGAGGCCCCCCTCCACGTAGGCCTGCAGAACGAGCGCGTCCTTCTCGACCGTTCCCTCCGGGTGGGCCGCGTTGCTGTTTCCGCGTCGGGATGCTTCGCTCTTGGAGGTGGTGACGCTGTCTTGGGCCTCCGGATGCGGAAGCGTGAGGGCGTCGAGCCCCAGCTCATTGTTGAAGTAGAAGGCCTCCCCGCCCTGCGCAGAGGCCAGCTCTGAGGGCGTTTCCCAGACCCCCTGTCGAAGCGCGTAGAGGGGACCCAGGTTCTCCTCGCCGGAGAGAGCCTCCGCGGTTGCCTCCTGAACCGCACTCCAGGCCACGTCGGTCTCAAAGGGGTTGGAGATCAAGTTCCAGCCCGGAGTCAGCGGGACGCTATGCGTTCCATTCTCGGTCAGATCGACGCTCTCGTAGCTCTTCTGGTGAGACCAGTCCTCGCGGTGAAAAAGCCAGACGCCCGTCCCGGGGCCGAGCGTGCAATCTGCCCCACACTCCTGGAGGCTGTAGTCCTGATCCTGGGTGGCGCCTTCCTCCCGGAAGGCCCGGTAGTCGCGCTCTGGCC
>CAYRPX010000360.1:0-3096 GCA_964426195.1 uncultured Salinivenus sp.
ATTTTTACTCCTCGACGATGCGTGGCATCGCCTGCGGTGCGCAAATGGCATCTTCAACCCGCCTCTTGTGTCTCGCTACGCCTCTCGTGAGAAAACCAGGCTATGCGAAGCTCAGTTCCAGCAATCCATCGTTGACGAGAGCAGTGAGGAGGGCGACAAAGGCATCGTCCTCCAGGTGCGGGGTCAGAGTGTCGGCTGGGATCTGCTCGCGGCCCGTTACAAGGCGGGCCGCATAGGCGAGGTCCGAGTCAAGGGGCATAGATTCCCCATTCCGAAACAGGGTGGCCGATCCGTCGTCATGCTCGATGAATGCAAGCCGAGCCACCGGTCCCCGTCGCAGGCTCTGGCCTGCCTGCAGTGCTTCAGCGAGTTCGGATTCGGAGACGGGGGGCTCCGGCGGAAGGGCCTCCCGACCTCGGTCGGGACGGGTCAGGAACTGGCCGATCCACTGGTCGATTGCCGCGTCCTTGCGGACGAGGTTTCGGAGCAGGGTACGTACCTTCTCGCGGGCGGCGTCATGGAGTTCGCCGGGGTGGTCGACGGGCTCGAGGTCGGGATCGCTGTACCGGGCGTCCGGGTCGAGGGTCTCGACGGCATTCTGCAGGAAATTGGCGACCAGATCTTGGTGGCGCGGCGCCCGGAAGCCCACCGAATAGGTCATGCACGCGTCGTCCGTCGCCACGCCGTAGTGGGCCACCCGCGGCGGCAGGTACAGCAGGTCGCCGGGCCCGAGAACAAACTCGTCGTCGGGTTCGAAGTCGGCAAGGATGCGCACGTCGAGGTCCGGTACGATCTCCTCGTCCTCGACGGGCTCGGTCCCGATCTGCCAGCGGCGGTGGCCCGCGCCCTGCAGCAGAAAGACGTCGTAGTTGTCAACGTGGGGACCCACCGTTCCGTGCGTAGGGGCGTAACTCACCATAATGTCGTCCAGCCGCCAGTCGGGCAGGAAGCGGAAGTGGTCGAGGAGCGCGCCCACCTCCGGGATCAGGCGGTCGACCTCCTGGACGAGGAGCGTCCAGTGCGTCTCGGGAAGATCCAGAAAGTCTTCGTGGGCGAACGGGCCGTGTTGCAATTCCCAGGGCTGTTCACCGCCTTCTTCGAGGATGAGACGGCTTTCGACGTCCTCTTCACAGGCGAGGCCGGCCAGCTCCTCCGGCGAGAGAGGCGAGTGGAACCCTGGCAGGGCCTCGCGGACCACGAGGGGCCGTTCTTGCCAGTAGGTGTCGAGAAACTCAGCGGGTGATCGGTTGCCCAGAACGGTCGACGCCGGAGCGGTCGGGTGCACGGAGAAGAAGAGGGGTTATTCGGAAAGAGAAAGCAGGATGCCTGCGTTGAGGGGGAGCGGTCCGAGTGATCAGGGATGCGTGGTTTGTGATGTCAGGAGCCGCAATGTACGCGTCGCGATTCGCCCGTCGCGCCTCACTTACCCGAAGAGGTACATCAGGCCCTTGAGGGCCGGCCACAGGAGGAGCAGGGCGAGGAGCCACGCCACCCACCGAACACTTGAGGCTCGCTGCGGAAACTCGTAGTCACAGTAGGGACAGCGCTTTACGTCACCCGTGTCTTCAAATTCGAGGGCACACGAGGGGCACTCCCGGTACGACGGCATCGGACAGACGAGGTGGGGGTTCGCAGGACACGAAGAGGCGACTCAGAGCTGCGAGGCCAGCTCATTCAGAAGCATTTCCACGTCCTCCTCGGCAATGCTTTCTGGATTGGGCCCCGGAAATTCCGCGTCGGGGTCCGGCTGGGCCGCATCGAGGTCGAGTTGTTCGAGGAGCAGGGCCGCCACGCCTGTGGCCGCGGCGGAGAGGAGCAGGGCTTTCGTCAATTTAGACATGGAGCAGACGAGACAGATCGGCAGATTAGTGGACATTGCGAACGGTGAGGCTTGGCGGGAGTTCTC
Organism: uncultured Salinivenus sp.; assembly: GCA_964426195.1. Taxonomy (GTDB): domain Bacteria; phylum Bacteroidota; class Rhodothermia; order Rhodothermales; family Salinibacteraceae; genus Salinibacter. The sequence continues at coordinate 1,907 of CAYRPX010000360.1, forward strand.
GAAAAGCATCGAACCAGAGCGAAACACGCAGGTTCATTTACCACGGTTTTCCCGAACGCCATGTCGTCATTGTGCATTCTGTCTCAGGAGTATCGATCTCGATGACTCGCACCTTGGTTCTCTTGCTTGCCGGTCTCGTGGGGCTCGGCGTCGGCAGTCTCGAGGTACAGGCTCAGGCCGAGACGACGGTTCCGGTGGCCCGGATCAAGTACGACGGCGGTGGCGACTGGTACAGTGACGAGAAGTCGTTGATGGAACTCTTTGCCTTCGCCCGCCAGCACACGCTTCTCGATCTCGGGCCACAGGAGGACGTTGTCGAGCTCACCACCGACAAGCTGTTTACTTTCCCCTATCTGTACCTCACGGGCCACGGAAACGTGACCTTCTCCGCCGCGGAAGCGGATCGCCTACGCCGGTATCTGCTGCAAGGAGGGTTCCTCCACATCGATGACAACTACGGCCTCGACGAGCACATCCGTCCGGAGCTGGAAAGGGTCTTTCCGGAGAGGAAGCTCGTGGAGGTGCCCTACGACCATCCCATCTACACTATCCAGTACGACTTTTCAAACGGACTGCCCAAGATCCACGAGCACGACGGCGAAGCCCCGAAGGGATACGGATACTTTGACGAACACGGACGGCTTATGGTCTTCTACACGATGGAGGCGGATTTGGGGGACGGGTGGGAACCAGCCTCAGTGCACAACAATCCCCCAGAAAAGCGCCGCGCGGCCCTGCGGATGGGCACCAACATTCTCACCTACGCGATGACCCACTGAAGACACGCACGGAGCGGGGATGGGTGAACGGGGAGAGATCTGCGATTTCCGCTCTGTTTATCGAGCCTGCTCGTTCTTTCCACATTCTGAGGGTTAATCTTGTCGCTGCGATGTACTAGCTTAGTAACGGAATTCCCGCCTACGCTTTGCTTCCTCCATTTTCTTTTCGATTCCCCCACCTCCAATGAGCGCACTCCGCAATCAAGATCCCGAAATCTTCGATGTCATCCAGAACGAAGTTCAGCGCCAGAACGACGGTCTGGAATTGATCGCCTCCGAAAACTTTGCTTCCCGGGCCGTTCTGGAGGCGATGGGCACGGCGCTGACCAATAAGTACGCCGAGGGCCTGCCGGGCAAGCGGTACTACGGCGGCTGCAAATACGTCGATCAGGCCGAAGAGCTGGCCCGCGA
>CAYRPX010000361.1:0-3073 GCA_964426195.1 uncultured Salinivenus sp.
AGGATCCCCGCGAAGAGGAACTGCCCCCGGTGGGGCTGGTTGATCTGACCGACGCCGAAACGGGGGAGACGGTGACCGTGGACGCCCGCGATCCGGCCGTGCGGGAGGCCATGGCAGCGAAGGCCCGTGCCCGCCGCGAGCAGACCCGCGACGTGCTCCAACGGGCCGGGGCAGGGCACGTGATTGTCCGCACCGACGCCGACTACGTAGAGCCCCTCATTGCGTTTTTCCGACGACGGGCCCGACGTGGATAGCGGACGTCGCGATGCGTCATTGATTGGTGTGTGAACCATGGAGCGATGGAGGTCACGATGGACGCGAGCCGGGAGGGCAGTCGCCGTGTTGGCGATGTTGGCGGCCTGGCTGGGTGGGAGGCAGTTCGTGGCGGCGCAGTCCTCCCCCCGCATTGAGGCGCGGGTGTCGGCCGACAGCGTGAAGATTGGCGAGCGGTTTACCCTGCAGGTGGTGGCCGAGCACGCCTCAGACATGACCGCGGTGTTTCCGACGGCCGACGCCGGGGAGGCTCTCTTCGGCGATCTGCACGTGGTGCGGCGCGGTGCCGTACGAAGCCGTCGCGTGTCGGATGAGCGGCGGGTCGACAGCGTGGCCTACGAGGTGACGACGTTCGTCCTCGATTCGGCACGCGTTCCCATTCTTCCCGTCCGGCTCGTCGCCGGGAGCGACACGACGGTGACGGGCACCCTTCCTCGCGTAATGCCGGTCGTGTCGGTCGTTGGGGCCGAGGCCAAGGGCCTACGCGCTCCCGCCGCGCTGGCTGCGTTTCCGCGACCGCTCTGGGTCTGGAGCCTGCTCGCCCTGGCCAGTGCAGCGCTGCTGGGCGGGCTCGTCTACGCGTGGTGGCGTCGGGGCGACGGAGGCTCGACCGCCTCCGGCGCGGACGACGAGCGACCCACGCCGTACCGAGACGCCCTGGAACGGCTTCAGCGGCTCGAACGGCGCAACCCAACCGGTCGTGCTGCCTGCAAAGCCTTCTACGTAGATCTCACCGAGACGCTGCGCGTCTATCTGGCCCGACGGATCGGGATCCGAGCCCTGGAGCGAACGACTTCCGAGCTGCTGGCGGTGCTCCGTCGGCAGCCCGAGGTGCAGGAGGTCGTCCTCCGCCGCCTCCAGACTGTTCTGGAGCAGGCCGACCTCGTCAAGTTTGCCGACGCCGAACCATCGCCGGAAAAAAGCCAATCCATCCTCCAGGACGCGCAGGGCGTGATCGATGCCCTCGAAGCAGCCCAGCGACGGGCCGATTCTCAATCGTCGGAGGACGAGAAACCTGCTCCCGCGTAAGCATGCCAATGGGCACAGGAGGAAAATTTCTCTCAAACGTGCAAACGTTGGCACGTTGGGGGAGACTCAGTCCTGCAGAGCAGAGCGAACTGGACCCGATACAGCGACGACTTTCAAGGTAGAAAAAACGCGATGCCAGAGTTCACCGACACGCTCGTCGATCGTCTCGCCCGGGCCGAGCACGTGGCCGTGCTGACCGGGGCCGGCATCAGTGCCGAAAGCGGCATTCCCACCTTCCGCGACCCGGACGGCCTTTGGGAGGAGTTCGATCCGCAAGAGCTCGCCAACGTGGAGGCGTTCCTCGACACTCCTGAACTTGTGCAGGGCTGGTACCAGCATCGGCGTCAGGTGGTGGAGGATGCCGAGCCGAACGCGGGGCACCGTGCTCTCACGGAACTGGAGGCCCACGGGCCGGACGTGGCCGTCGTGACCCAAAACGTGGATGATCTGCACAATCGGGCAGGGAACAGCACGGTCATTGAACTGCACGGCAACATCACGCAGAATTACTGCATGGACTGTGGGCGCGCCGCGGCCCCGGAGACCGTCGATGCGGCGATTCAGGACGGTGAACCGGCCCGGTGTCCGGAGTGCGAGGGGCTCATCCGTCCCGACGTGGTGTGGTTTGGCGAACGGCTTCCGGCCGACGCGGTAGAGGAGGCCGACGCCGCCACCCGTCGCGCAGACGTGTTTCTGAGCGTGGGGACGAGCGCCGTGGTGTATCCGGCCGCACGTTATCCCGGGATGGCTCGGGCGCAGGGCGCCTATGTGGCGGAGATCAATCCGGACACGACCGGAGTGACCGACGAGGTCGACGAGTCGGTGCGAGGACCGGCGGGGGAGGTGCTGCCCGCCCTCGTCGAGGCTGTGGCCGAGCAGCGCGGAGAATAGTTGCCTCGTGGGAGACGTGCGGTTCGTTGTGGAGGCTGCGGCCGACGGACACTCCGAGAGTCCTCGGTTGCACTCTGAAAGCATTCGGTCACTTCGTGCCCCGAACTTCGCTCTCAGCGTGGCAGACCGCCGCACCCCTCTCCTAAGGAGCCTTCTTCCCAATCGTTGACCGGATCAGGGCGCCGCTGTTCTGCGGGTCGTGGCGCCGTCTTGCTGACATTGATATGCAGGTCACAACCTGACTCATTCTGCTGAGCTAAGCTGCATCCCGTGAGCTTTGTCAACCCCCAATTCCTGTGGCTACTCCTCGTCGTACCGGCGGTGGGGGCGTGGTCGTGGTGGCGCCGGCGGCAAGAGGGTGGGCTCCAATACAGCGACGTGGGGCCGGTTCGGGAGGCCCCCGTGTCGTGGACCGTTCGCCTGGGATGGGTGCCTGTGGCGCTCCGGATGGGGGCGCTCGCGCTCGGCATCGTGGCCCTCGCCCGGCCACAGACAGAGGCGGTTACGAAAACTAAGACGGCGGGGGGCATCGACATCATGCTGTTGCTCGATGCCTCCTCGTCGATGCAGGCCAAGGACTTTCAGCCCACTCGCTTCGAAGCGGCGCGTGAGGCGGCCGACACGTTTGTGGAGGGCCGCGTGTCCGATCGCGTGGGACTCATTGTTTTTGCCGCGGAGGCCTACACGCAGGTCCCCCTCACCCTCGACTACGCATTCCTCCAGCGAATGCTCGGCGAGGTCGAAATCGGTGCGGTAGAGGATGGAACGGCGGTGGGCACGGCGCTGGCCACGGCCGTAAACCGGCTCAAGGACAGCGAGGCGGAGAGCAAGGTGGCCATCCTCCTCACCGACGGCCGCAACAATCGGGGGCAGGTCGATC
>CAYRPX010000362.1:0-3070 GCA_964426195.1 uncultured Salinivenus sp.
ACCAGCTCGACGACGAGAAATTCCTGTCGCTCATGGCCCGCTGCCGGGGCTTCGTCTCCACCGCCGGCTTCGAGTCGATCGCCGAAGCAATGTATCTGGGCACGCCGGTACAGGTCGTCCCCGTTGATGGACACTACGAACAGCACTGCAATGCGCTGGATGCGGTGCGAGCCGGGGCTGGCGTTCGCAGTTCTCGGTTTGACATCGGTCGATTGCTCGCCGTTCTCTCACGTTACCCAGAAGGGGCCCCCCATTTCCGAAGGTGGGTGCGCCACGCGCGTGGCCGGTTCATTCGGGAGATTGAGGCCGTTGTTCGTCAGGAAACCGCATCTGCGACGGCATCGGCTCCGGATTCGGAGACTCGGATTCTCGAAACGGCGTAAGTCTGTGGGACCGGGGGATTTGTGGGGGCTGGAGGAAATTCCCTACACGCAAAAATTACCGATCCGGCGGGGCCGCACTACGTTTGCGGAGCGTTCCGAAATCGAATCGGAATCACGCATTCGGGCATTTTACAACAGGAACGGTCGTGACTGATCTCCGACGTATTTTACGGACATTGGGATGGGGAGTGGCTGGGCTCCTGATTATTGTGTTTCTGATCGGATACGCGGCGCCGTATCTCCCTCCCACGCAGTTCTGGTGGACGGACCTTGTTGCGCTGCTGTTGCCGCTGGCGGGCGTAGCGGTCGGTCTCCTGGGGCTCGGCCTGTTTGGAGAGGGGGTCTACCGTCGAAAATGGGGGCGAGTCGTGATTGCGGGAATGCTGCTTGGACTCGTCGCGATTCGGTTTGGTCCCCGCTTTTTGGGAGGGAACGAGCCGGGAAGCGAGACGGAGACACTTCGTCTGATGACGTTTAATCTCCCGCCGTCACTCGTCAAGGATTCCGTTTCGGAAGCAACATTAGAGCGGTTGATTCAGCGAGAAGTCCCGGACGTATTGGCCCTTCAGGAATCGTGGCTGAAAACAGGCCCCTTTCCCCGCTCTGGACTCGCCGGATTTTCTCCGTCAACCCGCCTGCTCCTGGAAGACCCCCTCGGATACGCTCCGCCTCGAGTCCATCCCCCGCAAACAACGATCTACCAGCCGGTCGTTGGGCGTCTCGTTCTCGATTCGATGAGCGTGCACCGCTTGCCCCCGACGGGGGACGTGAATCCTCGCTCCCGCTACACGCGCACGGCGTTTCGCTGGCGGGGGAAATCGGTCGTTCTCTACAACGTGCACCTACACACGGTGGGAAGTCGACCGCGGGACGTGCTGGACGAGTGGAAGTCGCTCGATCGGTGGCGCGCTATGTTCCGGAGGTATCGGGAGGGAGCGTTGCGACGCGCCGAGCAGGCTCGCCTTCTTCGCCGACACATCGAACAAGAATCCCGGCCCGTCCTCATCGTGGGAGACTTCAACAGCACGCCGCATCAGTGGGTCTACCGTCACGTCGCGCAGGGCCTACAGGAGGGGGATGATTGGGGGGCATGGAGTCGGGAGGCCACCTTCCCGGCCCGGTCCGCGGTCGTCCGAATTGATCACATCCTGGCGGGCCCCGCATGGGACGTCACGGCAACATATGTTCCGACCGTCGAAGGGGGGGAACGTATTTCGGATCACCGTCCCCTTGTGGCCCGGCTCCGATGGAGGAAGGACTACGAGGAATAGGAGGAGAAACGCGCAGGAGAGACTTCCTTCGAGGCCATCTCTTCTTGCACGCTGGCGTGCCGAATGTCGACGCCTTCGATGAGAAAGACGACGCCCTTCGCGATGTTTGTAGAGTGATCCGAGATGCGTTCAATCGCTTTGCTGGCCGTGATGAGGTGGGCGGCCACTTCGGCGTGCTCCGGATTTTTCTGGATGTAATCGACGAGCCCACGAAAATTCTCGAGGTGGAGGCGATCTACCTCGTCGTCGAGGTCGGGAATGCTGCGGGCCAGGTCCGCGTTCTGATCGAGGAAGGCCTGCTTGGCCTCGTCGAGCATGCGTCGGGCGCTTTGGCTCATCTCCCGGATCTTCACCGCCTCAAGCACGCCGGGGGCTTCGGTCACGTGCTCGGCGTTGCGGGCCAGGTTGCAACAGTGGTCGCCGATGCGTTCCAGGTCGGTGTTGATCTTCTCGACCGTGAGGAGGGTGCGGAGGTCCGTAGCCACCGGCTGGTGACGAGCCAAAATGCGTTCACAGTACTTGTCAACCTCCAGTTCCAGGGCGTCAACCTCGCGGTCGCGGTCCACGACACGCTCGGCCCGTTCCACGTCGTGATCGAGGAGGGCTTCAACGGCATCCGTGAACTGCTCGGCCACAATCGTGGCCATGTCGAGGAGGCGGCTGCGCAACTCGGCAATTTCGCGGGCGAGACGATTCGGCATTGGAACACCCCGGCGGAAGTGAAGGGAAGCGGAAGTTACTGTCTGTACGCTCCGACCTCGAGGATTGTGCCGGACCCGAATGAGTTGTTTGGGAGACTCGCATTAACGCTCTAGGATCGGATTGCCCGTACCGCGAAGGTTCCGACGAGTAGGCGCAGAGCACGTCTCTCCAAGCGTACTGGGGAGCGCCTCATGGCGACGACGAGTCTTCTTTGGATCCGTTCACCTCTCCTTCGGTGTGCAGGCGGCGTAGGGTCGACAGGTACGTGTCCGCCACCGACGACCAGCCGAACAGGTCCTTCGTATGCTCACGGGTGCGTCGAGCGGCGGTGTCCAGGGCCTCCGACCGCCCCCGATACTGTTCGATTGCCTCTACGAATGCCTCCGAATCCTGGGGGGCAACGAGGTGGCCGTTGACGCCGTCGGTGATCACGTCCCGAATGCCTTCGAGGCGGGCGGCGATGGCCGGGGTGCCGCAGAGGGCGGCCTCGAGCAGGACGATCCCGAATCCTTCCATGTCGTCCTCTACCGGAATGTTGGGCATCACAAAAAGGTCGGCACCGCGGTAGAGCAGGCCGAGGGTCTCGTTGGAGACACGCCCGAGATACCGAACGCGCGGCGCAAGGGCATGCCGGTCGATGGCGGTCTGAATCTCGGACGACATGGGGCCGTCGCCCGCAATCCAGTAGTGCACGTCGTCGGGGAGACGGGGCAT
>CAYRPX010000363.1:0-3044 GCA_964426195.1 uncultured Salinivenus sp.
TGCGGCAGGACGTGGATCCAGATCCGGAACTCCAGAAAAAACTGCGGAGCACCAGTGCCTGGGGGCTTCCGCTTCTGGCCGTCACGACGGCCTTCGCGAGCTACGACATCCTCATGTCGACCGATCCGCACTGGTTCTCGACCATCTTCGGGGTCTACTTCTTCGCCGGAGGGATTCTGGGAGCTGTTGCCGCGATTTCGTTGGTCGCGCTCCTGCTACAGCGAACCGGCAACCTCCTTCGGGGGGTCATCACGCCGGAGCACTACCACGATCTTGGGAAGTACCTCTTCGGCTTCGTCGTTTTCTGGGCCTACATTGCATTTAGCCAGTACATGCTGTACTGGTATGGCGGCATTCCGGAGGAGACGGTGTGGTTCCAGCATCGCCTCCAGGGCGGGTGGGCGTGGCATAGTGCCTTCCTGGTGCTGTTTCACTTCCTCGTGCCGTTCTTCGTGTTGCTTCCCCAGTTCACGAAGCGGAGCTACTCGGTAATGGCCGTAATGTCAGTCTGGCTGCTCGGCATGCACTGGTTTGATCTCCACTGGATCGTGGCCCCGGTGGTCCGCGACGGCGGTGGATTTCACTGGCTCGATTTTACGTGCTGGTTAGGATTGCTGGGAATCTTCGCGGGGGGATTGATGTATCGCCTACGCCGTCATCCTCTCGTCCCGCAAAAGCATCCCTACCTGGCGAAGTCAATCGAATTTGAAAACATGTAGTCCCCCGATCGCTGCGTTCTGCTTCTCGACCCGTATGGACACGGGGGGCTTTTCCGGTGATTTTCACCCGGGGCTGTGACCCTCCGTCTGGTTCTGTGCGTTTTGTATGATCGGTAGACCAATCCTCTCGACTTCGACATGGATTCCAAGGAAGGACAACCATCCCCGTCGCTCGTTGCCCCTGGAGATGCCGTATCGGTAGACGGAAGCGAAGTCACGTTCGTCTGGGACCCAGTCGAGGAGGCTGAGGCGTACCGTCTTCAGGTTGCTCCGACGACCCGCTTTGAAGACCCCGTTATCGACACAGAGGTGGGGGAGGAAACGGCGGTGACGATTGGCAACCATCTTCCCACCGATGGCCAGACGTTTTTTTGGCGCGTCCTGGCGGGGTCGGAGGCCGAGTGGAGGAAAAAGAGTTCCGTGGAAAGCTTTATTACCACCACCGCGGACGAGGCCGAGCACGAGGCACCGGTACCCGACGAGATCGAGAGCCCCGTAACGACGCTGGCTCGGGCATCCCGACCCGAGGTCGAGGAGGCCTTCGATTTCACAGATCAGCTCAAGAAGGAAAAAGAGCGGGGCGTGGCGTACGAAGGCGTGGCGGCGAGTCAAATTATAGGTATTTCGGCCTCGATCATCGTCGTCGTTCTGGTGGCCGTTGCCATCCTTTTTGGCTGGTTCGGACAGGTTTCCCAGAACGAGCAGATTTCGGCCGTCGAACGCCAGCAATACCGGCAAATTCGTCAGGCCGAACTGGAGGCGACCCAGCAGCTTCAGCAGTACGGTGTCGTCGACGAAGACGAGGGCGTCTACCGCATTCCGATCGATCGGGCCATGGACCTTATTGCGACGGAGGAATACCAGCAGCGACAACAGCAGTCGCCGTAGATCGAACCAGAGGTTCCCCGGTTGCGCGCTCTCTTACGTTCCTCCATCCGCAAGGAGGACAGCGGCGTCAACTTCACGGCCCGATCAGGAAAGAGGTAGTATTTCGTACCCGTCCACGATCAACCACGATATGGGTGATTTTTGGCTTCCAGAGGCGGCGTCTACGATGGCGCCGGAGATCGATAGCCTCTTTAATTTCGTAAACGTCGTGAGCGCGATCCTGCTCGCGGGCGTCGTTGCAGCGATGCTCTGGTTCATATATCGCTATCGGCGTCAAGACCCCGCCGAGCGTCCCGAGCCCGTGCAGGAAAGCCAAGTGCTGGAAATTTCCTGGATCGTGGTTCCCACGATTCTCGTCCTTCTCGTCTTCAATTGGGGATTTAAGTCGTTTGTGGAGCAGAAAACCGTGCCCCCGAACGCCTACGAGATTCGGGTCCAGGCCCAATCATGGAACTGGCTGTTCGAGTACCCGAACGGCGTTACGTCGGACACGCTTTACGTACCCGCGAATGAGCCGGTAAAGACCACCATGAGCAGCCAGGACGTGATCCATAGCTTCTTTGTGCCGGCGTTTCGGGTGAAGCAGGACGTGCTGCCGAACCGCTATACCTCGGTGTGGTTTGAGGCGTCAGAACGGGGCACCTACGATCTATTTTGTACTGAGTACTGTGGGCGAAACCACTCCGAGATGGATGCTGCTGTGAAGGTCGTTTCCCGAGAGCGGTTTGACGAGTGGCTCGAAAGTGCCGGAACGCCGGAGGACATTCCGCTTCCGGAATTGGGCAAGAAACTCTACTCGCAGCAAGGATGTCAGGGCTGCCACAGCCTGGATGGGTCCAAAATGGTGGGTCCCACATGGGAAGGGCTTCATGGCACCACGGGACGGGAGATGTCAGACGGGTCGACGGTTACCGTCGACGAAAATTATCTCCGGGAATCGATTCTGAAATCGGGGGCTAAAATCGTTCAGGGCTATCAGAACGTTATGCCTTCTTACGCCAACCTTTCGGAGAGAGAGGTCTCGGGCCTGGTCGAGTTTATCAAGGAGCAGAGCGACCAAGAACCGCCTCAGGAGTAGCGTCCCACATTGCTTCGGGGCTCGGCTTGGCTTCGGCCAGGCTGCGAGTTCGTCGCACCGCCACTCACGCGCGCCACACAGGTAGACTGAGTCACGTATGAGCACGACCACACAAGACACACCGGTCGAAGAAGAACACCACGAAGAAGAGACCAACTACCTCAACCACGAGACCACCATCTGGTCGTGGTTGTCGACAAAGGATCACAAGCGAATTGGGATTCTCTACTGCATTTCCCTCGCTGTGGTCTTTCTCGTTGCGGGGGTACTGGCCCTCTTTATGCGAGCCGAGCTGTCGGCCCCTGGAGAGACCATCATGAACAATGACACCTACAATCAGGTGTTCACGATGCACGGCA
>CAYRPX010000364.1:0-3043 GCA_964426195.1 uncultured Salinivenus sp.
ACCGACGGAGCTGGTGGCGGGCGATGGATGGTGGGGCAACAAGTGGGGCCTCATGGCGGGCCTGCACGTCGCGGAAGCAGGGACCGAGGCCCTTTCTCTTCGAATGGAGTTCGGCCAAGTCCGTCCCTACACCTACAGCCACCGAACGACCACCACCACGTACGTCCACGCGCAGGATCTCCTGGGCTACCCCTCCGGGCCCAACAACCGGAACTTGGCCCTCTTTCTTCGCTACGAGCCGAGCGTTCGGGTGAGGGGCGGGCTCAACCTGGCCTACACCTGGGGCGGCAGAAACACCGACGCAGAGAACTGGGGAAGCGACCCGCTCCGGTCCTTCCCCTCTCGCGTTCGGAACTACGACAACCGAATTGGGCAGGGCGTGCCGATACAGGACCTTCTGGCAGAGGCCTTTTTCGGCTTCCAGCTTCTCCCGGATCTTTGGATTGAAGGAGCTTTCCAGCTTCAAAGCGAACACGACGACGAAACTGGGCTCGATCGCCGGATCGAGCCCCAGGTCCAGCTTCGCTGGAACCGCCCCTTTGAGAGCCAGCGGTGGTAGCACTCCGCGGAGACGTCCCGAGCGGACGATGAAACGGGTCGCAGAAGCGACAATCATCTTCGCTCTTGTGTAGGATCGTGCACGGTTCGTCGTAACACTCCAGAAGAAACGCCTCAGCAGCGACACGCCCGGGCGTGTCGCGACATGCGTGCAGAAAACGACTGTTGCAACGTTCTACACAGGAGCGATCCTCTTTTGCACCGGACCGACTTCTCGCCGATGTCACGCCTGATTTACGCACTTAGCGGGGAAGGACGGGGGCACGCCTCCAGAGCAATTGCGGTCACTGCCCAGCTCCGTCGGCGAGGACACGAGGTTCGCTTCTGCTGTGGGGGCACCGCGCAGACGCTCCTCGAACGACGGGGGGAATCCGTCATCCCCGTCCCGTCCCTGGAGTACGTGCTCGACGAAAACCAGCTCCAACTCTGGCCGACAGCCCGGAATATTGGATCTGCGCTGGCCCAGTCGTGGGACACGATCCCTCGCCTCAACGAGGTGCTTGCCGACTACGACCCGGCCCTCTTAATCGCCGACTTCGAACCCTTTTCGACCCGCGCCGCGGAATGGTCGGGGGTGCCGGTGCTCTCGCTCACCCATCCGCAGATTGTTGCCGAGGCGACGTACAGCGTCCCTCCTCGCCACTGGCTGGCCGCCACGACGGCCCGCCTGGGCGCCCGTTTCGTCACGCCGTGGCGACCGATCCACGTCCTAATCACCTCCTTCTACGACCCTCCCCTCAAGCGACCGACCCGCACGACCGTGGTCCCTCCCATCCTACGGTCGGACGTTCGCAGCCTGACTCCGACCACGGAGGACCACGTGCTCGTCTATTACAACCACGGTGAGGGGTCCAGCAACGTCCTTCAGGCCCTGAAGGCGACGCGGCAAAAGGCAATCATCTACGGCTTTCCCGACGACCTCGTGCCCGAGCAGGATGCGCACTTGAATTCGCGCCCTCCTTCCCGCGAGGGTTTTCTCGAGGACCTGGCCACGTGCCAGGCTGTGATCACCACGGCCGGGTTCACACTAATGAGCGAAGCCCTCTACCTGGGAAAGCCGATTCTGGTGGTGCCGAACGGTGGCATCTTCGAACAGATGCTCAACGCCCGGTTTTTGGAACAGCTCAACTTGGGAGAGTATGCTGCCCAAGAGGATCTAGACGCCGAGCATATCCGCGGATTTCTGAGCCGAGCCGAGCAGTACCGATCCCCCTCTTCGGAACAGGTAGACTGTGGTACCGAGGCAGCCGTTAACCACATTGAAGCCATAATGAAAGACGTGACCTCAAAATCGACCGTCGCTTAAGGCGAAGGGACACAGATCCTCACGTGTCGCCGACACAACGGTCCGAAGATGACCCACGGCCTTCCCGCTGAAGACGATTGCAAGGCTCGTGCGGAGGTTCGGTGGCCCCCTTGAGATTTCCTTCGTTCGTTTTCTCCTCCCTCCTCCCCCGGCTCTCCCTCTATGGACGTCGATTCTGTGGACGACGAAAACGCTTCCTCCCAGTCGACATTTGCGTCGGCGAGTCAGATCGGTACGTCGCTTCTCCTTAGCCTGCTTGTTCTAGGAATTATCGGCTACGTCACGTTTGACGCCACAGCATTCCGCCAGTTGCTGCAACACACACGCCCGTTGTTGCTCGTTGCCGCCTGGGGAATGACGATGATACGAATTGGACTCGGGGGATGGCGACTAAGCTACGTCTCCCAGGGTTATCTCGATTTTGCGAGTGGGACGCGGGGCCAGCTTGCCTGGCACTTCTTTTCCAACATTACCCCAACCGTCCTGGGAGGAGGGCCCGTCTCCGCCTTCTACGTCGCCCACGACGAAGACCTCCCGATCGGGAAAGCCACAGCCCTCGTTCTGTTCTGCATGCTTTTGAACCAGCTGTGGTTCGTCGTTGCTATCCCGACCTTGATCGGCGCTAACTTCGCCGTCGATCTGCTTCCAAAGACGGCAGGCGCATGGGGACGCTGGAGCCTGCTCCTGTGTTTTGGGGGGATCTTTCTGTGGGCACTGGTCTTGGTCTACTTCACGCTTGTCCGTCCCCGCTTCCTCGTTGAATTTGCCGACTGGTGCCTCCAATGGCCGGTTCTGCGCCGCTACCGGGATCGAGGGCTCCGGGAGATGCGCTCGTACTTCCGCAGTGCCAAACGCCTCGGCACCCAGCCCCTGTCCTTCTATGGCCGCGGGTTCATTCTTACGGCGCTGATCTGGCTGTCACGCTATACGATCGTCGTTCTCATTGTGCGAAGCATGTACGCGGCAGATGCCTTCCTTCTCTTCCTCCGATCGGCCGCGATGATGCTCGTCGGTCTTCTAATGCCCACTCCAGGCGGCTCTGGCGGGATTGAGGGACTGTATGTCCTCTTTATTGGTCCTCTCATGTCCGATACCCTCATCGCCCCAACCCTTCTACTCTGGCGTCTGCTGGACTATTACCTCTTCCTTGCACTGGGGACGTACCTGTTCGTGCACCAG
>CAYRPX010000365.1:0-3030 GCA_964426195.1 uncultured Salinivenus sp.
GCGAGCGAAGCACGCTCAGGGGTGCAGTCAATAGCCCTCATGGTAGCGCCGAGACCGCTGGCCTGGGCCCACTTTCAGTGGGCGTGCTCCCGGCGGTCGAGTTCGGCAGCTACAAGCCACCGACTTTAGTCGGTGCGTAGTTGACGTTCCAAGGGCAGATTCTCAGCCGAAATCGTCGATCACCGTGACGCTGGCGGTGGCGAAGTCGCCCATCTGCCGCAGGCTTTCTCCCGCTTTCGTGAGCGGAATCGTCCGCTGGACGAGCTGGCGGGGCCGGAGGGTCTGCATGCCAACCATGCTGAGCAGGGCGGGGTAGCGGTGGGCCTGGAGGCCGTTTCGAAGAACGTAGTGGCGAGGTGTTCTCGCTGAAGCGTTTTCGTTGCCTTCAGAGAAGGCATCCCCGCCAGGCCAGTGGCCTGTCCGCAGGAATGGGGTCTCCCTGTACGTCTCGACCTATATTTGACGTTCTTTCTTTTTAAGTGTTATGTTAACTTACGACATATAACGGTCCCCTCTAGCGATACCTCCATCGTCTAATGTTCAGAGCGATAGGCAATCTTCCCTGCATCCAAACCAGTATCGGAGGTTGGTTCCAGCGACGGAGATCTTTCTTCAGCCCAAGTCTTTTCCTCGCTTCTGGGACTATCTTTTTGATACTCCTCTACGTGTCGCGGCCTGCGGACGCTCAGGTTCCGGAGAAGATCATTGCGACAACTGATGCGACCGGACCCACCTCAGTCTACGCGGCCGACCTCGATGGAGACGGAAACCAAGACATGCTGTCCGCTTCCATCGACGGCAAGGTCGCCTGGTACAAAAATCAGGTAGGGGAGAGCGGGGCCGACGCGGATGGCTTCGGACCGCAGCAGCGGATTACCGAGGACCTGCGCAACCCCGAGTCGGTCTACGCGGCCGACCTCGACGGGGACGGGGACACCGACGTCCTCGCCGCGTCCTCATTCGACGACACCGTCGCCTGGTACGAGAACGACGGGAGTGGCGAAAGCTTTACGCCCCACCCGATCACGACCGATGCCGCGGGGGCCCAGTCGGTCGTTGCGGCCGATCTTGATGGCGACGGAGACAAGGACGTTCTCGTCGGGGCCAGCTCGGACGACAAGGTGGTTTGGCATGAAAACCAGGTCGGCGAGAGCGGCGCCGGCGCCGACGGGTTTGGCGAGGAGCAGGTGATCACTACGGATGCGGCTGATGTCCAATCGGTCGTTGCGGCCGACCTTGACGGGGATGACGCCAAAGACGTTGTCTTCGCCGCCGAGGATGACGACAAGATTGGCTGGCATGAAAACCAGACTGGCGAAAGCGGGGCCGACACCGACGGGTTCGGCGAGCAGAACGTGATTACGACCAGCGCAAGCGGGGCCCGTTCGGTCCACGCAGCCGACCTCAACGGGAGTGGGGCCAAAGATCTCGTCTCTACCGGCACGGGGGCATTTTTGGGGGGGCACCTGAACTGGTACGAAAATGACGGAGACGGAAATTTCACCTCCCGGTCAGTGGCGTCCACAGAGGGAGAGTCCGTATACGCCTCTGACCTGGACGGGGATGGCGAAGAGGATTTGATCGTCGGCTCTAGCGAGGAAATCGTGTGGCACAAAAACGACGGAAGCGGGAGCTTTACTTCCGAAACGATCACCACTGACGTGTCAATCGCCGAGTCGGTCTACGCGGCGGACCTTACTGGAGATGGAGGCAACGATGTCCTCGCCGTGTCCAACGTAGACGACAAAGTAACCTGGCATGAAAACCGGATTGGAGAAAGCGAGGCCGATAGTGATGGGTTCGGCCCGCAACAGGTGGTAACGATAAAGCTGGGGACGGCCCAGTCGGTCTACGCGGCTGATCTGGACGGGGATGAAAAGAGGGACGTGCTCTCCGCCTCCCGGTTCGACGATAAGATTGCCTGGTATGAAAGTCAGGTCGGCGAGAGTGGCGCCGACAGCGACGGCTTCGGCCGACAACGGATCATCACGTCGGATGCCGCTGGGGCCCGTTCGGTACGGGCGGCGGATCTCGATGGAGATGGAGATCGAGACGTGCTCTCGGCCGCTTTCGACGCCCTCTCCGGCGAGAGCGAGCTAGCGTGGTACGAAAATCAACTCGGCGAGAGCGGCGCGGACAGCGACGGGTTCGGCCCGAAGCAGGTGCTTACCACCAGCAGAGCCGGAGCTCGATCGGTTCGCGCGGCCGACGTTGATGGGGATGGGGATCAGGACGTCGTCTCTGCGTTCAGCGAGGACGGGGAGGTCGTGTGGCATGAGAACGACGGAAGCGGGAGTTTTACGTCCCACGTGATCACGACTGACGCGCCGGGGGCCCAGTCGGTCCACGCGGCCGATCTCGACGGGGATGGAGACCCCGACGTGCTCTCCGCGTCCAGCGAGGACAACGCAGTAGCCTGGTATGAGAATCAGCTTGGGGAAAGCGGCGGAGACACCGATGGCTTCGGTCCACGGCAGACAATTACGACCAACGCGGGGGAGGCCCGCTCAGTCTTTGCCGCCGATCTTACGGGGGACGGAGCCCCCGACGTGGCCTCCGCTTCGAGTGGAGACAACAAGGTGGCCTGGTATGAGAACCAGATCGGGGAGAGCAGTGCCGACAGCGATGGCTTCGGAGACCAGCAGACCGTCACGCTGGTGGCGCAGGGGGCACGGTCGGTCTACGCAGCAGACCTAAACGGGGACTCCGCCACCGATCTTCTTTCGGTGTCCGAAGGAGCCGCAACCGTTTCCTGGTACAAGAATGAGAGCGGAGGCGACTTCAGCCCCAAGCAGACGGTTGGCAGAGCGGGTTCTTTCCGAGCCGTATTCGCCACCGACCTCGACAGGGACGGGGACCAAGACGTTCTTTCTGCTGGGGAGGACGTCATCTGGCATGAAAACGTCGAGGGCGCTCTTCCCGTCGAGATGGCCGGGTTTACGGCCACCGCGACCGAATCTGGCGCGCTTCTCAAGTGGCGCACGGCGAGTGAGACCGGCAACGCCGGCTTTGAGGTGCAGCACCAGGGCC
>CAYRPX010000366.1:0-3029 GCA_964426195.1 uncultured Salinivenus sp.
GGGTGCCGTAGCTCTGCACCCAGCCGTTCTCGGTAAAGAGGAAGCCGTTGAGCTGTCGGCCGAAATATTCGACCATGTCTCCGCGCTCACTCTCGCCGTGCACGAGCACGTCAAGGCCAATCTCCTCCTGGGCGGCGATGGTGTCGGCAATCTGCTCCTCGATGAAGGTCTCGTACTCGTCCCGCGAGATCTCGTCCTTCTTGTACTTGGCGCGCATCCGGCGCACGTCGTCGGTCTGCGGAAAGGATCCGATTGTGGTGGTCGGGAGCGTCGGAAGGTCCAGGGCGTCGCGCTGGAGGGTGCGGCGACTGGCATGTGGGACGTCGCGCTCCGTCATCGACACGTCAATGCTGGCCGCGCGGTCCTGGACCACAGGATCGTTGATGAGCCCCGATTCGGCGCGACTCGCTTGTGCGTCACGACTCTTCTCGAAGAGCGCCTCGGTGAGCTCCTCATTGCCGTCGACCCGCTCGGCAAGGGCAACGATCTCCTCGATCTTCTGGGTGGCAAAGGCCAGCCAGAGCTTCACGTTCTCGTCGAGGGCCGGCTCAGTATCGAGATCGACGGGTACATGCAGGAGTGAGCAGGATGGACCCACGAGCACGCGGTCAGAGCCGAGGGCGTCGACCGCCGTTTCCACCGTCTCCAGCAGGCTGTCGAGGTCGGCCCGCCATACATTGCGACCGTCGATGAGGCCGAGCGAGAGAGACAGGTCGTCGGGGACGCCGTGGTCGAGGGCCGCATCGAGTTGCTTCGGCGCACGCACGAGATCAAGGTGAAGGGCGTCGATCGGCAGGTTGAGGGCCGTCGGCAGGTTGTCCTCCAGGCCGCCGAAGTAGGTGGCGACGTGCAACTCCAGGTCGGCGGCACCGGCGAGGGCCTCGTACGCCTCGGTGAAGGCGGCCCGCTCCTCGTCGCTCAGATCGAGCACGAGATTGGGCTCGTCGAGCTGCACCGCCTTGGCCCCTGCGTCGTCCAACTCTTGCAGTACCTCCGCGTAGACCGGAAGCAGGTCGTCGAGCAGGTCGAGGGCATCAAAGTCGTCCTCCTGCGTCTTGCCGAGCAGCAGGAACGAGACGGGCCCAACGAGCACCGGCCGCGTCTAGACGCCGTGCTCCACCGCCGCCACGCCGGAGCCTCCCCTTCCAAAGTCCTTCCCCGGCAGGCCGGGGCCATGGCAAAATACGTGTCGAGATCGACCGTCTCTCCGTCCCACGGGAACCGCTCGGGAACGGCCCCAACCATCGCGCAGGCATCCAGTACCTGATCGTAGTAGGAAAAGTCGTTGGAGGGCACCACATCGAGCCCGAGATCCTGCTGCTCCGTCCAGTGTGATTCACGTAGGGCCCGGGCCGCGTCGCGGAGCTCCTCTTTTGTGAGGTCGCCGTTCCAGTATCCTTCCACGGCCCGCTTGAGTTCGCGGTGCGCGCCGATGCGGGGGAAGCCGAGATTGGTTGCCGTCGCCATAGACATCCGAGGAAAGTCGTTCAAGAAGAATAAGCAAACTATAATGTGGGCGGGAGCCATCAAAATTGCTACTGCCCGCTCCTCATTTCCCAGAACATCCATATTCGTGCTGGGCGTGGGCGTGCAGAGCGCGGGCGTGGAGGGCCATGGGACATCCGCTGCCCGGACGTGAACGGGCGCGCTGAGCAGCCGTACGGCTCCTGGTCTGACGCTCACCTCATTGTTGTTTTCTCCGATGGCCCTTGACATCGACGACATCCGCGCCGAGACGCCCGGCACCGACAACGTCCTGCACTTCAACAACGCCGGAGCGGCCCTGCCGCCGCAGCCGGTCCTCGACGCGCAGGTGAGCCACCTGAAACGGGAGGCTGCGATCGGGGGCTACGAGGCGGCGGCCGACGCAGAAGAGCAGCTCCAGCACACCTACGACGCCATTGCCCGCATGCTCGGCTGCGATGCCGACGAGGTGGCCCTCGTGGAAAATGCGACGCGGGCCTGGGACATGGCGTTCTACGGCATGCCGTTCGAGGACGGCGACCGCATCCTGACGTCGCGGGCTGCCTACGCGAGCAACCACATTGCCTGCCTCCAGGTGGCCGAGCGGACGGGCGCCGAGGTGGAGGTCGCGCCCTCCGACGAGCACGGGCAAGTCGACATGACAGCGCTCCGGTCAATGATGGACGACGACGTGGCGCTCATTGTCCTTACGCACGTACCCACGAACGGGGGGCTCATCAATCCAGCCGCCGAGGTGGGCACCGTGGCGGAAGACGCCAGCGTGCCCTATCTGCTTGACGCGTGCCAGTCCGCCGGCCAGATGCCCCTCCCGGTCGACGAGATGGGATGCACTATGCTGTCGGCCACCGGCCGGAAGCACCTGCGCGGGCCCCGGGGCACCGGCTTTCTCTACGTGCAGCGCGACTGGATTGAGCGCCTAAAGCCGCCGCTTCTCGACCTCCACGCTGCCACTTGGACGGCGCCTGACGAATACGAGATCCGACCCGACGCCCGCCGGTTTGAAACGTGGGAGAGCCCTGTGGCCGGTCAGGTGGCACTTGGGAGGGCGGTGGACTATGCCCTTGATCGGGGCCTCGATGGCATCTTCGACCGGAATCAGCACCTCGCTCGGACGCTGCGGATTGCCCTCGCTGACCTTCAAGACGTCCAGGTTCACGACCAGGGCCGCACACGGTGTGGAATTACCACCTTCAGCACGGAACTGGTCGACGCGACCGAGATTCAGACCGCACTGCGCGATCGCGGCATCAACGTCTCCGTCTCCACCCCCAGCTCGACCCGTCTCGACGCGGAGGCTAGAAATCTGCCCGATCTCGTCCGCGCCTCGGTTCACTACTACAACACCGAAGACGAGATTGACTGCTTCGTTACTACCCTGCAAGCCGTGCTGCAACATCGATAATGCCCACTCCCTCAGTTCTGTTTGACTTCACCGGTCCCAGTGATCCATCAGCCTGGCGCTCCATCGACGACCCGGTGATGGGGGGTATGTCGGAGAGCCAGTTCGTGGCGACCGACGAGGGGGCCGCCTTCACCGGCACCGT
>CAYRPX010000367.1:0-3018 GCA_964426195.1 uncultured Salinivenus sp.
TCGAGACCTTGAAGCCGGGGCGGCAGAGGTGGTAGTAGTTGATCCCGACGGGGACAAGCTGGACGGGCCGGTCGGTCTCTGCCTGCGTCTTGAGGGCCAGCCGAGCGCTCCCCCGGCTCAGCGGACGCAGGTAGTAGGTGTGTGCGTGCTCCGTCTCGGAGAACATGACGAGGGACCGGCCCTGGCAGAGCTGATTCCGCTGCTGGGCGAGGATGTCTCTGGTTTGCTGGAGCTTGTCGAACCCATCTCGTCGCCGGTAGATGGGCACCATGTGGAGGGCCTCCAGAAACCAGTCGAACGGTGTTCCGAAGACGGACGCCCGGCTCGGGAAGGTGAGCGTCACCGGCGCCGTAATGCCCACGAGCAGGGCATCCAGGAAGGCGTTCTGATGGTTGGGAGATACGATACAGGGTTCGTCCCACGCCACCCGGTTGAGCCCACGCACCTCGATGCGACTAAACATGACCCAGCTCGTCGCGCGGACGAGCGCCGCCACGAGACGATAAAAGAGACGCTTCAAGAGGCCTTTGGAAGAGGAATGAGGAGGAGAGGTAGACGTGTTCATCCCGAGGATCAGGGCTGTTGGGGAGAAAAGAGCGGGACCGGTTGGGAGCGCCAGTAGAACGAGAGTCCGAGTCCAGACACGATGTGCCACACGCCCCACCAGCCAGCCACCACTGCCATGCCGCCGAGACCATCGAAGAAGTTAAAGATCAGGATCAGTCCGAGCCCCGAGTTTTGGATGCCGGTTTCGAGGGCAAGGGTCTGCCGGTCTTTGGTCGGCAGGCCGGTCCAGTACGCGAGCTGATACCCGGTTATCAGGGCGACCCCGTTGTGAATCAGCACCAGGTCGAACACGACGCCGACGTAGCCCACGAGATACCAAAAATTGGCCCGCAGCGCAAACAGGACGATGCCGACGAAGAGGAGGATCGACAGCCCCTGCATCCACCGACTCCACCGCTGGGCCCGCTGCGGGGCCATGCGTCGGGCCGTCATTCCTAGAAGGAGGGGGACGCCAAGAATGAGGACTACGGTCTTGAAGACGCGCCCGAACGACACGTCCACGGTTGTGAGAATCGAGGACGTCGGGGGATAGAGCCCGCCCCAGAACGACAGATTCAGCGGCGTGAGGAGGATGGCCAGGATCGTGGCCGCGGCGGTCAGGGTTACGGACAGGGCCGTGTTGCCCTCCGCGTTCATGGACATGAAATTGGAGACGTTGCCGCCCGGGCAGGCGGAGACCAGGATCATGCCCAGCGCGATGCTCGGGCGCGGCTGCAGGAGCCACACCAGCAGGAACGTGACCGCCGGCAGGAGGAGGAACTGGGCACAGACCCCGATCAGGGCGGGCCGAGGATGACGGGCGAGCCGTTTGAAGTCCTCGACCGTCAGGGTCAGCGCCACACCGAACATGATGACGCCCAGGCTGACGTTGAGCAGCAGCAGGTTCTGGGCGCTGAAGTTCAGCCGAACGGCGTCGATGTCGGACATAGACGATCTCGAACGAGCGGACGGGGGACCGGATCGACGCCTTCGGAGTCTGGAGCGGAACGGGAGAGAGCCATGCGCCGACGCGGGGACTCGTCGTCGTTTCTCGAAAATCCGCTCCTGGTGGACTCCGCATCCAACGCGAGCACACACAAAAAGCCCGCCCCGCGACAATGGAAGCGAGCATTTCTTGACTGACCATTTTTATAACAGTATATGAAAATCGGCCCCCGGGGTATCAAGGGATATATGTAAAGGAAGAGTGAATGTCGAGATGAATATGATCGTTGACGACGCGGTCCTTTGTCTTCAGGCGGCCCGCAGTGTCCAACCAGGGCAGGATTGGGATCGTTAACGCCCCAGTAGGTGCCCCTCCACACGTTTCTGAAAGCGACGCTTCATCCCAATGCTGGACGACCTCGTGCCGTCCTCAACGACGCTCCGGGAAGCCCGACCCGGGATTCGATCCGCGCTGCCTCCCGACACCGAGGAGGCCCACTATGATTCCCGCGCGGCGGCCTATGACTGGGTCGTGGGGAGTGCGATCTACAACCGCCTGGTTTGGGGCGCCTCCCCGGAACGCTATCGTGCCTTCGTGCGCCGGGCTGTCGCGGCAGGGGACGGGCCGCTGCTCGACGCGGGCACGGGGTCCGCCGTCTTTACCGCCGGGGCCTACGCCGACGCGGACCGTCCATTGATTCTGGTGGACCGGTCGCTCGGCATGCTCGCGGCCGCCCGGGACCGCATCGCGGAACGAGCGGGCGGAACGCTGCCGACATCCGTCACGCTGCTGCAGGCCGACGCGAATACACTGCCGTTCCACAACGGATGCATCGAGACGGTCCTCTCGATGGGGATGCTCCACCTGTTCGACGATGTGGCGGGGCACGTTGCGGCGCTCGCGCGGGTCCTGAAGCCGGGTGGGCGGCTGTTCGCGATGGCCCTAGTGGCCGAGCAGTGGCCCGGGCGCGCCTATCTCCGTCTTCTGCAACGGGCCGGGGAGGTGGCCGCGCCACGGACAGACGGCGAAATGCGGCAGGCGGTCGAGTCGGGGATCGGCGCTGATGTGGACGGGGACTTGGAGGGATGCATGGGGTTCCTCACGGCCCGGGTCGAGAGCACCATTCCGTAGTGTTTACTCGGATGTGTCTTCTGCCGTCGCGTCCGACGCTTGATCCTCGGAAAGCACTGCAATCTTCACTTTCTCAAGGTAGTCCAGCGCGGCCTCGCGGTTCTCCGGCAGGTCCGGCTCCTCGAAGACGACCTCCTTGATCGCGCCGAGCGCCCGGTTTTCGGGTCCCTCCAGGCGGTCCTGCATTGCCTCGAACAGCTCACCGCGGCGGAGGGCCTCGTCCTTGATGGTCATGAGATAGTCGAACGCCGCGTCGTGCGCGTTAGGAATCTCGCCGTCGAGGATGGCCTCCCGGATCCAGGTCTTGGCGATGCCGACGGCCACCCCCTCCTCGATGTCAAGCGTCTCCATGATCTCGTAGCCGTCCACCGGCGGCTCGAAGTTGCGGAGGCGGT
>CAYRPX010000368.1:0-3005 GCA_964426195.1 uncultured Salinivenus sp.
CGCGCAACTGGCCAAGAAGGGCGTCGGGGTGGAGGCCGAGATGACGCACCTGAACGAGGTGCGGCTCGCGTCCGGCAAGGACTTTGACGAGGACACCGGGCGGCTCAAAGAGTCGCTGACCGAGGGGGAGGACGTGGTGCTGCTCGACGAGGAGCAGGCCACGACCCTGGCCGAGCAGCTCCCGGAGACGACCTGGCAGATCGCCGACATCAAGGAGCGCACCCGCACCAAGTCGCCGTTCGCTCCTTTCATTACCTCCACGCTTCAGCAGGAGGCCAACCGGAAGCTGAGCCTCTCGTCGAGCCGGACGATGAGCGTCGCCCAATCGCTCTACGAGAACGGGTACATCACCTACATGCGTACCGACTCGACAAACCTTTCGTCTGAGGCCGTGAAGGGCGCGCGCCGGACCGTGTCCCAACGCTACGGGGACGGCTACCTGAGCGACGGGGTGCGCCAGTACAGCTCGTCGGACAGTGCGCAGGAGGCCCACGAGGCCATTCGGCCCGCCGGGTCCGACATGAAGACGAAAAAGGAGCTTGGTCTGGAGGGCATTCAGGGGGCGCTTTACGATCTCATCTGGAAACGCACCCTCGCCACCCAGATGGCGGACGCCAAGGTCCGCTACACGAACGTCTACTTCGACGCTGAGGTGGAGGGTGAGGTGGCGCGCTTCCGGGCCTCTGGCAAGCGCATCGACTTTCCAGGGTTTTTCCGGGTGCTCGTGGAGGGCAGCGACGACCCGGAAGCGGCCCTGCGGAACCGAGAGCGTCCCCTCCCGCCGCTCGACGTGGGCGAGACCTCTGCGGCGGACCCCTCGGAGGACGGGTTTCACGTCCAGTCCGTCGAGCCACTCGGGCACGAGACCCAGCCGCCCTCTCGCTACACCGAGGCCTCGCTGGTCGAGACGCTCGAAGAAGAAGGGATTGGGCGTCCCTCCACGTACGCGTCCATCATTGGGACCATCCAGCAGCGCGGCTACGTGCGAAAGGAGGGGAACGCGCTTGTGCCCACCTTCACGGCCTTCGCCACGAACAACCTCATGGAGGCGCAGTTCGAGCCGCTGGTCGACGTGAACTTTACGGCGAAGATGGAAGAGGTGCTCGACGACATTGCTCGGGGACGCAAAGAGCCGACGCCTTACCTGCGGGACTTCTACAAAGGAGACGAAGGCATCGAACCGCGGGTCGAAGAAGGACTCGACAGCATTGACCCGCGGGAGATCAGTGCGATTTCGTTTCCTGACCAGTGGGGCGACTATGTGGTGCGCGTCGGCAAGTATGGCCCATACGTGGAAGGTCCCATGAACGGGTCTACGGTTACGGCCTCACTGCCGGACGACCTGGCACCGGGGGACACCACGGAGGAGCGCCTGGAAGCCATCCTCGCGGAGGCGAACAAGGGCGATCGGGTGCTCGGCATCCATCCCGAGGCCAACCTGCCGGTGCTCCTCAAGTCCGGTCCGTACGGTCCGTACGTTCAGCTCGGAGACGATGAGGAAGAGGATGATCCGAAGCGCGTTTCTCTGCCGCCGGACGTGGAGCCGGAGGAGGTCGACTTTGACCTCGGCCTGAAGATCGTCGATCTCCCCCGCACGCTGGGCGAGCACCCCGAGACCGGAAACGAGATTGAGGCTAATATCGGGCGCTACGGGCCCTATGTGCGTCACGAAGACACATTCGCATCGCTGCAGAAGCAAGACGACGTGTTAGAGGTAGGGTTAGAGCGTGCCGTGGAGCTTATTCGACGGAAGGAGTCCCGTAACGAGCCGGACCGGGTCCTGGGGGCCCACCCCGAGACGGAAGAGCCGGTGGAGGTATGGAATGGCCGCTATGGACCGTACGTCAAGCACGACGGCACCAACGCATCCCTCAAGGACGATCAGTCCATCGATGCCGTGACGATGGACGAGGCCCTTGACCTGCTTGCGGAAAAGGGCGATGAGGCCACACAGAAGGTGCGAGGGTAGAGAGAGGAAGAGAGTGCGGGGGAGATCCGATCTCCGTGACGGGAGACGTATCGACCGGTTCGTGAGTCGGGATACACGAGGCATGACTTCTGTCTCTCCCGTTTCACGCCTCACGTTTTGCCCATCAATATTCCGGCTCGTGTTCTTCCTGCAGCGACTCCAGGATGCGCAGGTAACTTTCGTGGCGTTCGGGGTGAATGTCCCCGCGATCCACGGCCGCCTTGACGGCACAGTCGGGCTCGTGGGCGTGGGTGCAGTCGGGGAACTGGCAGGCGTTTACGTACGGGGCGAGGTCGGGAAAGTAGTGGGCAAGGTCCTTCGGATGCACATCGCGCACCCCAAACTCTCGGACGCCAGGGGTGTCGATCACGTAGCCCCCATTCGACAGCGGATGGAGCTCGGCGTGGGTCGTCGTGTGGGTGCCCTTCTCCGTTTTGGGACTCACACTGCTCGTTCGTAGATCGAGACTGGGTTCAAGGGCGTTGAGGAGGGTCGACTTGCCGGTGCCAGACGGACCGGTGATGGCGTTGATCTGCTCGTCGAAGGCCTCGTAGAGCCGATCGAGGCCCTGTCCTTCCGTGGCACTGATGGCGAGCACGGGATAGCCGAGGTCTGCGTAGCGGAGGTGAAAGTCCATCACCTCCGGCTTATCGGTCTCCGTCATGAGGTCAATCTTATTGATGATGAGGCCCGCCGAAATATCGTGGGCCGCCGCAGCGACCAGCAGACGGTCGAGAAAGCGCGGATTCAGGGCGGGAAGCCGAACGGCCTGCACGCTCCAGATGTGGTCGACGTTGGCAACGAGGATGTGCTCCTGTCCTTCTCGGGGCCCGGCCGCCCGTCGGCTCAGCTTGTTTTTGCGGTCGTGGATCTCCGTGATGAAGCCGGTCTGCTCCTCCTCGATCAGTCGGATGGTGACCCGGTCCCCTACAGCGACCGGATTGGTTACGTCCTGTTTCGTGAGCCGAAATTTTCCGCGCATCCGGGAGGGGATGGTTCGGTCTCCGACCTGCACGTCGTACCAGCTGCCGGTCGA
>CAYRPX010000369.1:0-3000 GCA_964426195.1 uncultured Salinivenus sp.
GAATATTGCCCAGTCCCGCTAGGATCCGCCCCTCCCGCAGCAGCATGAGACTCTCAAGGCCGTAAGTCGAAAACGTCGTCAGCGAGCCGATGCCCCCGGTAAACACGAACACCCTGACCTCCTGCGGAAACGAGTACCGATTGGAGAGCACCCACAAGGCGCCAATGAGGAAGCACCCCAGAAGATTGGCCGCGAGCGTGCCCCAGGGAAAAAATGGGGGCAGAAGACGATTGGCGAGAACCGAAAGGGCATGTCGAAGAAGCGCGCCGAGGCTCCCGCCGAGGGCGATCCAGAAAAGCTTGATCATGCGAGGTTCAGGGATCAGCGGAACTCCTACACAAAATGTGAAACAGTAGGAGTCATCAGCCTCCTGCAGGCAGCCCTGCGCGGAAGCGGTTGTCGGCGAACCCCATCGCCCTCGATTGACGCGTTAGAAAAAGCCTTGCTGCCCGGCAAGTTCCTTTACGAGACATGCGCCCATAGCACGCAAACGCCCCTCGCCCATGGAGGACCTTCTCCTCTCGATCCCGGCACTCGGCCTGCTGTGCTTCGGCATCACGGTGGCCTACGCCTCGGTAGGCCTGGGCGGTGGAACGGCATACACGGCGCTGTTGGCCATTCTCGGGGCCAGTCACCAGATGATCCCAACGGTCTCGCTGCTGCTCAACGTCGTGGTAACGACGATTGGAAGCCTGATCTTCTTGCGGGCCCGGCACGGACGGGCCGCGCTCATCGTCCCGTTCGTGTGCACCTCCGTGCCGGCGGCCTACGTCGGCGGACTGCTGCCGGTCTCCCCCGAGTTCTTTTACGGACTCTTGCTGGGGACGCTCGTGGCGGTGCGCATTTTCGTCTGGGACGAGGCCGCCCTCGACCTGACCTGACCCGATCCGCCGAGATCGTTGTGTCCCTCGGACTGGGCACAGTCTTCGGGCTCACCGCAGGGATCGTGGGCATCGGGGGCGGCATCTATCTCGTGCCTCTCATTCTCATCCTGGGGCTGGGGACGGAGCGAGAGGCCGCGGCCGCCGGAGCGGTCTTTACCTGGATCAACTCGGTCGCCGGGCTCGCGGCCCGGATCCAGCGCCTGTCGGTGGACTGGGACGCCCTCGCGCCGCTGGCCGGTGCGGTGGCCGTGGGGGCGGCGCTCGGCGCGTGGATGGGCGCCTCCTGGCTTTCGCGGCGGACGATGCAGCGGGTGCTCGGGGGCATCGTGCTCCTCGCCATCGCCCTCCTGCTCGACGACGTGTTCGGGAGATAACGCTCCGCGCCACGCGAAGCCCCGAATTCCCCTGGAAAGGGCTCCCTCAGTGCGAGTTCGGCGAGCGGCCCCGGACCAGCATCCAGTGGTGCCGCTGGTGGTGGGCCCCGAAGGCCAGGAGCCCGATGTAGCCGAGCGCCCGGATCTTGTCGGCGGCCTTACCCGACGGATCGGTCACGTTGAGGTCGAACTCACCGTCTCGCGTCGACACGTCCATGTGCCAGCCGACCTCCCGCTCCAGCATCGGCGGGTGGGCCGCAAGCACGCGTTCGAGCGAGGCGCGCGCCGAGTCCGACGTGGGTCGAACGGTTAGGTGCACGCCGTTTTCGATGGGGTCTTTGCCGAGGACGCGAACATTCACGGCGACGTTGTGCATGTCCAACAGATGCCGGCGAAGTCGCCCCACGTCCACCTGCGACCAGTCGGTCTCGGGATCGCGTTCGAGTTTCTGAATCGCCTCCTGCACGGTGCCAAAGATCGACTGCCCCGGCGCCTGCAGGGGGCCCGACGCGGAGTCGCCCTTTTCGTGCTGCATCTCCTGATGCTCGGAGTGGCCCTCGTGCTGGGCCCGGACCGGGGACGGGAAATACGCGGTTCCCAGCAGAGCAGAAACGAGAACAATGGCGATCGCTCGATGCGAGAGTGTTCGAGTCATCGGTCGGATCCTCGGTGATGCGTTGAAAAGAAAGTTTGGGAAAGATGAGGCCCGTACAGGACGCGCTCAGTTGCCCGCTCCCCCGTGATCCTGCCCGTGGTTCGCTCCCTTCTCTGACCCGTGGTGCTTCATCGAACCGGGAGATCCGGGGCCTTCGTGCTTACCTGCACCATGCTCACCGCCCTTTTCGAGTTGTCCCGCTTCTCCGTGTCGTCCCGGTTGCCCGTGGTGTCCTCCGTGCAGGGCGCGCTTGAGGTGCATGTGCTCTTTCATCGTCATGTGGACCATCACCTCGTGATGGCGGGCGCGGGGCGAAAGCTCATCGAGCCAGTTCCGCTGCTCGTCGGTGAGCACTTCTCGCATTTCCATCGCCACCTCGTAGGGAGCTGCCTTCAGCGCGGCTCGCTTCTCTGCGAGGGCTGTCAGCCGTTCCTGGACGGCCGCCGGCTCTGGCCTGTCCTCCCCCCGCATCAGTTCGTGGAGCGCCTTCTTCTGGGAGTGGAGTCTCTCCTTGCGCGCCGCTTGCTCCGACAGAAAGGATCCTCGCGCGTCCTCCAGTCGGCGCTCCTGATCGGCCGAGAGGCCCAGCGTATCGGCCAGGGCCGGAAGGACCAGTGCCTTCATGGCGGTGTGGCGGAGGGAAGGGGCCGAGCGCCCCTTCTGTCCGCGATGCGGTTCCGCGGCAGGGCCTTCGGCGTGCCCCTCTCGCTGCCGCGTGTCGTGATTCTCGGCGTGCTTCCCGTGTTGGCCGAGCGCAGCGGGCGGAGCCACCATGACGCCAAGAAAAGCAGCCACGAAAACGAGAGAAAGTGCTTTGTTCAGGTGTGTCATGATCATCGGTTGGATCGTCGATTGCAGGCACGAATTCTCGGAGGCCGGTCGTCTGGCGTGGAGCCTCCGTCGAATCGGTTCTCACGTATTGGACGACCGCCCCGCCGTACTCATTCCATCGGGGACTCGGCCCGGTGTAGACGCCCCTTCGTCACCTCGTTCTCTTTCCTGTGAGACGGGCCGCGAAGCGCCCCGAACGGAGAAAACTCGTGCTGGGCGTGCTCCCCTTCCCGATGGAGCTCCTTCATCTTCTCGC
>CAYRPX010000370.1:0-1704 GCA_964426195.1 uncultured Salinivenus sp.
CGATGGTCGTCGAGAACGGGCGCGTGCGAACCCAGCGCTACTGGGACCTGGACTACAGTCCCAAGTGGGAGGCGGACGAAGAGGAGCTGACCGACCGTCTGGAGGCCCTTGTTCACGAGACCGTTCGCAGCCACCTCGTCAGCGACGTGTCCCTAGGGACCTTCCTGTCCGGCGGGATCGACTCCGGACTGATGAGCGCATTTGTGGCGGAGACCGCAGGGGACGGTGTGCCTGCGTTCAGCATCGGGTCCAAATCCGAATCCTTCAACGAGCTTCCGCTTGCGCGCACGGCGGCTCAGCATTTCGGGATGGAGCACTTTGAGGAGATCGTCGAGCCTGACATCGTGTCCCTCCTCCCCGAGATGGTCCATCATCTCGACATGCCCGGCGACCCGATTGCGGCGTGTCAGTACCACGTGGCGCGTCTGGCATCGAAGCACGTGAAAGTGGCCATCGGGGGCGATGGGGGGGACGAGCTCTTCGCCGGCTACGACCGGTTTGCCGGGTTTGACTATATCGATTACTACGCCGCGTTGCCGGAGGGGATGAGAAGCCGGATGATTGAGCCCCTCCTGGACCGCCTTCCGGACAGTACCGCCTATAAGAGTACCGTCTCGAAGCTTCGGTGGCTCCATGAGCTTTCGTTCCACGACGCTGGGGAGCGGTACGCAGAAGCCACGACCTACTTCCGCTTCAACCAGGACCGGATGGACCGACTGTACGGACCTGCTCTCCGGGACCTCTTGGGCGAGACCGATCCCCGAACCCCAATCGTAGAGGCCTTTGGGGCCGCTGATTCGGAGGCGGTGCTGGATCAGATGCTCTATGCCGATGCGACGACGCGGCTGCCCGAACATCTCCTGATCCTGGTGGATCGGATGACCATGGCCCATTCGCTGGAAGGGCGGCTGCCGATGGTGGACCACCGCGTGGCAGAGTTTGCGGCCCGCCTCCCCGCTGACATGAAGCTGCGAGGACACACGCTCAAATACCTGCTCCGAAAGGTGGCCGAGCGGCACTTGCCAGAGGAGATCACGAACGCGCCCAAGCAGGGCTTTATGTTTCCCATCGCCCGGTGGCTCAAGGAGGACCTGCGGGAAGGAGCCCGAAAGCTCCTACTCGGGTCCCGGCTCGTGGAGGAAGGCTTCTTCCGGACGGAGGAACTGGAACGCCTGCTCGACGAGCACCAGTCCGGTCAGGTGGATCATCATCACCGGCTGTGGATGCTGATCAACCTGGAGGTCTGGTTCCGGCACTACCTCGACGGAGAGTCGGTGGACGAACTCACCGAATCGATGCGCACCGTTTCGGCAAAAGAGAATGGACAGACCGTACGACTATGAGAATCGGCGCAATGCTGCGGGGAATTGACAAAAAGGGTGGTACCGGTATTTATGCTCGGAATCTCGTTCCACAACTGCTGGAGCGGGGCCCCTCGCATGAATGGTCTCTCCTCTATCAGTCAGAGGAGCAGGCGGGGAGATTCGCGGGGTATGATCACGTGACGGAGCACGTGCTTCCGTCGGGCAACGCCCTCTACTGGGACCAAGTCCTCGTACAGCGTTTCGCGAAGCGGGCTGAGCTGGACGTCCTCTTCAACACGAAGTTTACGCTGCCGATCAAGCCACCGTCGGGCGTCTCGTGCGTGATGGCGTTACATGGAGCTAGCTGGTACGTCATCCCTGAGTGTTACCCCTGGTGGGA
>CAYRPX010000370.1:1714-2983 GCA_964426195.1 uncultured Salinivenus sp.
TTTATGAATATATATATTTACAATCGGTCACCTGACGTTCAGTATATCAAATTGGCGATGCCCTTATACTGCCGGGCTGCGTCGCATCTGGTTTCCAACTCCCAGTGCACCACACGAGATTACGTAGACATTGTGGGTGTCTCGCCGGAGAAGATCACTACCGTGCCGTTAGCACAGGCGGATCACTTCGGTCCCGTTACCGATGACGAAGGGCTCAGGGAGGTTCGGACCCGTTACGGGCTGCCCGATGACTTTATCCTGAGCGTAGTGGCCTACGACCCGAGGAAGAACGTCCCCCGGCTCCTGGAAGCGTTCGCAAAGTGTAACGGGCGGGGGGACACGAAACTCGTCCTCGTTGGAAAGGGGTGTGACCGCTACCGTGAGGAGTATCCGGAGTTAATGCAAGAAATTGAGAACGATCTCGTGATTCCTGGATGGGTGGAGCAGGAGGATCTCCCCGCGGTCTACAGCCTTGCCACCGTCTTTTTCTTTCCCTCCCTTTACGAGGAGTTTGGCATTCCGAACTGTGAGGCAATGGCGTGCGGGACGCCCATCGTGACGGCAAAAACAGGGGCGCCTCCGGATATTGTGGGGGAGGCT
This sequence comes from uncultured Salinivenus sp., assembly GCA_964426195.1. GTDB lineage: Bacteria > Bacteroidota > Rhodothermia > Rhodothermales > Salinibacteraceae > Salinibacter. Next base: position 2,315 of record CAYRPX010000370.1, read on the forward strand.
GGTATCCTCGTGGATCCCTACGACACTGATGCCATGTCCGAGGCCTTGGACACCGTTCTCAACGACGCAGAGCTGCGATCCCGGTTGTCTGAGCGTGGTCGTGAGCGTAGCCAAAAGTACTCCTGGGATCGGGTAGGAGAAGAGACGTTGCGTGTCCTCGAATCGGTAGGGTGATGTATTGAGAGTTCTGAAGTATTTTCCCGGAGCCGCTAAGTCCATCGTGCCGGCGGCGTAGCTAAACAGGATTGCCGAGTCCTCAAGACAGATTTGCAGTTTTCAGGTTGCTCGCATTGCCGATTGAGAAAATAGGGAGGCTCGGCAAAGCAGGAGCTAATAAACACCATGAGGTAGTGAAGGACTCTATGAGAATTGGATTAGTCGGAGCGGGGCATATTGCTCAGGTTCACGTTGACGCCATTCGGGATCTCTCCGAAGCGGAGATCGTGGCCGTGGCGGATATCTTTCCGAACTACGCAGACGAGCTTGCGCGGGCGCGAGACATTCCGTCTTCGTTCACGGATGTGGGGAAGATGATTGAGGAGACACGACCCGACGTGGTACACCTCACGACCCCACCGGCCACCCATCACGAGGTCGCCCTGGAATGTTTGCAATTGGGATGTCACGTGCTCGTCGAGAAACCGATGGCGCTTACGCCGTCTGAAGCGG
>CAYRPX010000371.1:0-2964 GCA_964426195.1 uncultured Salinivenus sp.
TTCTGGACGGGACCGACTTTTCGCTGGTTCGCTTCGACGATCTGAAGGAGTCGGAGGGCTACGCTGGGGCGATCGAGGTCGATCCCCAGTCGATGGCGTCCTCCCATCAAATCAAACGGTTTTTCTACGGGTTCTCCCTCGGGCACATCTGGCTGTTTCGTCGCCTGATCCAGCAGCTTTTTCTTTGGCGACTGAAGATCAGGGAGCCAGAGGTCGTGATTTTGGGCATGGACTCGATGGTCTTGGACAACTGCGGCGCCAAGAAGCGCGAGGGAGTCGAACCGACCTACAAAGGGACGGAGGGCTTTCATCCGTTCCAGGTCACGTGGGATCGCTTTATTGCGGATGCGATCCTGCGGGCCTGCTGTGAGGAAGGTCAGCGCGTTTTTGACTTTGCTCGCAAGGATACGGTTATCTACACCAATCTTGGGCTGGGCGGGCCGATCGACCGGCGATTGGAAAAAGCCGGGAAGGAGTCTTTGCTCGAAACGGCATCCCTGATCGATTTGCACCATGGTCGGGGGCGAGACGAACTCGTGCACCGAGCGCTGAAGGAATTCGGGACCGAGCGGATGCCGTTCGAAGATTTCCTGCCCAACATGGCCTTCTACTCGACAATGCTCCTCGCTTTCAACCTCTACGAGGCCTTCAAGGAAGATGGGCTTCAGGCCGAGGAAGGAGAGGCCGAGGAAGAAAAAGAGGGCTCCAAAACGGGTCAGGTCCAGATCCCCCTCTCCTCCTACGCGAGGAGACTTCGCCGAGAGGTGATCGACATTGCAGGGAAGCTGGTCCGCACGGCCGGCCGGACGGTCCTGAAGGTCACCGAAGCGACCGCTCGTCGGCTCAACATCGAGGGGATTTTCAGGCAAGTGACTGATCCACCCCGCTTCAGGTGGACCTGAGCAGGTAGACCTGAGCGGAGCGCGTTCGACATTCGAGAGCAGCGGGGCACTGAAAAGGTGGAGTCCTCTATCCAGATCGGAGATATTGAGATCCAGATTGGAGATATTGGCCCTGATCGGCCCCAAAAGCTCCTGCTGTGACAGGCTCCGGCGCTCACTTTTCACCGGAAGCCCACCTGATCAGCCCGGAGAACTCAATGGCGGTTGCCAATCGGCTATGTAATTCGTCCGCTCAGAAGAACCGCACAATTTAGGACTTTGTGAAGGCCAGCGAGCTTCGGTGGCTCAGCGTAAGCCTTTTGGCAAAGGTGCCCTGGGCTTCTCGCGTTTGGTCTCTGCCGTTTTTAACGATGCTCTGTCCCTCAAAACGGTATCGAACCGAGCGGGGACTTCCGCACAAGAAGCTAACTGACTGGGCCCGGCAGGCCCTTCTTCAGGTCGCGCGCTGGCTGACCGACCGCCAGGTCGTCGCCGTCGCCGACCAGAGCTTTGCGGCGATCGAGCTTCTCGCGGCTGTTTCTCCTTACGTGTCCGCAGTAACGCGCCTTCGGCTCGACGCGGCTCTCTACGATCCAGCACCCAAACGCCAACCTGGCCAGGTCGGACGCCCGCGCAAGAAGGGCAAGCGCCAGCTGTCGTTGGCCGATCGACTCTCGGCTCCGGACGTCCAGTGGACGACAATCGAAGTCTCCCCTTGGTATGGGCAATCGGCCTGCCAACTGGAGGTTGCCACAGGGAGGGCCGTGTGGTGGCATCCAGGCATGCCGGTCGTGCCCTTGCGATGGGTCCTTGTCAAAGACCCGACTGGGAAACTGGATCCGAAGGCCTTCCTGTGTACCGATCTCCAGGTAGACCCTCTCGACGTTCTCCGGTGGTTTGTTCGCCCCCCGGCCGTTGAAGTAACCTTCGAGGAGGTTCGTCGGCACCTCGGTGTCGAAACGCAGTGGCAGTGGTCGGACTTGGCAATTCTACGCACGACTCGGTGTTTGCTTGGTCTCTTCTCGATGGTGACCTTGATGGCCGACCGGCTCGAATCGAGCGGTCGGCTCCCTGTTCGGCAGGCGGCGTGGTACCAAAAGCAGCAGCCAACCTTCAGCGATGCTCTTGCCGGGGTGCGCCTGCACCTGTGGCAAAACGGGAATTTTCTCAGGTCGGGGGTGGAGACCGAGACCCTAAAAATACCCAAGGCCCTTTACCATCGACCCCTGAGCATGATTGCCTATGCAACATAGGGCCAAAGTCGAGCTTAGTTGAAACGAGGAGAAGGGGTTCGCTCCGGCTAGGTCAGTCTTCGTTGGGAATCATCTCTTTCAGAGCGGCTTGTAGCCTCGGAAGATCTTCGTAACCATCGAGCCGCCGGAACCCGTTTTCAGCTTCCAGGACCGCCAGGGCCATACACTGGTGGCGCTGCGGAGAATGGTGCCACCGCTTCACGTCGCTATAACCATCGGCCTCGCCCATAAGGCTCTCGATACAGTTAGTGGCCAGAGAGGCTCTTCCCCAGCTCGTCAAAGAGCCCGAGTCAATGCCGCGTCAGGGATAACCATCTGGTAACCAATGGATCCGGGCGGTGCGTTCTCGGAAACGCGCGGGCGTTCTCTCGTCCAATACCATCCATAACCTCCACACGTTTCGCGTCCACTCCGGTGTCAACGACGAGCACTGGCTTCTCGGAAGCCGCCACCCTGTGCATTCGGATGGGACGCCATGCTCTCCCCACAGTCGGGGGGGCCGGTCGACAGCCGCGCCCGATTCCACAATCATTTTCCACGCGCTCCCTTCGTTCCGATGACCACACGCCCGGAACTCCTCGCTGACGTTGCCAACACTGACTGTACAGGCCAGACGGCCCTCGTCACCGGCTCCACGAACGGCATTGGCCGTGCGGCGGCCCTGGCCCTGGGGCGCCTCGGCGCCGACGTAATCGTGCACGGCCGGGACGCCGCGGCGGGGCAAGAGGTCGTCGAGGCCCTCATCGATGCCGGGACGGAGGCGACGTTCCTGGGAGCCGACTTCACCGACCCGGACGCCGTCCGAGCATTGGCGGCCGCCACCCGTGACT
>CAYRPX010000372.1:0-2954 GCA_964426195.1 uncultured Salinivenus sp.
CAGCGCCGAAGGGACGGGCGATTCCACATCCGGATTTTGCCGGCCTCATGGAACAGACCCAGGCCTTTTCCTCGGCGAACGCGCGGGAGCAATTTTTCGAGGACCGCCGGGCAAGCCGTCCGCCCACCGATCCGTACCATCAGCAGCTTCGGGACTGCTCCCTCGGCCGATACCTGATCTGGTCTACCTTTCAGGAATCCGTTGACGATCCGTTCGACGGGCTCCCCGACGCTGCCACTGTCCGAGAAGGAGTTGGCCTGCCGCCACCTCAGGGAAAACAGGACAGAGAGCTCATCCTTCTTGTATACGAGGTCCCCGCCGATCTCCCTGTTCGATATCCGACGATTGCCGACGCCTACGCCGACGAGGGATGGAATGAGCGCTTCGAATGCTCGAACCCAGGCGATCCCTGGGGGTATACAGAGGGTGGGTGCCCCGAAGTCGTGCATGACGTAATCGATGGGAAATACCTCGTTGAGGAGAGCAACTACGCTCCCCAAGCTGTCCGGATTGTACGGTGAGCACCATGGTTCCACAGACCGACGAACATGGCCGGATCGACCTCCAGTCGGTGGAGGATCTTCCCCCGAATGACCTGCACGACTGGATCTGGGCGCGGCTGCACGACGAGGATACGGCGGTGCCCGGAGATCCCCGAATGAACGTGGGCCAGTATCACCTCATCGGTCAAATCTACGCCGACCTGCTGCCCGAAACGCAGGCTGAGGTCCGCCGGATCCTCAAACGGTTTCTCCGACAGCTGGAAGACGATCACCCCGACTGGCAGGGACGCCCAGCGCACGACCTGCTCCTGCTCGTCAAGGACCTGGACGGAGACGAATTTGCCGGTCCCATCAAGCGGATGGCCCGAGACGAGCAGTTCCTCGATGGGGACAGTTCCGATTTTGACCTGCACGCCCGACTCCTGCAGGCGCTCGTTTTCCTCGGCGAGAAGGTCACGCCGGACTTTTGGGACCGGCAACTCGACCTCGACGCCACGCGCTTCGGCGTTAACGCCTTCGCCGGGATGCGCCTTCATTCCCTTGAACAGGCGCTCGGAGACGTGCTCCCAAGGCTGAATCTAGAGGACGACGACCTGCGGACAAAGCTTAAAATCGAGCTGCGCGGCCTGCTCGCCTCTAACCGCTACTCGCGGGACGATCTGGAGGCAATCATCGGCGAAATGATTGACCCCGGTCCCCTCTCCGAAGACGCGCAGGCAGTAATTCGGGAGGCGCTCCCCGAGCTCGAAATTGAGGAACTGGAGGAAGACGAGCCAGAACCGGAGGAAAGTCCCTACTCCAAGGCACAAACGTTTTTTGGAGACGAGGTTAGATCCGAAAAGCTTACGCCCGCTGCCACATAACAGCCGCTTCTCATGGAAGTCCTCACGCCTCGTCCAACGGGCGAGGGCCAGAAGACACTCTTCGTCACGTTCTACTCCTTCAAGGGGGGCGTGGGGCGGACGCTGGCTCTGCTAAACGTGGCCTGCATCCTGGCGGGACTCGGGCGGCGCGTGCTCATGATCGATTTCGACCTGGAGGCGCCCGGCCTTACGCTCTTCCAGGACAAGCAGCGTGAGGAAGGGGCGTCTCGGAAACAACCGGGCCTCGTCGACGCCATCGGCGACTTCCTCGACGACCCGTGGAGTTCTCCGCTCGGCGATGCGGAGCCGTCCGCTTTCTTCGAAAACTATGTCTCCTCTTTAGAGATTCCGGAGGGGGTACAGAAGGGGGAAAAGGATGGTATGCTCGACCTCGTCCCCGCCGGCCGCCTGGACGACGAATACGAAAATCACCTGTACGACCTCGACTTCGAAGAAATGTTCGAGGAAGGGGTGGGACGGCCCTTTTTCGAGCGCCTCAAGGATCTGATCGAGGACTCCGGCCACTACGACTACATCTTGATCGACTCGCGGACGGGCTTCTCGGACGAGGGGTCTATCAGCACGCGCTTCCTGGGCGACTACCTGATGGTGCTGACGGGCCTGAACCGCCAGAACGTGCGGGGCACGGCGCGCTTCCTTGATCAGTCGAACGTGGTGGAGCGAGAGGAGACGCTTGCCCTGGTCGCCTCCCCGGTCCCGATGTACTACGAAAAGCTGCGGGCCGACCGTATCGATGCGGCGAAGGCGCACATCGCGGAGCGGGCGGGACTGGAAAAGGTCCAGTTCGTTACGCAGATCCCGTACCACCCCGTCCTCGCGTTGGAAGAGGACCCGACGGTGCGGAGTCTCGAAGGTACCGATCTCTTTGACGCTTACGAGGAAATCACGGAGCGCCTGCGGACGTGGGCGGGGGATCGACCAGAGGATCGAGTTGAGCGTGTCCTTGACCTTGTGCAAGATGGAGAGCAGAACGAAGCTCTTACTGTTTTTCGTAATGTAAGAGTCGAGGATCCTGAAGTAGCGATTCAATTCTTGCGCAGGTCTACCCGCTTAATTGCTGATGATTATCCTGAATCGACTACTCTACTTCTCAAGGAGGGACTTGCTGCCTCTGAAGAAACAAGCAACCTACTATCTAAAAGAGTTTTTCTGTCCCGTCTCGCACAGATACGCGCAAGGCAGGCAGAAATCGAGACGGCCATTGACTTCCGAAAGAAATCTTTAATGATAAGCCAGGACCTCGATGACGTAAAAGGAGAGGCTCTCGACCTCAGCGCCATCGGTTCCTACCATGCCTATCGTGGGAATCTCGAGCAGGCAATCAAGTACGAAAAAAATTGCCTGGAGCTTCTCAAGGAGATAGGCGATCAACCCAGAGAGGTGGAAGCTTTAAATAGTATTGGCTTTTATTACCTTGAGCAGGGTGACACGAAGTCAGCGCTCGAGTTTCTCAAGCAAGCCAGAAGTCTCGCCCAGCACCTCGATGAGAAATTCAGATTGGTTTATCCCTTGACTAATATCGGGATATGCCATGCGCGGAACGGTAGCAAGAAGAAAGCGCTGGCCG
>CAYRPX010000373.1:0-2944 GCA_964426195.1 uncultured Salinivenus sp.
GAGGCTTCCGAAAGCGGATTTTTTGTGGAGGACGACGGGCCGGGCATTCCCGAAGAGAAGCGCGAGGACATCTTCAAGGCGGGGGTCTCCACCAGGGAGGAGGGGACAGGACTGGGCCTCTCGATTGTCCAGTCCATTGCGCGGATGCATGGGTGGACCGCCAGGGCCACAGAGGGACGAGAGGGCGGCGCGCGGTTTGAATTTGCCGGCGTCGGCGGAGAAGAGAGACCTGACTAAAGGGCGCCCGGCGAAATCCCGCGCTGTTTCCACACTGAGAGGCCGAGGTCCTGCCGGAGGCTGGCCAGCAGAAGCCACAGTGTGGAATCCTCCGCGCAGGTCGCCCGCGAGAGAGGAGGGCTCTTCCGCTCCGCCCCCGTTCTCGCCTGTCGTTTTTTCGCCTTCTGAGTTCCGAAAATGAGGCCTGCGCTATCGTATTTGCTCTCTACGGAAATAACCGAGGTGCCTACCTGACATGTCCCTATCCGACATGATATCGATCCACGAGGCCCAGGGAGTTTTCCCCGGTCCCTCAGGGCTGCCCGAGCGAGACTCGGCGCTTCGCTCGACGCTTGCCGACCTGCTTCACACAGGGCTCCGCCAATGCGGGACGATCGGCCTCGTTGGCACCCTTCTGTACGTGGGACTCAGTGTGTGGGGCCTCGGCTACGAGCTGCACTGGTCCTACCGGGCCTTCCAGGCAGGGGGGCGAGCAAGCCAGGTGGTCATGATTGCCCTTCTGATCGTAGCGGCCCTGAGCGTGATTGGGCTCGTGTTAGCAGAGATGAAGTGCAGCCTCCGGGCCGGGCGGCTCTTTGGAATCGGGGCGACATTTCTCGTGACGGCCGTGGTGGCGTTTGAGGGGGCACTTCGAGGCGCGTTTAGCACCGAGTACGTTGCCTTAGCCTTTCTCTTGATCGTCGCCATTATTCCTTTTCGGGCTGGCCAGGTGTTGGGGATCGGCGGAGGAGTCGGGATCCTCGTCTACCTTCTCGGCCCGACGGGACTGGCGTGGGAAGGCCTCGCGCTGCCCTCCGGACCGATGGGGAGGCACCTGGCCTTTATCGGTGGCGCGTCGGTTGTTATCGCGGGAGCAAGCGCCGGCTTGTACCGCCGGCACCGGGCCTTTGCCCAGTCGCAGATACAGCTGGAAAAGAGCCGAGATCTGCTTCGCCGGACTCAGGAGGTCGGAAAGGTTGGGGGATGGGAATACCTTCCCCAGTCCGACCAGGTAAGGGGAACGGGCTGGCTCTGGCAATTTTTGGGGAATCGGCCGGCTGGGCCGGTCAGTCTGGACAGGTGGCTTGGTTTCTTCGGGGAAGAAGGGGGGCAAAAAGTGCGGCGGTTCATCGAGCGCTGCGCCGACCCGGAGGACTCGTTCTCGAAGGACTCTTTCTCGGAGGACCCGTTCGACCTGGAGGTCCCCATTGAGACGGCCGCTGGAGAGCGGAAATGGGTCCGGGTGCGGGGGGAGGCCCGCTGGGGGAAAGAGGAGCCCGATGAGAAAAGCCGGGCCGAAAGGATAAGCGGGACGCTTCAGGACATTACCGAGCAGAAAAAGCGCCAGCAGGAGCTGGTTGAGGCGAAGGAAGAGGCCGAGCGGGCAAATCGGCTCAAAAGCGTCTTCCTTGCGACCGTGAGCCACGAGATCCGCACGCCACTTACGTCCATTTTGGGCTTTGCGGAGGCGATCGGCGACAAGGTCGAAGCTGAAGCAGAGCTTCAAGGCGGGGGGGAGGCAGGATCTGAGAATGAAAAGGCGGTCGTCCGATTTGCCCGCCTGATTAAAAAGAGCGGCGACCGTTTGATGAAAACGCTTGATGCGGTACTCACGCTTTCGAAGTTGGAGGCAGGGGAGATGGACCTTTCCTTCGAAACGGTCGACCTGGCCTCGACGGCCGAGGAGACCGCCGAGCAGTACCGGCGCCAGGCCAACGAGAAAGGGGTCGACTTGCAGGTCCGCGCAAAAGCCCCTGTCTGGGCCGAGGCCGACTCGGGAGGCCTGCAAATCGTGCTCGACAATCTTTTAAGCAACGCGGTCAAGTACACCGAGGAGGGAGGAAACGTGCGCGTCCGAGCCTACGCAGGAGAGGGAGCCGCGACGCTGGAAATAGAGGATACCGGCATCGGCATGGAACCCGGGCGAGCGGAGGAGCTTTTCGAGCCGTTTCGACAAGCCTCGGAGGGACTGACCCGGGAGTATGAGGGCACGGGACTGGGCCTGGCCGTGACTAAGAAAATCGTCGATCAGATGGGCGGGTCGATCGAAGTCGTGACCGAAAAAGGAGAAGGCAGCCGGTTCACTGTGCGGCTCCCCGGGGCCTCGCGGGAACGCGAGTAGGTGGTGGCAAACGCGATCGGCCTACTCTTCACCTCTGCCGTCAGTTCTGAGGCATCGTTCCGCCGTTCTGACGAACCATTTCCCGCAGGGCCGCCAACAGGGAGGTCCCCCCCAGCTCCTCCCAGGACAGCAAAAACGCAAACGTCTCCTCCGGAGTCGGTGGGCGCCGGAGAGAGGATTCCTCCTTGCCAAACTCCTTTTTGAGCCTCCGTTTGGCCTCCCGGCGGGCCCCTTCCGCAATGTCCTCGCTATAGGCCCGGCGCTGAAGCCGAAAGGCCCACTGGAGCGTCGTGAGATCCTCCTCCTCGGCTCGCCGCGCCTCCTGGAGGGCCCGCTGCATCCGCCCGGGCGTAATGTCGCCTCCTCGAAGCGTGGCCTTCACCTTCTGGAAGTCTGCGCCGGAGATCGGGGCGGTCGTGTCGAATCCAAGGGTAGAGAGGGCCTGAAGAACCCAGTCGGAGAAATGTTTTGCGGCCTCCGGAGTGGCTTCCCCGGCAATCCACTCTGGGACGCGCCTGAAGAGCGGAGGGGGAGAGTCGTTCTCCATAGACTGAGTGCGCTTCGGGAGGGGTAAAAAGAACCGGCGAGGGCCCCTGCCGAATCTTG
>CAYRPX010000374.1:0-2923 GCA_964426195.1 uncultured Salinivenus sp.
CAACCTTCAAACTTTCAACATTTAACTTTTCTGGACTCCCATCCCCTCTCGGCTCGCCATCGGTCACTGTGGACTCAACGGCGTCCGTTTCGCCGGTCGCCCCAACCACTACCGCCGCCCGTTCCGGCTCCGGCGCCTCTACCCGCGTCAAGTTGCGAGCCACAAGGCGCGGATCCCGCTTCGGCACGTCGTCCGGTACGCGGAAATCGACATCCACGACCGGAAAGTCGCACTCCTCCACCATGCTGTTGATCATCCCCTGCAGCCCCATCTCCATCCCCTCATCTGGCGAGTAGATGTGAGCGATGCCGTACTCCTCCAGCTCGGCCTTCTCGTCCGGCACAATCACACCGCCCCCGCCGCCGTAGACGCGAATGTGTCCCGCGCCTCGCTCTTCCAGCAGGTCGTGCATGTACGTGAAGTACTCCATGTGTCCGCCCTGGTAGCTCGACACGGCAATGCCCTGTGCGTCCTCCTCAATGGCCGTGTTCACGATGTCCTGCACCGACCGGTTGTGGCCGAGGTGGATCACCTCGGCGCCGGTCTGCTGCAGAATGCGGCGCATGATGTTGATGGCCGCGTCGTGCCCATCGAACAGGCTCGTGGCCGTGACGAAGCGAACGGGATGGGTGGGATCATACCTTTCGACATCCATAACGAAGAGGAACCGTCCAGAAGAATCGATGGGTGCAACGAGGAGCCTAGCTCCGATAAGGAAGCGCTTCCAAGAGTGATACGCACCGTTCGGGGACACGTTGCACGGGGCCTCGTCCTGTCGTGACGGCTCGCAAAACGGCAGTCCCCTCCATCAGTGGTGTGCGTCCCTCTCATCCTTCGGGCAAAAGCCAGGGCAATCGCATGTTAATCAAATCGCAACGTATGGCCCTGGTGGCTCTTTCCTCGAACCGGTTTTGTAGCGTCTGAGGGCAGGTGCCTCGTTCAGTTCAGGGCCGAGAATTTTAAGATGCAATCGCCCTGCGGGCAAAAGCACGTCGATTGACTCGTTCTCGGCTTTCCTATACACGCGGAAATCGGCATCCGTCGTGACGAGGCATCCGTCGTGACAATACAACCTGCTCCTTCGCCATCCGATCCTCACGGCAATTGCATTTTGACGATGGCGGTCTGTTCGCACCGTGCTGCCGGACGAAACGGCTGAATGCCCGCGCTCCCACGCCCCTGTGCACTTTCATCTGGGACTCGTCCCCACACGTCAGAAGCAATAGCGCCTCCGGATGCTCAAGCAGAATCTTAACATGCAATCTCCCTGATTCGATCCTCCGAAAGATGGAACCGTCGCCTCCAGACCGCACGTTCTCCTAACAGAAGACCGTGCTGTTTTCATTAGAACATTTCTGATGTCATGAAGCTCGTCCTCCCCGGTGGAAACGGTTTTATCGGCTCCGAAATCTGTCGCATTGCCGTACAAAACGACCACGACGTGGCGGCCTTCGGTCGCACGGGCCGCCCCCCTCTCACCCCCGCTCAACACCCGTGGACCCAGGAGGTCGAGTGGCGCGCCGCCGATGTCTTCGAGCCCGACACGTGGCGCGTCCTGCTGGAGGATGCCGACGCGGTGGTGCATTCCATTGCGACGATCCGCGAACAGCCCGATCAAAATCGGACGTTTGATCGGGTGAATGCGGAATCAGCTCTTTTGGTGGCCGAAGAAGCGGTCGAGGCCGACGCGGACGCGTTTATATTTCTCTCCGTGCGTGACAAACCCCCCATCGTGCCGTACAACTTCCTCTCGGCAAAACGTCGCGTCGAACGGACGCTCCACGAACAGTATCCCGACCTCCGTACCGTGTCACTCCGGCCGAACCTCGTCTACGGAGCCCGCCAACCCGGCACGTCCACGCTCGCAGCTGCCCTTAACCAGATGAAAAGCATCCGCCCGCACCCCTACGCGACGGATGAAGGCCGACCACTGCCCGTGGAGCTCGTCGCAGCCGCCGCCGTCCAAGCCGCCATCACTTCCACCCTGGACGGCACGCTCACGGTGCCTCAAATCGAGGACATCGGGCGCACGAGCGGATTGATCAATCCGGACGAGGTGCCTGAGCCCTCCCTGACCCCGTTGCTCCTGGGATTAGGTGGGGCTGCACTCGGCGGGTGGCTCTTCTCCCGCTGGCTCCGCGAGAAGGAATCCGTCGAATAACCCTCCCGTGCGGGGCGTCATTGACCGCTCCCGGGAGGAAACCGTCACTCCCGAAATTACCCCTCGGGCCCAAGCGTCCGGCTGATGTGCTTCTCAAGAGATCCCTTAATGTCATCGATCACATCCTGCCCGTCGTCCGTGGAAACAGAGATCGCGTGGACGTAGATGGCAGACCGATCCGGCGCCACATCCATGCTGAGCGTTCCGGGCGTGAGCGAAATCATGTTGGCCAGCACCGTGATTTCCCGGTCGGTTTGGACGTGTAGGGGATATTCGATGACCGCAGGCTGTATGGTCAGCGAGGGTTGAAGGACGTACCATGCCACCTGGAGGGCCGAGAGCACGACTTCTCGAAGAAAGACCAGGAGCAACACGAGGCTGCGCCAGAGCCGACGAAGCGGTCGTCCCGTGGCGATGAAATTGTCCTCTTCGCGGTTAAACAGGGGGCGCGAGATTCGAAGAGTCGCCCAAGAAAAGAGGACGCCCAGCACGAGCACTCCAACGCTAAATGAACCGTGGAGGGTCGCCCAAACGAGGGTCATGAGCAAAATCCGTACGAGCGTAACAACCATCGTCAGCGCCGAAGGCTAGTTTGGGAAACTCTAGAGAGCAGCCGAGGAGCCCAGCCGTCCCGGCGAACAATTCACTCCTATCCGCCAAGGACCGCTTGAATGTACGGACCCGTGTCGGTCAAATGCACGGCCGCCTCGTGGGCAAAGGCAAACACCGGCTCCGCGTAGCAGCCGACGAGGAACAGCACGA
>CAYRPX010000375.1:0-2884 GCA_964426195.1 uncultured Salinivenus sp.
GTCGTTGCCGGCGGCGTGCACCATGAGAACGCCCATCGAGTCCGCGTACTGCACGGCGGTATCTACGACCTCCTTGTTAGGAGAGTAGGACTTGCCGAAGCTCATGTTGATGACGTCGGCCCCGTTGTCGACAGCGTACCGAATGGCGTTGGCTACGTCCTTGTCACGCTCATCGCCGTTGGGAACGGTGCGGACGGACATAAGACGGACGCCACGCGCAATGCCGTCGATGCCGATGTCGTTTTGTCGAATGGCCCCAATCACCCCGGCCACGTGTGTACCGTGGGATGCATCGGGGCCGACCACGTCATTGTTGCCGTACCGGCGTTCGGTCTTGTCCGCGTAGTCGTCCCCGACGATGGAGCGCGGATTGAAGTCCGGATTGTAGTTGTACTCGACCTTTCGTTCCAGTTGGCGTTTGTATTTCTTGAGGTCCGCGGGAGAGAGTCCTTGGTCGTAGAAGTAGCGGAGGGTCTTCTGGGCCCGGCGCACGGTCTGGTTGGGGCTCGAGACGGAGCGGATAGACTTCTGAGTGAGGGAATCAGTCTCGAGGTGCTGCTTTAGGATCTCCGCAGAAGTCTGGACGGCAGTTTCCGCCTTCCGAACCTTGGCAAGCTGCTGCTTGGCCTCGCGGCGCTTTTGCTGGAAGGTACGCTTAATTTCCCGATACCGCTGGTACGAGTCCCGATTGGAGGAGGCCACATCGGCCGAGTCGATTCCGGCAAAGCGCTCGCGCAGCTCCACGTAAATCCGCGTGAGTTCGTAGGTGTCCTGGTTCACGTTTTTGCCGTCGGGTCCACCGATGAAATTCCAGCCGTGCACATCGTCGACGTAGCCGTTCTCGTCGTCGTCCACGCCGTTTCCCGGAATCTCGTCGGTGTTGGTCCAGGTCTTCCCTCCGAGGTCCTCGTGGTCAAGATCAATGCCCGAGTCGATGATGGCCACCTCGACGGTGTCGCGGGGCGGCCGGTCTTGGAGGACGGCTTCGTAGGCGGCCCGGGTGTCGAGGCCGGGACCGCTGCGGGGCACGCGATCGCGGTGGTACCAGTCCTGCGAGGCCTGCGACGGAGCGGAGGGAGCGGACTCCGTCTCCGTGGTTTCCTCAGAACTCGAAGAGGACTCCGTGTGCGCCGAGGCCGTTGTGGTGTCGCGCTCGGAAGTGGTCGCGGTGGGCTCACTGGCGGAGCATCCAACCAGGAGAAGAGCAAAGAGCAGCGTGAGCAGCGTTGTTGCCGACTTCATTGGGTCGTGCGGGGACGTGGGGGAAAGGAAGAAAGCGCAGTGGAAAAGAGGGCGTCATACGACGACCGGCCCCTGGAGGTCGCGCTTCAGTTCGGGCGGGAGGCCAAAGTGTTCGTCGCGAAAGCCCCCGAGCTCGTCGATTGTCTCGTTCGACAGGCGCTGCCCCAGTTCGTCCATCGCCGGGCCGCCCATCAGAAGCGGGAGGTGGGTGAGCCACATCTCGGTGCCCTGGCACTGGGCCATGATCTGGAACTCTTCGAGCTCTTCTCGGGGCGTGTCGTGCACGATGCACCGGCGGGTCCACTCGCTCGGGTCGAGCGACTCCGCGTCGAGGAGGCCTCCGGTTCGGGCGGCCAGGTCGACGTGCTCGGACAGATACGCCCGACACCGACGCATCGACGATTCCGAAAAGGACTGTCGCATGGTGGCGTGGCAGTCCATGCAAAGCGCGAACTCGAAGACGGTCTCCTGCACGTCGTACGCCTCGTACCGGCGATAGCCCTTCTCGATCAGGTACTCGGTCGGCCCGTCCAGGAGGGACGTCTCGCAGGCGAGGCACTGAGAAATGGGCTCTCCCGTCTCGATGGAGTAGAACGATTCGGGAATCGGGATTCGTTGCGGAATCACAATGAAAGCCGAGTAGGAACGAAGAACGCGAGAGTGCCCGGCGATGAAAGGGCGGTGCCTTCTCTTGTAAATGTGAGCACACAGGAAGGTTCGTTTGCGGATTCTCCCTCGTTTGGTCCAGGATCCGAAGGCACGAATCTGGAGGAACGACGAACCGTGCAACCCCTCCATGCTGTGCTCTTCGTGCTCAAAGATTCCGCCATGACCAACTATCGCCGCGGCTTCGAAAGCCTCGACCGGGAAATCCACGACCCTGCTCTCCCCATCGGAGGAACCCTGCCGGACTGGCTGACGGGCACCCTCATTCGAAACGGGCCCGCCCAGTTTGAGGTGGGCGACCAGGACTACAACCACTGGTTCGACGGGCACGCGATGCTCCACGCGTTCCGGATGGACGGCGACACGGTTGAGTACCGGAACCGATTCGTCGAGTCGAAGAGTCGGCAGGAGGCCCTCGACCAGGGGGAAATTGCCCGATCCGAATTTGCGACAGACCCGTGCATGTCGATCTTCGGGCGGGTCATGAGCATCTTCAATCCCACGCCGACGGACAACGCCGCCATCAATGTGGCACGGCTGGACGGGCAGTACGTGGCCCTGACCGAGACGCCGATTCCGGTGCGCTTCGATCCGGAGACATTGGAGACGGTCGGTGTGGTGGAGGTCGAGGACGGCGTGGACGTGGATACCATGACGCCCCATCCGCATGTGGAGCCCGAGACGGGCCGCACCCTCGCATATGCGACCTCGTTCGGGCGCCAGTGCGCGTACAAGGTTCTCGGTATGGAGCCGGATGAGGCCGCGCGGGACGTCGTGGCGCGCCTCGACGTGGATCGCCCGAGTTACATGCACAGCTTCGGCATGACAGAGCGGTACGTGGTTCTGTCCGAGTGGCCGCTCGTGGTCGATCCGTTGGACCTACTGCTGCGGGGGGCGCCCTTCATCGAGAACTTTGAGTGGGAGCCCGAGCGGGGGACGCGCTTTCGCATTCTGCGCAAGTCGGACGGCGAGGAAG
>CAYRPX010000376.1:0-2881 GCA_964426195.1 uncultured Salinivenus sp.
GCGCGCCCATCTGGGCAATCTGCTCGACCTGGCCGACGAGGTTCTGGTAGTTGGGATTATCCTCGTAGACGACCGGAGCGCCCTCGGTGTCCTCGTTGTCGACGATGAGGTTCACGCGATAGCGACGCCAGAAGGCTCCGTCCGGCGCGGGGGCCTGCTGCCCGCCGCCCTGCTGGCCCTGCTGCATCATTTGGGCCGGTCCCTGCTGGGGGGGAGACTGGTTCTGTTGGGCGGCCTGGACGAAGAAATCGACGTTTTCGACGAGGTCGGACCGGACGCTGTCTAGAAACTCCTGGACCTCCTCGAGGTCGGCGTATTTGTCGCGCAGGTCGTCGATGAGGTCGTCGACGACGAGCGTTGCCATTTCCTCATTCAATTCCTCAATGCGCTGCCGCGCCTCGCGCTGGTACTCAGGAACTTTGCGGAGGATCTCCTGGAGCTCCTCTTGATACTCCTCAATCTTTTGCTGCACCGCTTCGCGCTCCTCCTCGGGCATCGATTCAACCTCTTCCGGAGGTACCACCTCTCCGTTCCGGATGGGAGTAAAGACGAAGCCCTGTGGAGTGCGAATCAGGGCGATGTTGTCCTTGCGGGCCCGCTCCTGCAGGTCTTCGAGCGCCGCTTCCTGCCCCTCCCGCACCTCTTCCTGAATCATCTCGCGGCGGGACTGATATTCTTCGCTCTCGAACGTACCTGGGAGGGCCGTCTGGAGCCCCTCAATGAGCTCGTCTACGTCCTCCTTCAGTTCGGATCCCCGGCCTGCAGGAAGCCGGATAGCGCGCGGCTCGCGCTCGTCGTCGAAGTTGTTTACGTAACAGAGGTCCGGCGGCGTCGGCTCCGCGGCCGCCTCCTCCTCCAGGAGGTGCTGCACAAGCTCGCGGCGACCGGTGCCCGTGGGGCCCAAGGCGAAAATGTTGTAGCCGTCGGCGTCGATGTTTACGCCGAAATCGAGGGCCTCGACGGCCCGGTCCTGGCCGACCACCTCTGTCTCGGCCGGGAGGTCGTCGGTCGTCTCAAAGTCGAGGTCGGAGGGATCAAAGCGCTGGCGGAGGGTGTCCGGGGCGAGGGGGTCGATCATGTGTGCAACGGAATGCGTCGGTTCGTTGAGAGGAGATGTGTGAGGATCCTTAGAACGTGTTTGGCGAGACATCTGCGGCCCCCGACTTCGCGGATCTCGTATCCCCGAAGCGTCTGCGCTCGCCTAGTACCGACGACTGTCGCGTACGAGGCTCGCGTTGGGCACTTCGTGGAGCCTTTGCCCTCTTCTTGGTTGGACCTCTGCTGCAGAACAGGTTCTAAACGCGCTGAAGGGAATAAACAATGTACGCTACACCATTGACAATGATAAGTAATCTGTTGCTCGGAGTTCGCTGAAGGCCTCGCCCTCACACAAATTTGGGAATGGACGCGTTTGGGAGTGTGGGGGAACGGGAGAATGGCGAGGAAAGAGATCGAAGGGAGCCGGTACAGGAATTTGCGGGAGGGAGGGGGGACAGCTCGGAATCTGCCCGACAATATCCCTCCGTTGGGTATACGGCGTGGACGAACCGTGCGTCCAGTTGAGTCAGGCGCCGTTGTACTGTCAAGGGCCGGTCGCAGGAAAAACTCGCTTGGTCTCACCTCTTCGGTGCTCGGATTCCAGGCGTAGGTGTCCCCAAGACCAGTGAAGGGGTAGCCGACGGGGCCGTAGGAGGTTTGCTTCAGCTCTTGAAACCACGTCCGGTGGGTGTCGCTCACCTGGACGTGCCGAGGTGGAGGCAGGAATTCCAGTTCACACTCCCGGTCCGTCACCTCAGGATCGGGGCACGGGCGAGCGAGATCCTGAGGGCGAACCCAGAGCTCGATGATCCGACTGTAGTTCGCATCGGGCGAGAGGCTGAGGCGCTGGGTCAGGCGGAGATGGAGCCGATCGCCGGTCCGGTCGAGGCGCTGGCAGAACTGTTGGATTGCAGGGACGGCGGTTACCCACACGTCGTCGTCGGTCACCGTGTCGCCAGCTGTCGCGTCCGGTAGGGCCGTGGAATCGAGTCAGGTCACCACCTGCACCTGCCAACCCGAGTCGGCCCCGCTGCACGCGAGGGTGTCGTTGTCCGGCACGAGGGGCGTGAGCCCGGTCGTGACTCTGAGGGATCGGCCGTCTGCGTGTCCTCGATGGCGGCCCGGTAGACGCGATGGGGCGGGTGCCTCCGCAGGCTACTGGCAAATACAGGACCCCGAGGGCAACGATCTCGCGAACCTGGAGCCTGAGTGCAGAAGTCGGCACAACATCACGTTCACGCATCCACACGTCCATCCGTCCCCCCTACTCGCGGCCGAAAATGAAGTAGAGGAGCACGCCGCCCATCGGAAAGAAGATGATGAGGAGCGTCCAGATGACTCTGCTCGTCGTGCCTCGGGTACCGTCCCCAAGCAAGTCCACGAGGGCCACGAGGTCGAGGACGATGATCACGGTGCCCCAGAAGCCCCAGTTTCCCACAGAAAGGAGTTCCAGGAGGTTTTGGTCGCTGCAGCCGGTCAGCAGGACCGTAAGGGGCGCGAGCAAGGCAACGAGGAGCGGGCGAACGGTCGACGAAGAGGTGCGCTCGGAAGTCATGAGTCGGAGGAAGGTCAGGGAGAAAGAGGCCGTGCACCCAATGTACGTGCGAGCGCCCGGAATGAGTACAGGCCTTCGTTAAACGTTCGAACGTTCAACGTTTCAACGCTTTCGTGGAACCACCGTCCGCGTTCGATGCGTTTTCCAATATCTCGCAGTATGCCGCTACGAATAGGAATCATCCCATCCCGATGCGCATCGGCCACCTCGACTTCGACGATCGGCCTCTCTTCCTCGCGCCCATGGAGGACGTGAGCGACCCGCCGTTCCGCATCCTCTGCAAGCGGT
>CAYRPX010000377.1:0-2881 GCA_964426195.1 uncultured Salinivenus sp.
CGGAGGCCTCCTCGTGGCCCCGCACGCGGAACGTCTTCATCTCCAGCAATACCGGTCCCTCTTCCCGAGCGTGTGCGCGGGCCTCTCCCACCGCCTCCATCACGGCCAACAGATCGTTGCCGTCTACCACCCGGCTGGCCATGTCGTAGCCGATCGCAGCATCAGCGATGTTTTCGACGGGCACCGCCTCCTCGGTCGGCGTCGAGAGGCCATACCCGTTGTTCTCTACGAGGAAGATTACCGGCAGGTCCCAGACCGCTGCCAGGTTCAGTGCCTCGTGGAAGTCCCCCTCACGACTCCCCCCGTCCCCGCAAAACGCACAGGCGACGCGGTCCTCGTCCCGGTACCGAATCGCCTGCCCGAGCCCGCACGCGACCGGCAGCATGGCGGCCATGTGCGAGATCATGCCGACGAGATTCTTCTCGGGCAGGCCGAAGTGAAAGGTGCGGTCGCGGCTGTTTGTAAAGCCGCCCTCCTTCCCCATCAACTGGCAAAAGAGACGTTCCCGGTCGACCCCGCGAGTCGTCCAGACGCCCAGGTTGCGGTGCATGGGGAGGATGTAGTCACGCTCCGCCAGCGTCCAGGTAGTGCCCACGGCAATGGCTTCCTGCCCGTATCCGCTGAACCACTTCGCGATACGCCCCTGCCGGATGAGCGCAAGCATCTTCTCTTCCACGACGCGCGGCTCCAGCAGGGCCCGAAAGAGGATCCGAAAATCGATGTCCGAGGGCGCCCCAACGGGAGAGTCCGAAGAAGCCATGAGCAGGGGAAATCGGTGGAAAAAGGGCCGATTTGTCCCCTACAAACAGCGCGACGGAGGAGGCGGTGTCAAGTAGAGAACGGTCTGAGCCTTGTGATGACCTTCCGCTCCCTTCAATCCGAGCCGTTCCTCATCCATACTAGGACGTGAACGTGATCGGAAAACGCACAACGCCCGTCGAGCTACAGAGCATTCCATCCCCCTTCATACTCTCCTTTTCCCCCGTCCATTCCGCGGTGAACTGCTACTCCAGCCGGAACGTGAAGGTAACGGTCCCAGTCTGATTTTCCTGCGGGGCACCGGGCGGCAGGGCATTGAAGCGCCAGCGCTCCAGAGCGTCCATGACGGCCGCCTCTAGCTTGGGATTGCCCTTCTTCAGCGGAATGCGTCGGACGATGCGCCCATCGGGATTGACAGTAATCTGGATTTGGATACGGGCATTCACTTTCTCGGCGTACCGGGGCAGGGGTGCCCGCTCGGGGTCTCGGTCCAGCCCCTCGATGTTGTAGGGCGCAGAGGCCTCCTCCTGCGTACCCGTTCCGGGATCCCCCGACTCCTCCCCCGGCTCCTCACTCGGTTCTTGCTGATCGGCCTGCTGCTCCGACTCGGGCTGGGCCTCGGCCTCCGGAACGGTCGTTTCCTCCTCGGTCGGCGGCACGGTCTCCTCACTCTCGTCCTCCTCCGGGAGGTTCACCGGCTCCGTCTCAGGCTCCTCCGCCGTTTCTTCCGGCTCGGTTTCCGGCTCGGGCGTCTCTTCTTGCGACTCGGGCGCGGTCGTCTCCTCCACGGTCTCCGTGGCGTCGACCGGCTGGCCCGGCGAAAACTCGCCAAACTCCACCTCGACGTAGCCGAGTTGGGCGGGGCGGGGGGTCGAGGCCGTGAGAAATGCAAACAGAATCGCGAGCCCCCCATGCAGGAGAAGGCTACTGCCAAGGCCGATCCAATCACTACGAGACATGAGATGTCGGGATTGCCGTTAAAAATCCACCGGCCAGTCGGAGAAAAACCTGCTTCGTAATGGATTGGACAGCCATCCCCCGACGAAGGTTCGCCCCACGCTTTTCAACGCCCTCTCCTACCCGCCCCTCTTTCCTCTTCCCTCTAACCCCCGCACCCAGAATTCACTCCTCCGACCGCTCCAAGCCCGGCTGTTCGAGGCGAAGCTGCGCCGAAATGCGGTACGAGAACCCCAGATCCTCCGCCACGAGGCCCGCAAAGTCTCCAAAGCTGAAGTCGACCGACACCTGCTCCAGGTCGAGCCCCGCACCCACCGACGGTGTGAGGTCGACCCCAATGGGATCGCCCACCTGAAAGCGTCGGAGCCCCCCCCGCAGTTCCACCACGCCAGCGTAGCGGAAGGCCGCCCCCAACCGCGGATGAAACGACACGTCGCCGACGTTCGGAACGAAGGCCCGCTGCCCGTCCACAGCCACGTCCACGTCGAGCCCCACAGTGATCTCGTGTCCGTCGCCCACTGGCCACACGGCCCCGGAGCCGAACCGCGCGACCGGCAGCACGAGCGCCGTGCCCCCCTGCGGAATGCGCTGATCGAAGACCGCTTGGTAGCGGGCCGCGTTGTCCTCAATCAGGGACCCGTCATCGTTCTTACAGGCCTCGAAAGTCTCTTTCTGATCGTCCCCATCAGTATCAGCCTTGCAGGTTATCTCGAAGGCCGAGGGGTTGACGCTCCAGCTCTGCAGCATGGTCGTCACGTCGCGGAGCACGGCCCCGAAGCGGTAGGGGCCCCTCCGATACCGGGCCGCTACGTCCATGCTGTAGCCCCAGGCGTCGGCGAAGTCGCCGATGGAGCGATGAATGTTTTTGAAGTTGACCCCCACGGAGAGCCGGTCATTCAGCTGGCGACTGTAACTGACGAACAGGGCCCAGTCGGCCGCCGAGAAGCGCGAGATGCGGCTTTCGAAGTTGGGCAGGGGCTGGCCTCGATCCGGGTTCCAGGCCGACAGGGTGTTGACGATGTCATTGACGCCACTCCGAAAGACGGAGATCCCAACTGTGGACCGGGCCGTGACCGGCAGTGCTGCACCCCCGTAGTCGAACGACACTGCCCCCGAGAAGCGCTCGACGTGCATGTAGCTGATTTCCGGATACGACAGGCTATTG
>CAYRPX010000378.1:0-2840 GCA_964426195.1 uncultured Salinivenus sp.
ATACCATCTGCGGTGAATCGAGGTACAGATTTATCGCGTCGAGGGTCTCGGAGAATCGTTTACATAAGCTAATTAGGCCCACGTAGGGACGACCCGCAGGTCGTCCCTACATCCACGAGAGAAGCAAAAATGCACAGCGAAATCTCGCATCTGGTATCATGACACCTGACCCATGATTCGTTCACTGGCCTGTTTCGTGCTGCTGCTCGGTCTCTCGGCAGGGCTTCTCCCGTCGGTGGCTGCTCAGGACGGAGGCATCGAGGTGCCGGATCCCGTGCTGACAGGCATAGAGTTTTCGGTGTCCGTGTCGGGCGACTCGTCGCTGGCAGCGGCGGGGCGGCCTGTCGTGCGGGTGGAGGGGGAGACAGTGCCGTTGTCCTACAATGTCGACACTGGCGTGTGGAGCAGCGAGGAGGTGACGACCTCCTCCAGCGGAACAGTGTCCGTGGACGTTGTGACAGGGGGAACGGTGATTCAGGCTACAACGACCCGTTCCATCCCCGGCTGGCTCTCCATCGTGCCGCCGCTTCTCGCCATCGGAATGGCCCTTGTCTATCGGCGCGTGGTGCCCGCCCTGTTCTTTGGGGTGTGGATTGGCGCCGTCATCGCAATTGGGTTTACGTCCTGGGGCCTATTCAAAGGAATGCTCGATACCCTGCAGGTCTATGTTCTCGGGGCCCTGGCCAACGACGATCATGCCGCGATCATTTTGTTTTCGCTTATGATTGGGGGAATGGTAGGCATCATTTCGAAAAACGGCGGGACCCTGGGGATTGTCGATCGTCTTACGGGATGGGCGAGTGACTCGAAACGTGGTCAAGTGGTGACCGGTGTTCTCGGCATCAGCATCTTCTTTGACGATTACGCCAATACGCTCATCGTGGGCAACACGATGCGTCCGGTAACCGATCGCCTGCGCATCTCGCGGGAGAAGCTGGCCTACATCGTCGATTCGACTGCGGCTCCGATTTCAGCCCTCGCCTTTGTCACCACCTGGATCGGTTACGAGGTGGGACTGATTGGGAGCGCGCTGGAGGGAATGGAAGGGTTTAGTGAGGGGGCTTATTCCGTTTTTCTGAGCTCGCTGCCCTACAACTTTTACCCCCTGTTGGCCCTCTTTTTTGTGTTCCTCATTGCGAATTCCCGGCTCGACTTCGGCCCGATGTACGACGCGGAAAAGCGGGCACGAGAGACGGGGAAGGTGCTGGGGGAGGGCGCGAACGTGGACGAAGCGGCGGCGGAGGAGGGCGAAGAACTGAAGCCCCCTGAAGGCACGCCCCGGCGGGCCCTCAACGCGATCATTCCCATCATTGTGCTCGTGGGGGGCGTACTCGGGGGACTGTACGCCACAGGAATTGCGGCGGCCGGGTCGGACGCGTCTCTTCAGCAAATCATTGGTGAGGCCAACTCCTACAAGGCGCTCATGTGGGGATCGCTGCTGGGCGTCCTGGTGGCGGCAGCCTTGTCGCTGGGGCAGGGCATTCTGGATCTGGAACAGACCGTGGAGGCCTGGTACGAAGGCCTCAAGTCGATGCTCTTTGCGATGATCATCCTCGTGCTCGCGTGGGCGCTGTCCGACATTACCGAGGTGCTGCACACGGCCGACTACCTGGTGTCCATCCTGGGCGAGTCGCTTCCGGCGGGTGTGGTGCCGACCCTCATTTTCGTGTTGTCCGCCGCCACAGCCTTCGCGACGGGGTCGAGCTGGGGAACGATGGGCATCCTCATGCCACTGGTTATTCCGCTGGTGTGGGCGGTGCTCGCGCAAAATGCGATGGCCGATCCTGCTCACTATCACATTCTCTACTCGTCCGTGTCCTGCGTGTTGGCCGGGGCGGTCTGGGGGGATCACTGCTCACCGATTTCCGACACTACCATTCTGTCGTCAATGGCCAGCGGGTGCGACCACATCGAACACGTACGTACGCAGTTGCCGTACGCGCTCAGTGTGGGCACAGTGGCCATTCTGTTCGGGACGCTTCCTGCCGGTTTCGGAATGCCGTGGTGGGTGGGATTGATTGCGGGGGCGATTTTGCTGCTCGGATTGCTTAAGACGGTCGGCACGCCCCTTCAAACGGCTACGCCTCCGTTCGCGGAGGACCGGGAAACGGCTGGGTCGTAGTTGCTCCGGCTCGTCCATTGGAAGGAAATCAGATCATTACAGTTGGGGGATGCCCCTCTGCCTTTCCCCATAAATTCGCTACCACAACCACGAATTGATTACTGCCACTATGTATCTCGATGCCGACAATCGTCCTTGGGGCCGCTGGGAGGAATACCTGAATGAACCTGGTTACCGCGTAAAGCGGATCATCGTCCATCCGGGACAGCGCCTCTCCCTGCAGAAGCATGAACATCGGAAGGAGCACTGGGTTATCGTTCGGGGCTCGGGGGTCTTTACCCGCAACGACGAGGAGATCGAGGTGTCCGAGGGGGATACCTGTTTCATCGACGTGGAGGACGTCCACCGTCTCGAAAATGACGGCGACGATCCCCTCGTCTTCATTGAGACGCAGATGGGGTTCTGTCTCGAAGATGACGTTATTCGTCTCGAAGACGATTATGGACGGGAGTAGAGAATTGAGGGATGAGAAGCTGTTTGGCGGACTGTTTGGCGGACTGTCTATGGCCTCCGGAAAGTACTCGGTCGCTGCGCTTCCAGCGCTACGACTTCGCGGATCGTGTGCAGCCCGGGACTACTCGGTCACTGCGTTCCCAGCGCAGAACGGGTTCTGCCCTCCCCCGGTAGCTCACCATAGGCATGACTTCGCTACGCTCAGCCCCTGCTACAGGGCTCACCTGGGCTCCGAGCGTGCACGTCGCCCGCTGTGTCTCGGTGT
>CAYRPX010000379.1:0-2839 GCA_964426195.1 uncultured Salinivenus sp.
CCACGTTCGCGAGGTGCGAGAAGAGCTGGAGGTTCTCGATGAAGGTCTCGCCCGCAGTCCGCGGATCCAGCGTATCCGGATCGAGCTCAAAGGTAAAGATGGCACCCGGGCCTTTGGGGAGGTACTTCTGGGCGAGGTCATGATACGGATTGTTCGGCAGGCCGGGGTAGGCTACATCCTCCACTAGTGGATGCTCGTCGAGGTACTCGGCCACGGCCTGGGCGTTTTCTACGTGGCGCTCCATGCGGACGGAGAGGGTCTCCAGTCCCTGAATGAGCTGGAACGCGTTGAACGGGGACAGGCTGGCCCCGGTGTCCCGAAGCGTTTCGGCCCGGGTCTTCATGAGGTAGCCCTGGTGGCCGAACGTGTCGGGGAATTTGAGGCCGTGATAGGAATCCGAGGGTGCGGCCACCGTGTCGATGGTCGTAAAGTCGAACGAGCCGCCGTCCAGGACGACGCCTCCAATAGAGGTGCCGTGTCCTCCGATAAACTTGGTCGCGGAGTGGACGACAAGCGGCACGTCCCAATCGAGGGGGCGGCACAAGTAGGGCGTCGCAAAGGTGTTGTCTACGACCAGGGGAAGACCGTGGACGTCGGCCAACTCCGCAAGCGGCTCAAAGTCCAGAACGCTCCCCTGAGGATTGCCGATCGTCTCGCCGTAGAGCACCTTCGTGTCGTCCGTAATGGCAGCGTCCCAGGCGTCGAAGTCGTTCGGCGCCACGAAGGAGGCCTCGACACTCAGCTTCTGGAACGTGTTCGTGAAGAGGGTGCGCGTGCCGCCGTAGAGGTGCGAGGACGCCACAATCTCGTCGCCAGGCTCTAGCAGCGTCATCAGGGCCACGAGCTCGGCCGCCATCCCACTGGCCGTCGCCACGGCGCCGACTGCGTTTGCGAGGGAGGCGATCCGCTCCTCGAAGGCCGCCGTCGTGGGGTTGTTGATGCGCGTGTAGATGTTGCCGTACGCTTTCAGCTCAAAGAGCTGGGCGGCGTAGCTCGTGTCGTCGAAGACGTACGAGGTCGTCTGGTGGATGGGCACGGCCCGCGACCCCGTTTCGGCGTCGGGGATGTGGCCGGCGTGGAGCATCCGGGTTTCAAACCCGAACTCACGGCTCGCCCCGGCAGTGGCCGAGGCGCCGTCGGAGGAGGACGGCGGCGACAATTCGGACGGCGCGTCTGAATCAGAGGGCATGCAAACAGGCTAGAACTACGGTGAACGAGTGTTAAGAATTTAACTCCTCTCGTTGTCCCCTACTCCGCCTCCGGGCATCGAATTCGTTCCAATTAGGGTCGGCGGAAACGGAGGGGACGCCGCGTTTGGTTCAGTGGCGCGGCGCGGAGCAGAACCGGGTCGGAGATCCTCCCTCACCCCGGTCGGGGCAGCGATTACCGAGAGCGTGCCGGGGTGGGGTCGCTCACGCTCCGGTAGTCCCGGTCGTAATAGAGGATGGGCGGAGCCTCCTCGTGCTCTTCCAGTCGGATAACCCGCCCCACGACGATGGTATGGTCCCCGGTCTCAAAGGCCTCATGCCAGCGGCAGTGGAGGACGGCCGGGGCCGCATCGAGGATGGGGGTCTCGTGCGGGGTAGAGTGATGGCGCACCGCCTCAAGCTGCTCTGTCCCGGACTGATCGGGGATGGCGAAGTGCTGACAGAGTTCGGACTGCCGATCGGCAAGCAGATGCACAGCAAAGTGGGATGCCTCCGCCAGCACCTCGTGCATCTGGCTGTCCTTCTCGACATTGAACGACACGAGGGGTGGATCCAGCGAAACGCTCGTGAAGGATCCAATCGTGGCACCGCGCGCTTCAGAGTGTCCCGCGGCGGTGACCACCGTCACGGGGGCCGGGACGCGCTGCATCACACTGCGAAGGTCGTCCCCAGTGAAGGAAGATCGGCCAGACATGTTAGTGCGAATCTTTTGTTCGAAGGATACAAGCTCTGAATGTCAGAATAGAGGGAAGGGATCAAAACTGAGGACCCAGTCCCGAGAGGGCGTCGCTGTCGTCGATGGCACGATGCAGGTCTACCGTCGCCACGCCGAGGGTGCGGAGGCGTTCGCGCACCGTGTCGTCTACCAAGTTGTGCTCATCTCCGTAGTGATCGCCGTGGGCGTACACGCCGCTACCGACGACGTACGCTCCGAAGAAGGAGAGAACGGGCGCAAGCTCCTTTTCGACTACGAGATAGTGGTGAGGGGTGGCTCCCGTCCCCACGAGGCCTACCGCGCTGTTGGCCAGCGGGGCAACGTCGGCCTGCCACATGCCGCGGGGAATCATGTCGAAGAGGTTTTTCAGAACGCCCGAGTACGACGCCCGGTACACCGGTGTGCCCACCACGTACGCCGAGCTCTCGACGATCCGCTCCAGGGCCTCGGCCGTATCGCCGGTGTACTCGTCCAGCGGGCGCCCATCGGCGGGACCGAGGTCATATTCGGCGAGGTGGAGCACTCCCGTCTCCAGCCCCCGCTCCGCCTCGGCGGCATCTAGGGCCACTTCGACCGCGGTGCGGGTGTTGGAGGGGGATGAAAGACTTCCGACGATGCCTAAGAGGTCGCTCATGAATTTGAGGGTACAGGTTCGCGACGGGAACAGAGAAGAAACAGCTGAACGATGCTTCAAGGAGCATGATTTCGTGAACTGTGAGTTGTGATGCGTGAGACGTGAGTTGGGGCGTTCCCGCTCATCGTCCCCTTTCACGCCTCACGCATCACTCGTCACGCTACTACGCCGGCACGGCAACGTTAGCTGACTCCAGTGACTTCGCCTCTCGCACCGCCGGAATAACTTCTTCGCCGAAGTGGGGAAGCTCGTCCTCGTAGTGGAGGAAACCGGTGAGGACGA
>CAYRPX010000380.1:0-2836 GCA_964426195.1 uncultured Salinivenus sp.
TCTTCGTGGCGGGCGACCTGTCCGACCCCCACGGCACGCACCGCATGTGCTACCAGGCCATCGACGAGGCACTCCAGCGGTACCGTTCCCCCGATCCGGAAAGCGACGGAGAGGCAAACAAAACAAACGCTGATCCACGCGTGTGGTTGTATCGGGGCGCGTGGCAGGAGTGGGAAACCTATCGCGCCGACGTTTTTCTTCCTCTCTCAAAAGCCGATCTCGATCAGAAAGTCGAGGCCATCTACAAGCACGAGAGTCAGAAGGATCGGGCCATGTTTCCGGGCGCCTACGACGAACGCGAGTTCTGGCAGCGGGCTCGGGACCGCAACCGAGATACGGCCAACACCCTTAACCAGCTCGGGCTGCCCGAGTTCTACGCCGCAGAGGCGTTTGTCACAACCTACGAGATGCCATAGCGTGATGCGTGAGGGCGTGATGCGCACGGAGTCGAGCGTGTGAAAAATGGATTTTCGAGGTGAGGAGGCGACTTTAGGTGCCTTACACGTAAAGAACACGCGATCCCCGCGAGCCCCCGAACACTGTTTTCGGCAGCGCGTAGGATCTCATCGATTAGTTGTTCTCGCAACCCCAAAGCAACAGACTCACACAGCGTCGTGGCACAAGCGAATGAAGGAGACGAGGTCCAAGTCCACTACACCGGCAAGTTGGAGGACGGGACCATTTTTGATTCCTCGGAGGACGGGGAGCCGCTCAGTTTTACCATCGGTGAGAATCGAGTTATTCCAGGATTTGAGGAGGCCGTGACGGGGATGGAGCCGGGCGACACGAAAACCACCGAGGTCGAGCCGGAGCAGGCATACGGCGAGCATCGCGAAGATATGGTCATGGAGATGGACCGCGAACAGATTCCGGGCGAGGTGGACCCGGAGGTGGGGCAGCAGCTTCAGCTGCGGCTCGAGAACGGCCAAACCGTTCCGGTTCTCATTACGGCCCTCGGCGAAGACTCGGTGACCATCGACGCCAACCATCCGCTTGCGGGACGCAAGCTCATCTTCGACATTGAAGTCGTGGATATTGCGGAGGGAAGTGGCTCACCGGAAGGCGGGGTTGGCAACGGAGATGGAAACATCGTCACGCCGTAGCCGCGGATGTGAAGGTCCGGCCCGTACGTGGTTAGCGAGTCGGAACTCTACGTTCGGCGTTTCCGACTGAGGCGGTCGTTTTGAACGAGCCCTGGTCTCGGGAGCGTCGTTGGGCTCCAACGTCGCTTAGGAAAAATCGATAAACAAGAACTGCGGAACCTCTGAGCCCATCTGAGCAATGTCTTTGCCCCTGCATGGTACCTCTGTGCAGGGGCATTTCTATGGCTGTCCGGTTTGGTCCGGTTTGGTGGGAACAAGGGGGGGGAGGAAGACTCCGCACGAAACTGGGGTTCGGGGCGTTGCACGACACGATTCCGTTGCCTATCATGATCGCCCGTGAGTGCAGGGACGTACGCGTGCCCGATCCACTTCGTCACGTTTCCTCCTGAACAACCGAGCTGATCTTTCGGTCATGTCCGCTTTGGATTCTTCGTCGCTCGTCGATCGCAGCCGGCGTCAGTACAACTTTTCTGCAGGTCCGGCCACCCTTCCCGAGGAAGCATTGGTCGAGGCGAAAGACGAGTTGCCGGTGTACGATCACGTCGGGGCCTCGGTGATGGAAATCAGCCACCGCTCGCCCGCCTACGACAAGATCGAGGAGTCGGCCCGCGAGCACCTGCGTTCCCTACTCGATCTGGATGACGACTGGCACATTCTCTTCTTGCAGGGGGGGGCCTCGATGCAGTTCTATCAGGTGCCCCTCAACTTCCTGCCGGAGGACGGCGTGGCCGACTACGTGATCACGGGTCGGTGGGGCACCAAAGCCGTCAAGGAAGCGCGTCGGGTGGGGGCCGTAAATGTTGCGGCCTCCAGTGAGGACAAGGACTTTACGTATGTACCGGACATATCGGATTGGGACCTGACCCCGGAGGCCTCGTACATCCACATCACGACGAATGAGACGGTCAACGGCAACCAGATGACGGACGACCCGGTGCTCGATACGCCGGTAGTGACCGACGCGTCGAGCGAATTTCTGAGCCGACCGATGGACCTGGAGGGGTACGGACTCGTCTACGCTGGGGCGCAGAAAAACGTGGGACCGGCGGGCGTCACCGTCGTGCTCATCCACGATGGCTTCCTACAGCAGCGCAAACAGCCGCTGCCCACGATGCTCGACTACGGCACTCACGCCGAGCGGCGTTTCAACACGCCCCCCGTCTTTCCCATCTATATAGTCGAAAAGGTGTGCCGCTGGCTTCGCAATCTGGGCGGACTCGACGCCATCCATGCCATCAACCGGCGGAAGGCGCGCAAGCTATACGATAAGATCGATGAGACGGACTTCTATCGGGGGACCGTGGAGCCCGACTCCCGTTCGATGATGAACGTAACGTTTCGTCTCCACGACTCGGACCTGGAGCCGGTTTTCCTTAAAGAAGCGGAAAAACACGGTCTGCTTAGCCTGTCGGGGCACCGCACGGTGGGGGGCATCCGTGCCTCGATCTACAACGCCATGCCGGAAGAGGGGATCGACAGACTCGTACAGTTTATGGACGAGTTTGAGCGCACGCATGGGTGATGCATCATGAGTCAGGGACTGCAGAGTTGCGAAATGTGCATTTCCGATCTATGGTTGTTTTCCTAGTGAATCACGACTCGGGAGAGAAACGATTCAACAGGCACTGATGCTGCGAGAGATTCGTCACTTGAATCAATTGTGACAATTAATGGCCTATACGATTGGCATTCCGCAGGAGACAAATGAGGGAGAGACTCGGGTGAGCGTGGTT
>CAYRPX010000381.1:0-2835 GCA_964426195.1 uncultured Salinivenus sp.
CGACCTGTTCGACGGTGAGCGGCTCGTCGGCGTGGGTCATGACGGCGCGGACGACGGCGGTGCCCAGCTCGTCGTGCAGCTCGCGGAGGACGCCGACCAGGCCCTTCTCGTAGATCTCGCGTTCCTTCTTGTCCAGGTCCTCGTTACGGCGCTCCTTTGTGAGCACGTTGTAGAGCGCAGTCACGGTGAGATCGGTTCAGTCGCCCACTGAATGATAGCTCAAACTTGAGGGCCTCGGTCGTAGCTGGACAGGTCCTCGTCGAGTGCCCAAATGAATACGCGGCGAGAGGGATGGCGATCACACTCGTCCTCGAATGCTTCGATAATCGACATGTCTCCAAACCCGACCTCTTGTTCGGCGTAGTCCGGAAACTGTGTGAGCCATCGTCGGAGCTCACCTTCCTCGTTGATGTCTGTAGGCGTGAACGGGTTTTCGCCCCTGAGGGCCAAATCGACCTGTTCCATAAACCGTTCAGCGGCATTCCGGCGCTGCCGGCCGTCCCCATTCTGTGCGATGTGGTTTCCCGTTTCGTAGATCGTCGCGAGAGGCAGTAGCAATGTCGCCTCCTCGTCGATCAGTTCGTCGAGACGATCCAGAACCTGATCCCGGTCCTGACAAAGATTAGGGACTTCGAGGATGTTGCAGAAGATGGAGGTGTCAACGATGCAGATACTCATCTGACTGTACCGCGAGTGGGAAGCCGTTTCGGGACCGGAACGCGGAAGAAACTTTATCTGACTGACTCCAGCCAGGCCTTGTCTTTCTTTCGCTGCTCCTCCGGATCCGTCTCCTCATGCAGATATTGTTCGATGATGCCTCGCGTCATGAGCCGTCCCAGCGGGCCGCGGGCCACGAGATCTGGGTACTTGCGAAGATCCTCCAGGCGGACGAGACGACTGTCCCCCTCTTCCGGATCGCGGTAGCAGCAGACGACATGGGGGACGGAAGCATCGGGAAGCGAATCGAGGAGCGCAGGATTGTGACTCGTGAGAACAACGCGGAGATTTCGTTCCTGGGCAATGCGCTGGATGTTTTCGAGAAGCATTCCGGCCCGGCTCGGGTGGACGCCATTGTCAATTTCTTCAATTGCGATTAGGGATCCCTCGGGCGCCGAGAGCACCGCTGCCCCCACGGCCAACACCCGGAGAGTTCCGTCTGAGAGAATTGGGGCATCCCACGCTTTCTTTCGTCCTCCGAAGAATTCGGTCAGCTCGACCATCACCTCGCTGCGAGGCGTTTCGATGAAGCTGATGTCCTGGAAATCCTGTTCGGGGAGGGCTTCGATAAAGTCCAGAATTTCCTGCTTCCGGTGTGCATCCTGGCACAAATTATAAAGGACCCCCGATAGATTTCGTCCGTCGCCCACCAGTTCCGTCTCATTGGCGAAGCTATACTCTCGCATCCGACGGGGATCGGGATCAAGGAAAAGAATCTCCCCGAGCGCTCGGCGAAATCGCTCCGTGATATCAGGGATTTTCTTTTGTGCTTCTTCCTTTCCGAACCGGGATGGGGTATCGAGTTGAGTGAGAATCGCTCGCTGATTGGAGCATGCAATCTGTGGTTTTCGTCCGCCTCGCGCAAAATTGTTGAATGCAACCTTCACCTCGTATCCGTACTCATCCGGAGAGTGTACGATCTCGTAGAGCGGGACCTTCGAATGATCCCCGTAGATGCTCTCCTCCACGATATACAAATCATCCCCCTCAATCTGAAGGGTCACTTCAAAGTGCTCCCAGGGCTTCGTGCTCGCGAGAGAACATCCGAGCGAAAAGGAACCGGCCCCGTGGTACCCAAGGGTGTCCAGGGTCCCTCGGATGGTCACGTCGTCTTCTTGAACCGCCCGGAGTGCGTCGTCGAGTCGCTGTCCCTTAGAGAGCCAGGAGAGGAATCGAATCCCTTCCAGCGCGTTGCTCTTGCCCGATGCATTGGTCCCAATGAGGAGAGTAAGCGGTGCAAGAGGGAATTCGGCCTCCCGATAGCTTTTGAAGTTCTCATACCGAAATTCGCTAAACATGGCCTTCGGAGCGGCTGGGGGAGAGAAGTTTGTGACTCATGTACGCCAGCCCTGGATCACTTGTTGGCTTCCCTTCCCATTACGTCGCATACGCGCCGTCGTCGGTCCCCTCCACGTGCTCCAGTGCTTCGAGGATCTCCAGCAGGACTCGTGACCCGTTCGATGACTCCAGACTGTGGACACCAACGTCACTCGGTCCGGGCAGGCCGTTCATCGCCGGGCTGAGGCTCTTCGTTTCCGGCTCGGTCAAGAAGTTCACTCATGAACTCGTCGGGGGCTTTTCCTTCCTCCTCGGCGACGGCTTTTCCGAATCGCTCCAGCGCGTCGAGGTGGGCGAACTGCGCCTCCGCCTCCAGCCGGGTGATCTTCTCCGAGACGGCTAGCATCACGAACTGATTCATGGAGATGTCCTCCCGCTCGGCGAGGTCGCGCACCTTCTCGTGTAGAAAATCGGGAAGTCGAACGGTCAGTGCACCCATGGCGATGGCTTGGCGTGTTGCTATTCGATTGCGTGGAGGAATTCTCCGGGCGTCACCACCTTGACCCCAAACCGGCGGGCAGGGGTGAGGTCCTGAACATTGAAGGTGACGAGGTAGCGGGGCCCCGAGGCCACTGCGGCCTCCAGCACGTGCGCATCAGCCGGGTCGTCGGCGTGCCCGCGCCAGAGGTAGTACACCTCGTGGCGCTGGGCTTTTCCGACCAGCAGACCGAGGACCGCGAGCGCATCCCGCCGGGACCATCCGGCTGCCTATCGGTGCCGCAGGAGGACCTCTCACGCGGGCTTCGTGGCCCGAGCGACTTCCCCGTCCTTGGCCGGGCG
>CAYRPX010000382.1:0-2817 GCA_964426195.1 uncultured Salinivenus sp.
CTCGGAAGCGAAGTAGAAGTGCTCCCCCGAATGTCTGTAGAAGAGTGGCTTTTGTCCGAGCCGGTCCCGAGCCAGAAAGAGTCGGTTCCGCCGGCTGTCCCAGATCGCGAAGGCGAACATTCCGCGGAGCCGCTCGACACACTGCTCACCCATCTCCTCGTAGAGGTGAACGATCACCTCGGTATCGGTATCGGTGGAAAACCGATGGCCTTTGTCTTTCAACTCCTCCCGCAGCTCGCGAAAGTTGTAGATTTCACCGTTGAACACGAGCCGCAGGGAATCGTCCTCATTGGAGATGGGCTGATCGCCGCGCTGGAGGTCAATGATGGAGAGGCGGCGCATCCCGAGAGAAACCCGATCGCCGTGATAGTACCCATCGTCGTCGGGCCCACGGTGATGAAGCTCATCGGTCATCCGACCAATGGTCCCCTCATGGTCAGGGGCGATGACCCCAGCAATTCCACACATGTGACTCCGCTTCGGTTATTCGGTAGACACGCGGTGCTCCGCCGACGCAGACTGACGGTCTGACCCTGCTTCTATGGCGCCCGATCCGTTTTCGAGATATCCTTCTTGCCAGTACCATTCGGCCGTCTTTCGCAGGCCCTCGTCCAGCCCCACGCGCGGTTCATACCCCAGCTCCCGCCGCGCTTTTTCAATGCGAAACGCGCGCACCTGGCGGTACCAGTCCGCGCGTCGGGGAAAGAGCGGAGGCGTGATCCCAAACGGCTTGCAGAGCTTCTCGCACACGTGTGCCGCTGCAAGAAGGGGCCAGAACGGAAATTGAAGAATCCTTACCTCCGTGTTCATGGCCCTTGCGACGCGTTGGACCAGCTCTTTGATCGGGGCATACTCCTCGTCCGCAATGATGTACGTCCCGCCGCGTCCCTTCTCCGGATCCATTACCAGGAGAAATGCATCGACGAGGTTGTCGATGTACACGGGATGGTAGTAGGTGCTTCCATCCCCGAACATGGGAAACCATCCTTTGTCGACAAACTCGTAGATCATGAAAAACCGCTCGGGGTCGCCGGGCCCGTAAATGGCCGTCGGGCGGAGGATAGTTGCGTTCATCCCCTCCTCGATGAAGTCACGGACCACCTCTTCCCCCTCGTATTTTGTCTGCTGGTAGTGATCTTCCGGATCGATCGGCGAGGTTTCGTCTCCAGGCGGATCGTCGATGTGGCCGTGCACGCCCTGTGTGCTGCAGTACACGACCTTCTCTACGCCACACGCTTCGGCGGCCTCCATGACGTTCCGGGTTCCCCCGACGTTCACCGCGCGGTAAAAGGACTCGGGCCGATCCAATTCGCGAAACGCGGCTGCCAGATGATAGACAAATTCGCATCCTTCCATTGCATCGCGCACGACGGATGCATCGGTAACGCTGCCGTAAATGAGCTCGGCCCCGGCCTCCCGCAGGGCGTCATCTCGAATTCCTTCCTGGTAGTCGAGAACCCCCACGTCGTGTCCTTCGTTGAGGAGGCGAAACGTGAGGGCCGACCCGGTGAATCCGGTGCCTCCAGTAACGAGGATCCTCATGTTCTGCGTTGTTTGGTTTGAGATGGTCCTTCGCGATGCCTCCCGAGAAAGAGTTCACGACCGCGTCGTGATCGTGCGTGGTTCCCCGAGGTGCTTATCCCATTTGTATGTTTCCTTCGATTGCTCACATATCTCCTCCGTCCCTTTTCAACCGTAAACGTGGAAGGGACGCATCGCCATGCGTCCCTACATGGACGGAATTGGCCAAGGTACACAACGAAAGTTTGTCGGTATCACTGTGGGGGGAATGGCACTGCAGCCCCTCCTGCAGGGAGGCGGTTACGCGGGCTGCACCTTCTCCCTTTCGAGGTTCTTTTCAATCCAATCGTATGCTTCGTTCAATCGACTGCGATGCGCTTCATACGTGTGATTTTCCTCCACGAACGCACGCCCGCTGCGTCCCAGTCGTCTTCGGAGCGACGGATCGTTGGCTAACGTGAGCATTCCTCCCGCAAATTCCTCTGGATTGGCCGACGCCAGATAGGCCTCGTCCGAGGTCAGAATCTGATTGTGGGTCCGAAGGTCGGTTGCCAAGACCGGCTTCCCCGAATGGAGATACGGGAAGATTTTCATCGGTGTATTGATTCCTCGAATCCTCGGGCACACCAGGACATCGGCCCCCGCCAGATAATCTCCCAAGTGCTCGAACGGCCGCGGCCCCAGGAAAAAAGTATGTTCCTCAATCCCGAGTCGAGAGGCCTTCTCCCGGTAGTGAGCAACGTCCTCCTTCTCCCCTCCCACGATAACCAGTGCAAGATCCGAGGCGTGTTCTAGGGCAATGCAGAAGCTCTCCAGCAGCAAGTCGATTCCCTGGTACTCCTCTAAATTCCCGCTGTAGAGGAATACCGTCTCCTTGTCGAGCTCTACCTCTCGGTAAAGCCGCGCCGGATCGGGCTCTTCCGGACTCTCTAATTGGGAGATGTCGTGCAACGTGACTGTTTTTGTGGAGCCATTCTCTCGGCAGAGATCGGCAAGCGCATTACACACGGGGAAGTTGATCAGGCTCTCCTGAATCGCCTGACGCTCCATCCAGTCGAAAACGTCACTGAATGCGTTCAAATAGGGCTTTTGCTCGACCAGCTGCTGTGCAATCGAGGAATCGAGGTCGTACGCAAACGGGATTCCGTAGAGCTGCTTGAACATCATTGCCATGAAAACGGCTTCCTCCCCCGCATGAACGACGTCATAGCGGTTCCTCCGAACGAGTGTCCAGGCCTTGAAGAAGAGAAGGAAGTCGCAGATCACTTTTTTCAGCGAAAACCCAGGACGGATGTC
>CAYRPX010000383.1:0-2804 GCA_964426195.1 uncultured Salinivenus sp.
CTCGTGGTCTCCAACGCCGACGTGGGCTGGACCTATCGTCACCTCGTGGCCCCCGAGCACCGCGACACGTGGACGGACCGCAAGGTGGAGAACATGGACTACTCAATGAGCCTGTTCGTCTGGTACTTTGGGACGGATCGTACCTACGAGGACGTGGAGCACCACACCATCGTCCTGGGACCGCGGTACAAAGGACTGCTCGACGACATTTTTGATCACAAGGAGCTGGCCGACGACTTTAGCCTTTATCTGCACCGTCCCACGAAGAATGATCCGTCGATGGCGCCTGAGGGGCACGACGCCTTTTACGTGCTCTCGCCTGTGCCGCACCTGGACAGCGGGGTCGACTGGCGCACGCAGGCCGAGCCGTACCGACAGGCCGTTGAGGACCACCTGGCCGACACGGTGCTGCCGGACCTTGGCGAACACCTGGTCACCAGCCGCATGCTGACGCCCCGCGAGTTCCGGACGGACTACAAGTCGCTGAAGGGGGCGGCGTTCAGCGTAGAGCCGAAGCTCAAGCAGAGTGCCTGGTTCCGTCCGCACAATCAGAGCGAGGATGTGGACCACCTGTACTTTGCCGGGGCCGGAACGCATCCCGGTGCCGGCATTCCGGGCGTCCTGTCGTCGGCCCGCGTGCTCGACACAATCGTGCCCGATCCAGAGGCGTTCACTTCCGACGGGGTTGCCGTGGAGCCTCCCTCGGAAGCACGTCGGGAGCCGGTCGCGTAACCCTTGCCCATGGCTCGCCGCGACGATACATCTGCGCCTGATTACTACGCGCGGCTCGGGGTGCAGCCGTCTGCCTCGCCGGAAGAGATCCGGGCGGCTTATCGGGAAAAGGCGCAGGAGACGCATCCCGATCACAACCCGGACGATTCGGAGGCGGCCGAGCGGTTCCAGGCTGTGAAAGAGGCCTACCAGGTGCTCCGTGATCCGGAGCGCCGCGACGCCTACGACCGCGCCCGGACAGGGCCGCAGGTGCCGGAGGTGTTGCGGATTGCTCAGCAGGCCCCCGCCGGCTGTGGGGGGTATTTGTGGCGCGTGTTCGCGGGATTCGCTGCGGTCGGGGTGTTCTTCGTCCTGGAGACGCTAGGGGTGTGGGACGCGGGCATTTGGACCCTTTCTCTGGCGGTGGGTGGCGGAGCGCTGGTCGCAGGGCTCGTTACGGCGCTTGTGGCACGTCGCTTTCCGGACGAGGCCACCGACGTTTCACTGCGGCTCGATGCACGGCGATTTACGATGCGGGCCGACGGTCGAACCGTACTTCGGGTCGGCTGGGAGCGGGTTGCGTCTGTGCATCTCCAAGCGGACGAGAAGCAGTTGGTGATGTGGGTGGACCGAGAGGTCGCCCAAGGATTGCGCCCTGTGCCCCCCGTCCTCACGGCGGTCGACCAGCGGAGCGATGAGATGATCCTGCGGCTCGATCTCTCGGACACCGATGTGCCGACACGCGTGCTCGTCTCCTTCCTGCGCGCGACTGATCCGATTCCGTTTCCTGCGTCTCCGGCAGCGTCTCCCTGGACCGAGACCCAGTAGGCGTCCTCGCTTGGCGCAGTGGACAAGCTCCCCGGCAGCCTGTATCATTGCACATCGGAAGCCCGCTGCACACTGTGTCTTTCAGCCTCGCCGCCGCCCGCTTTCATGGCACAAGCCTCCGTCCCGTCCGACAAAACGAAAGGCCAGGTCGAGGCCGCTGTCACCGAGGCCATCACGCAGTTCGAACGGAATTACCTGGGGCGCGGGCCGAAGGAAGCGAAGTCGTTCATCGTCGAAAATCTCGTCGTCGTGAAGCTGCAGGGCATCCTGGGCCCGGCCGAGCGCCGGCTCAGCCACGAAAGCGATGGCGTCGAACTGATCAAGAAGATGCGGAGACGGGTGATCGAGAGTTGCAGTGGGGACCTCTCCGGACTCGTCCGGGAGGAAACGGGGGTTGAGGTCGTAAGTATGCACTCCGATATCAGCGCCCGGACGGGCGAGCGTGTCTTCGTCTTTACCCTTGAGGAGGACCTGGAGGCTGCTCTGGAAAGCCGGTAGAAACGAACCGTGAACTTTCGGTAAGGGCGGGCGGTCGCCCTTGTCCTCACTCGGTGCGGTCACTATACTGCCCTTCGCTGTTGAAACGGAGCGCCGCTTCGGCGAGCCGAATCCGCAGTCACATATTACTCCGGCACGCAAGCCGCGTACACGCTCCACAGGAGCGGGTACAACGACTGCAGGCCGACATCCAGCGTCCCGATGGCGCTGCATGTCGGCCTTTTTTGTTTGCCGAATGGAGGGTTGGCCCGCCGGAGTGCTTCGGCGGAGGGCCTCTGCTTACGATTTGGTCGTTTGTCCGCATGAATTGAACGTCTCGGTCGCACATGCCACGTGTGCTCACGCGCCTAACATGGTTGCTCTTCGCGTTTAGCCTGGGCGCTCTTCTTTGGCGTCCCGATCCCGAGTGGGCATCGGGGATGATCCTGCACATCGACGGCCTCACAGGCATCATGGCGGTCGTAACGACGTTCGTCAGCGGGGTCGTCCACAGCTTCTCGCGTCGCTACATGGCGGGAGCGAAGTATCTGGACCGCTTCTTCGCCCGCCTCTTCGGTCTCACCCTCATCGTACTGCTGCTGACGGCGGCCAATCACCTCGTCCTGTTTGCGCTCACCTGGGCGGCGATGGGCTGGGTGCTGGCTGACCTAATTGGGCACGTTCGGGGGTGGCCCCAAGCCCGAGCAGCCTCACGGTACGCCCGGCAATTCTTTTTGAGTGGGAGCGCGCTCCTGGCTGGGGCCCTCGGGCTGCTGGGCGTGCAGGCG
>CAYRPX010000384.1:0-2785 GCA_964426195.1 uncultured Salinivenus sp.
TGGCCCGAGCGTCCGACGCCATTATCCTGGGCTTCCAGGTGCGTCCCACCTCCGGTGCTCGCGAAGCCGCCAACCGCGAGGACGTGGACATTCGGACCTACTCGGTTATTTACTCCGCCATCGAGGACGTGCGGGATGCCCTCGAAGGGCTGCTCTCGCCCGAGCGCCGCGAAGAGACGAAGGGCCGCGCGGAAGTGCGAGAGACGTTCAGTGTGCCCGATGTGGGCATGGTGGCTGGCTGCTACGTCACCGAGGGTACCGTTAGCCGAAACCACAAAGTGCGCGTCGTGCGCGACGGGGTTGTGCAGTACGAGGGCGAAATTAGCTCCCTCAAGCGCTTCGAGGAGGATGTCAAGGAGGTCCAAAGTGGTTATGAGTGTGGTCTCTCGGTCGAAAACTTCGACGACGTGAAGGTCGACGACGAACTCGAAACCTACGTGGTCGTCGAGGAGAAACGAGAGCTTGAAGTCTAAGCCTCGGGCGCTGAGTCTCTCCTGAAACGGTTCACCCTGATTCCCCTGCGGAGATGAGTGTTTACACCGAACGCGTCGCCGAACTTATCCAGCGCGAAGTTGCCCGCATCCTTCAGCGGGAGTATGCCGACCAACTCCAGCCTATGGTGACCATTACTCGGGCCCGCGTCACGAACGACTTGTCGTTCGCCTACGTGTATGCCAGCGTGATGGGGGAGACCTCTGAGGAGCGCGAGGCCACGTTTCGGCAGCTTAAAGCCCTCACGTCCGAGATCCGAGAGAAACTAGCCTCCCGGATCCGGCACCAGGTTCGCGAGATTCCGGAGCTCAAGTTCTTTCACGATGAGTCGCTAGAAGAGGCGAAGCGCATGGAACAGTTATTCGACCGTATCCGGGAGGAACGAGAGCGGCGACTCGGAGATGGGGAGGAGCCCTCGGAGAACGCTGAGTAAAATCGAATCGTTGGTCGCTTCTCTCCCCAGATCGTAGCGTCGAGACGTGTCTTCCGCCGCGGCACAGCGTGACATTCCGCCGGAACTGGTGTATGCACCTCCCGACTGCCCAGAAGCCTGGCGGAAAGGAGCAATTCTGCCCGTGAATAAACCGAAGGGCATTCCCTCATTTGACGTGGTGGAGTGTGTTCGCGAGAGAACGGGTGTACAAAAGGTGGGACATGCAGGTACGCTCGATCCCCTTGCTACGGGCCTGCTTCTCATTCTCGTGGCCCGGTCGGCGACACGCTTGCAGG
This sequence comes from uncultured Salinivenus sp., assembly GCA_964426195.1. Classification (GTDB taxonomy): domain Bacteria; phylum Bacteroidota; class Rhodothermia; order Rhodothermales; family Salinibacteraceae; genus Salinibacter. The sequence goes on from CAYRPX010000384.1 coordinate 1,222, forward strand.
AAGCCTGCATGCATCTGCCCAAAACGTACGAGGCGACCCTGCGCCTTGGAGAAAAGACGCCGTCTTACGACACCGAGACGGACGTTGTGGAACGAACCGATCCGTCGGGGATCACGCGGTCGAATGTCGAAGACGCCCGCGAATCCTTCCTCGGGTCCATCCAGCAGGTGCCCCCGATGTACTCAGCCGTTAGGGTGGGTGGGGAGCGACTTTACGAAAAGGCTCGGCGGGGCGAGACTGTCGATCGCCCTCCGCGGCAGGTGCGGATCGATCGCTTTGAACTGACCGAGTGGACGCCGCCCGATTTTACTGTGCGGGTGGAGTGCTCGAAAGGCACGTACATTCGGGCGTTGGCACGGGATCTCGGCGAAGAGCTCGGAGTGGGGGCACACGTGACGGCTCTTCGTCGAACGGCTATTGGCTCGTTTACGGTCAACGACAGTTGGAGCCTGGATGCATTGGAGGATACACTTTGCTAGGACGATCCGATTCCGTCTATGAAGCGTGAAATTGGCTGGGATGACATTACCCACGACGGCCAATCGGTCGTCACTGTAGGGACTTTCGACGGTGTTCATCGTGGCCATCGGGCCATTCTTGAGTACCTGCATCGTCGAGCTAGCCAGCACTCGGGACCGAGCACCCTCGTTTCGTTCGATCCGCATCCTCGGGCTATCGTCCACGGGGAAGAGGTGCCGCTCTTGACGACCGTGGCCGAGCGGGCCGACCTTCTCGAAGAGCTCGACCTCGACCGCTTCGTAGTCATTCCTTTTTCGATGGACTTTGCGCAGTTCAGTCCCGAGGAGTACGTCCGGGACGTGCTGGTGAAACGCATCGGGATGCAGGAGATCACGGTCGGTTACGACCATCGTTTTGGAAAAGATCGGGCTGGTGATGTAGACCTCCTACGCGACCTTGGTCTGCAGTACGGCTTTGACGTCGACGTCATCCCCGCACAGGAGGTTGACCACGACGTGGTGTCGTCGAGCTCCATTCGGTCTCTGTTGCTGGAGGAAGGGGCAATCGATCGGGCAAACGAACGGCTCGGGCGTCCCTATCGACTCGACGGAATCGTTGCGAGGGGGGAGGGACGCGGTCGTGAACTCGGGTATCCGACTGCCAATCTTGTCCTTGAGGATTCTCGAAAACTCGTGCCGAAGCGTGGCGTCTACGCCACCACGGTGACGCTTCCCAACGGTCGGGAGCGAGGGGGAATGATGAATATTGGGCGGCGTCCTACCTTCGACGAGATGGACGTGACGGTGGAGGTGCATCTGCTCGACTTCGAGGGGGATCTGTACGGAGAACGTCTCTCTGTACAGTTCCTGCAAAGATTGCGAGACGAACAGAAGTTTCCGTCGGCGGACGCGTTAGCTGCGCAACTTTCGGAAGACGAACAGCGTTGCAGAAGTGTTGTCGGAGCTTTGGTCTGACGGCCAGCCATCCCGGTCCTACGCCGGGGAGTTGGCGCATAGGTTCGGCGTCGAAACCCGCGAAATCACGTAGGGATCGCGGTTCTTCTTTAGCATGGCATAATCTAAAGAGGTACCCACAGACCGCACGA
>CAYRPX010000385.1:0-2762 GCA_964426195.1 uncultured Salinivenus sp.
GGCGGGTCGTGGACGAGAACATCGTCTCGCAGTCGCAGTCCGGCTGTCGGCTGAGCCGCCACTCGTTGTACCCCGCGTAGCCGAGTGCGGCGACGGCGAGCGTCACGAAGATCCAGCGATACGGCGCCAGGGCCGTGAGGCTGCCGATCCACGCCCCGCCGACGCCCAGGCTCACCAGGGCCAGCGGAATGGTGCAGCAGGCCGAGGCGCCAACGGCGGCGCCAATCGCGGCGCCGAGGCTCCAGTTCGTTCCGGCATTCGACGTATTCTGCGTGCTCATGAGTGTGGTTCAGTCGGATTCAGGTTCAGCGAAATCTCGGCCGTGTCGCGCTCCTCGAAAAACTCGACGAGCATTCGGGCAAAGGCGTTGTCGGTGCAGACCGAGTAGTAGATCGTCTGCGCGTCGCGACGGGCCTCCACCAGCGCCTTTTCCCGCAGGATCTTCAGGTGGCGCGAGACGGCCGGCTGGGTGATCTCGAAAATGTCGGCCAGGTCGCACACGCAGAGCTCCCCCGCCCGGTGCAGGACGTAGAGGATGCGGAGGCGCGTCTCGTTGCTGGCCACGTCGAAGTAGGCCGCCAGCGCGACCAGCCGCTCATTGGCGTGGGCCTCCGTGCGAAGCGAATCGAGCAGGTCCTCGCTCCGATCGGGCTGGACGCAGTTTTCGTCGTTGACGTCGCGGCGGGCCATGAGTTTTTATCGTCTCTGTTATATAGCGGAGTCGTTAAATACACCGACAGAGACGGAGTTCCTCCTGGAGGAAACCGAAAAGAGTGTTGAAAAGGCCCTGCCGTACGTCTGAGCCGCGTCCCCTCAGTCCAGGATGTCGTCGAGCGCTTCCTTGTCCGCCATCGCGTCGAGAATCGGGCAGTCGCCCGTCGGTCCCTCCCCCCCGTGACAGGCGTCGGCCAATTGAGACAGGGCGTCGCGGATGTGCTCCAGATCTCGGATTTTCTGCTCCACCTCGTCGAGCTTCTCCTCTGCCTGGGCCTTCACGTCTCGGCACGTCGCCTCCTCGTCGACCCGCAGGTTCAGGAGCTCCTTGATCTCCGCGAGCGTAAAGCCCAGCTCTTTTGCCCGCCCAATGAAGCGGAGGCGGTCGACGTAGCTCGCGTCGTAGAGGCGAAAGCCGCCGTCCGACCGGCGCGGCTTCGGGATGAGCTCCTTTCGCTCATAGTAGCGGAGGGTTTCAGGATTGACGTCGGCTTTTTTGGCGACTTCACCGCGGGTCATTTCTTTCATGGTTCTTGGGAGAATGGGGAAGAGGGCATCTGGCGAGAACCAGTCGGTGATGCCGACCGGAAAGGCGGGCAGGATCGTCACTCAGGGGCGAACACCTGGATGCGGTCGTTGCCGAAGTCGACGACGTGAAGGGTTCCCTCGGAATCGAGGGCGAGGTCGACCGGCCGCTCGAACTGCCCGTCGCCGCTCCCCTGCTCTCCGAAGACGGTGAGGAGAGTTCCGTCGGCCGAGAAAACCTGAATGCGGTGGTTGTAGAAGTCGACCACATGAATGCGACCGTCCGGCCCGGTGGCCACCGCCGTCGCCACGTTGAACTGTCCCTCTTCCGTGCCCTCCCAGTCCCGATCTTCCGGCCACATCCAGGAAAGCGATCCATCGGCGGCGTACCGTTTGATTCGGTGGTTGTAAGCGTCGGCGACGACGAATCCGCCGTCCGGAAGCGTTGCCACGTCGGTCGGGTAGGTGAAGCGGTCCGGGGCTTTTCCGGTCGAGTCGGTCTCGCCCCACTGGCGATCAAACGTGCCGTCCGCGCCGAAGCGCAGCACGCGGTGGTGATAGAAGTCGGCCACGTACACGCGGCCCTCCTCATCGACCGCCACGCCGCCGGGTGCGTCAAACGCGGCGCCGGACGCGGACGGGTCGAGGGTTCCCTGCGGTGTCCCCTCCGACGACAGCACGTGAACGCGGTCCGTGTTGAAATCCGGCACGTACAGGATCGAGTCCGCCGTCGCCAGATGCATTGGGCGGCGGAGCGTGTCGCCACTGGCGAGGACCGGCCCAATCTGTCGGAGGGGCTCTCCCGCCCGGTCGAGCCCCTGAACCCGCCGGTTTCGGGCCTCGCTCACGAACACCTCGCCATCGGTGATCGCAATACCGATCGGCTCCCGAAACTGCCCCGGCTCCGTGCCCGGCTCGCCCCACGCCTCGGCGAACTCGAAGGGTGGAGCCGACATGTCGTCCTCGGTCTGACAGCCAATGAGAAGTCCGGGAAGGAGCACAGCAACGAAAAGAGAGAAGACACGCGTCGTCATTGTCGAGTACAATCTTGTGAGGAGGAAAAGAAGGCCCACCCCGTCTCCGCAGAAAGGAAAATGCACAACCGCTCACCCGACCTGTCTAGACCGGGCGCCCACACTCAGATGTTAATCCGCACGCTCAGGGTTGTAATGAAGTCCTCTTTTAGGGCCGTCCCGTTCACGTCCTGCACGACCGGCAGTTGCACGGCCCCTTCGACCACGAACTTGCGGGTGATGTACTGCAGGCCCGGCGCCACGAACCACGTCGTTCCGCCCGAATTCGGGTCGTCTTGGCCATCAATCTCATTTTCGCCCTGCCAGACCAGATTCGTCTCGAGGTTGGCGTAGAAGAAGCCGGGCACGGTGCCGGACCGCTCGTTCGTCCACAGGCGATACTTCGACGCGACGTCCAGGCGGGCCTCGTCGCCGAACTCGAAGCCGTTCGCCTCCGTGTTGACCTCGTAGACGGGCGAGACGTCGACCTGCCACTGGAGCGTCTGCCAC
>CAYRPX010000386.1:0-2735 GCA_964426195.1 uncultured Salinivenus sp.
AGGGGTCGATTGGGCGCCGTTCATGCGCGTCGCCCACTGTGTCTCGGCTGTTCATCCATCCACCAAACAGGTTCTCAAGGAGACCCGTAACGAGGACGTGAGCCGGAGCGTGGTCGGCCGCGTCGTCAGAGAGGTGCGATCAGAGGAGTAATCCGGGGTCTACGTTGACATTTTGCACGTATCTCGAAAGTACCCCTATGGGTTTCGTTGAGAGTGGCCAAACGGGCGGAGGAACAGCAGAATATTCCCCTCTGACGAGAGCCGGTTTCGGGCGGCCGCGCGGTACCAGCGCCACCGGTCGGTGCTCGTTCGGAGGCGCAGAAACCATCGGGCTCGTTGCATGCCGCGGGTGACCATGTAAGCCAACTCCCGCATTACGCGACGGAGATTTCGGCCGTGAACACACGTTCCAGTCGTGGCGCCCTCGCCGACGCGTCGGCATCGTCTGCCGGATCGTGGGTAAACCGATGCGTCGGTCCGTCTTCGAGACCAACATAGATCTCGTAGGTCCCGTCACCGAGCAAAAACACGTTGAATGACACCTCCACGGACAGCCCCTCTGGGCCCTCCAACAGGAACGACCGCCGGGAGGCGTTTGCCGCTGGTGACGCCACTGGTTTTAGGGTGAGGGGAATGTTCTCCCATTTCTGGGTCAGGAACGTCACTACGTGGTTGAGGGACCGGCAAAGAACCTCGACGAGGGGATGAGGCAACGTCTGATTCTGGGAGGAGATTGTGCTTCTTGCGATTTGCGGAGCGATCAGCGGAGCCGACGATTTTGTCGCGCTTGAAGAGTTCGGAGAGTCGAAGCTTGGCTGGCTTCGGGGCCTGTTGCCCTACGAACGGGGAATTCCATCGCACGACACGCTCGGGCGGGTGTTTGGACAAATTGATCCGCCGGAGTTTGAGCGCTGTTTTCGCGCCTGGACGCGACGGGTGCAGGAGGAGACCGATAGGGAAGTTTTTGCCCTCGATGGGAAGACCGCTCGGGGGAGCGGAGACCGCGCTTCCGGCATTGAGCAGTTGCACTTGGTAGAAGCCTGGGCGTGCCAGCAAGAACTAATGCTTGGTCAGCGACGGTCGGAAGGCGGAGCCAATGAGATTGAGACGATTCCGCCCCTTTTGGAGATGCTCGCGCTGGAGGGTTGTATCGTGACTATCGACGCGATGGGCCGGGGGACGGATGTTGCAGAGGCGATTAGAGAGAATGGAGCCGATTACGTGCTCCGGCTCAAGGACAATCAGGCCGGGCTTCGGGCCGACGTCGAGCGGCTGTTCGAACGCCGGTTGGAACTGGATCTTGGACCGGATCACACCGACGTTGAGGGCGGTCACAGGCGAGTGGAAACGCGACGCTGCTGGGCAATCGACATTCGAGGTCGAGGCCTGGTGGATGAGGACCGATGGCCAGGCCTGCAAAGCGTGGCGCTCGTTGAAACGGAGCGCTTCGTCGCCGAGCCCCAGGAAGAGCCTGGCCGCGTAGACACCGAGACCGAGCGTCGCTATCTGATCTCCAGTCTGGAGGCTGACGCCGAGAAGATACTCCGCGCCTCTCGCCAGTATTGGCAGATTGAAAACGGGCTTCATTGGGTGCTGGACGTGGCCTTCAAGGAAGACCACAGCCAAGTGCGAACCCAAAACGCAGCAGAGAATCTAGCGCTCGTTCGGCGGCTCGTTGCTTCGGTCGTGAAGCAGGATGAGAAGATCGAGGCAGGGACGCAAAACAAGCGAATGCGGGCTGCCTGGAACGACGAATACCGAGAGCATCTCCTCCAGAAATTTTAAGACGCAATCGCCCTGTGTGACGGTGGGAAATTTGTCTTCTTCCTTCGCGGTGATTTACCTGTCGGATAAGCGTCGGATAAGCGCCTTATCGGAAGGGTAGCTGTGTTCTCGTCATTGGCCTTGCATCTCGACGTCCCGAAACTCAAACCGCGCTCCTCCCTCCCAGCCCTCGGTGACTGATAGGGTCCACCCGTGTGCCTCTGCGATCCCTTGGACAATTGAAAGGCCCAGTCCCGTCCCCTCCTCGCGGGAGGAGTAGCCGCCCTCCAGCACTTTTTCCCGCTTCGCTTTGGAAATGCCCGGCCCGTCGTCCTCAACGAAAAATCCCTCCGGGGATTTCTCTTTTGAGGAGTTCGTTTCCGAAGGATCCTCTTCCGACGAGTTTCCTCTTAGCAGGGGCCCGGCGGCAATCGTCACGGCCTCTCCCCCGTGCTCAACGGCGTTGCGGAAGAGGTTCTCCAGAAGCCGCCGGAGCCTTCCTTCGTGGCACCTCAGTCTTGCAGGCGCCGCCATCTCGAACGTCGCTTGTGGAGCTTCGACGTTTTCCCAGGCCCCATAGGCTTCCTCCTCCAATTCGACCGTCTCCACCTCCTCTGGGTCGATTTCCTGCTCGCTCCAGGTGAGAAGGAGCATGTCCTGGATGATCTCGTCCATCCGTCCCAGGGCCTCTTCAGCGCTAGACAGATGACCCTCTGGGTCTTTGCCGTCCTGTTCCGTTGCCAACTGAAGACGTCCCTGCGCCACGTTTAGGGGATTTCGCAGGTCGTGGGACAACACGCTCGCAAACCGGTCGAGCCGCTCGTTTTCTTGCTCCAGCTCCCGCTCAGCCTCCTTCCGCTCCGTGATGTCTCGGCTGATGGCCATAAACCGATCGTCCCCGCCGAGCCGTAAGCGTCGGATGTGTACCTCAACAGGAAACGTTGAGCCATCCTTGCGTCGCAGGATACTCT
>CAYRPX010000387.1:0-2731 GCA_964426195.1 uncultured Salinivenus sp.
GTCCCAGCGAGCGCCATGCCGCGTCGATGTGCTCGGCCGCCTCCGTGAGCTCGGCAGCCCGTGGGGCGCTCACGTCGGAAGAAGGCGCCTCTTCATCACCGTCTGCACGGGGATCAGGCGTCTGCGTGTCCGGATCAGCGTTCATCGAAAGGGCCTCCTCGGCCAGCTGGAGGCGCCCTTTCGCAACGTGCAACGGGTTCCGGAGGTCGTGGGACACCACGCTCGCAAACCGATCGAGACGCTGATTTTGTTTCTCGAGCCGGCGGGTCGCGCGGCGCTGGCCAATCTCGTAGCTGATCCAAAGCGTCAACAACTCCACAAACGTCTGCTTACCCGCCGAAAACGGCCTCTCCCGAGGCTCCTCCGCCGCAAAACAGAAGGTACCGTACAGCTCCCCGTCTACCTGTATCTTCGCCCCGATGTACGCGTTGAGCCCAAACACCTCGGAGGCCGGATCTCCCTTCCAGCCTTCCTCTAGCCCGTCCTGGACCGCCAAAAGGCCCTCCTTGATCGTCTGTCGGCAATAGGATTGAGAAAGCGGGAGACTTTGCCCAGACTCAATCTCCGCGTGCCCTCCCATAGCGTGTGTAACCTCCAGGGTATCCTCAGAAACGCGTGTGACGTATCCGTAAGGGAGATCAAGGTAGGACCGCCCCAGATCAATGAGCTCCCCCACTTTCGTGTCAAAGGGCTTTTCCCGATCGGCCGTGATGCGATACAGTTGGCGCAGGACCTCCTTTTCCTTCCGCAAGGTCCGCTCGACTTCTTTTTGTTCGGTAATGTCTTGAAGCGTGCCCGTGAGGAAGTAGGCCCCTTCCTCTGTGCGCTGCCGCTCCCCGCGCACGCGCACCCACCGCCGCTGACTGTCCTCTCGGATGAGGGGCGTTTCTAGATCGAAAGAAGTCCCCTGCTCGAGACAGCGCCGTACCTTCTGGCGGATCTCACCTCGCCTGTCGGACGGATAAAACTGGAATGCACGCTCTAAGGTAAAGTCTGCCCCTTCCGGCATCCCGATGATCTGGTTGAGCTGATCGGTCCCTTCGACCGTGTCGGTAGAGGGGTCGTACTCCCACCCGCCGACCTTTGCAACTTCCTGCGTTCTGCGAAGAAGATCGCGGTGACGGCGAAGCCTCTCAGAGAGCGTCTCCAGCCGATCGCGCTCCTCCTTCAAGGCCTGCTCGGCCTCCCTCCGCTTGGTGATGTCCTGAAAGGCCCCGGCCACCTTGACGATCTCTCCGTCCTCCTCTTCGACCGGCGCCCCGACCGTGCGGATCCACCGCCGGTTGCCCTCTGCGGTGACGATGGAATGCTCTAGATCGTAGGGTTCCCCTTCTTCTATGCACCGCTCAAACGCCCGACGGACCCTCGGGCGAGCCTCCGGATGGGGAAATTCAAACGCCTCCTCAAGGCTCAACTCGGTACTGGGGTTGAGCTCGTGGATCCGATATCCTTCTTCCGACCAGGACACCTCATCGGTTCGGAGGTCCACCATCCACGCCCCAGTCAGACGTTGGGCTTGTTCCAGGAGACTTTTCTGCCGGCGGAGCTCCCACTTTTGTCCCGCGAGCCGGTCTCGCATCGACAGCACCCACCACGTACACACGCTCTCAAAAAGGGCGACCAAGACCATGGTCGCAGTCAAAATCAGCGGGCTTGTCTGTAGGGTCGACGCTCCCAAAAACCCACCTCCCACAAACAGGAAGCCTGCCCCGAAAAACCATAGGACCGGCCGAACCGATTCGCTCCCCAAAGCTACGATGCCTCCGAAGAGCACGTAGGTAAACAGAAAGCCGGCCACGTATTCACCAGCAAACTGATTCAGCGTTGTTAAGGCCGTAACCCAGGCCATGATGAGGTAAAGTAGTCCCCAAGCCAACCCCACATAGTAGCGGCGGACCTTGCCCGAGAGGTAGGAGAGGCCGAAGAGCCCGACGAGCACGCCCGAAATTACAAGACGGACCCATATTGGGTCAACACTCTCAATAGCGGACGCTTTATATAAAGTGCCGTAAGCTGGAAACAGGGCGGCTCCAAGGAGAGAAAGCAGACGGTAGACTTGAACCTGGGCCTTCGCTCTTGGAGAAAGAGAATCACCCCGTGGTCGAAAAAACCGGAGGATCATCGGAAACGAGTCAGTCACAACGATCAGCGAAAAACAAGTTGAAACAGCACTGGCCAGGACGAAGCAGCTGCAGAGAGTTCAGAAACATTTTTCGGAATACTCTTTGGGCTGAACTTTTAGTATTCAAAAATCGTGCCGCTATAAATGATACGCCACCTCCCGGTTTTGCGCCGTGGCACGTTAATCGAATCGTCTCGATCATCACGGTTCGTGATGGAATCCACAGATCCGAACATGACCGGTTGGATGATGGTGGACCAAAGACGGTTTCCTAGGCGACGCGGAGGCGGCGTTTCGTGTAAAAACATAATATTAAAAAGCCCTGTGCGGTTTTCTAAATAGTTTTTAGTTAAACATCTCAACAGCTTTCAGGCAAACATCCGCTCCAAACACCGGAGCGTTTCCGGCGGTTGAACAGCTCCGTCATTAGCACTGAAAAACTTTGAGCCGCAAGCTACTGTAGTGTCAAGCGTCAATGTTGGTTTAGCGTCGACACGATCTCAAACCCCAGGGCAAGTCGTTTCGAGCGAAGTCGAGAACCCTCCTCGAAACGGGCTGTCAGCCCGAGGGAGATTCCTCGACTCCGCTCGGAATGACTGCTGTAAATCG
>CAYRPX010000388.1:0-2718 GCA_964426195.1 uncultured Salinivenus sp.
CCTCGTCGCAGGCGGTCTCCCGGGCCCGCACGAGCCTATTCCATCCCGTCCAGGTCAGAGGATTGGGCCAGTGCAGCGCGCGCCCGAGTTGACCGACCAGGCCTAGAAGGAGGTCCCTGCGCGTCAAGTGAGCCATCTCGTGGAGAAGCACGAGTCTCCGGCGTTCATGCGGCCACTCCTGGGCGGCTTCCGGAAGAAGGATCGCCGGGCGGAGAAGGCCGAGCGCCATCGGCGTAGGGCGCTGGTGAAGCCGAATCTCGACATCGCGCGTTGAGCCAAGCTGCTCCTGGACCTCCCTCAGAAGCCTCTCCCAACTCGGATCGTCTGCCGTGCGGGCCTGTCGGCGGAGGCGCCGGGATCGCAAAAGACCGACAAGCAGACGGACAAGAAGCAGCGCGGCCCCGGTGCCCCAGATTCCTGCGAAGACCGTTCCCCACGTCCATCCCGACCACGGCCATTCTCCTGCGCGTTCCTGTTCTGAGTCGGAGTCGAAGCCCACGTCCAGCGGCCCGACCGTCCCTGAAGCTTCAGCGGGGGCGGAGGCCCGTTCCCCAGAAGAGGCCTCCTCCGTTCCCGAGAGGGACTTCGGACCTCCGGGACGCGAGCCTTGGCGACGAACTTCCGTCTCCTCTGCGGGCTCCTCTGTAAGGAGCGTTCCCTCGCCGATTGTGTCGGGAAAGGAGGATTGCGGCAGGACCGCCTGCCCGAGCGGCAGGGCTAGGAGCGTGGCAAATGCCAGCCCCCAGGTGGCCCGGCGAAGGGCTGGCGGCGCCGCCCATCGGCGCAAGAGCGTACTCGTCAGGTGGGCAAGGATCAGAAGGACTGTGCCTTTCAGCAGAAGGTCGAGAAGGAAGGTGCTCAGATGCGAAGACGTGATGGATCCGAGCATGGGATTGGGGATTAGCTATTCTCAGTTCAGCGCCGAAGATCTCCCTGCGAGCTAGCAGCCTGTTTTGGATTGGCGCAGAGTCACGAGCAGAACAAGGTTTCCGACGGAATGGGAGCGGTCGTCTACCGGTGAACACGGAACCGAGTTGAGGGGCAGCCCTCAGTCCTCGATCTACCCGAGCGCCCCTCCGCTGCACTGGCTAGCTTGCATGGCCCCGATGAGCTTCTTCAGGTTGTGTCCGGTGCAGACCAGGGCCCACTCGCGACGCACTTTCTCATACCCGCGCAGTCCGAATCGGCGGAACCCACCGATCTCCTTGATCTGCCCACCCACCGGCTCTACGATCGACTTGCGCAGGGCATATCGACCCAGTCCCTCCCGGGTCCGAAGCTTGTGGGTCATCTGCTTCTGGGCTGTAGCCGCGTCCGGAGGTGTTCCTGACCGAGTCGGTGTCTTCTTTCCATGCGGCTGGCGCCCGGTCGCGATGTAGGCCTCGGTTCCATGGTCTTCGGCCTTCTCGGGAGCATCCTCGTTCCAGTATCCGGAATCAGCTAGCACTGCCTCCGGGGACGCCTCGGCGTTGTCGGTTCCTTTCTCGACCATCGGGCCGAAGTTGCCGTTGTCCGGGGCGTTGTTCGCCGGGCCCTGAGCGACAATGATCTGATGGGCCTCGTCGACAAGAAGCTGGCAGCCCGACCCCTGCAAAAATTCTCCCCCTTTCTCCACGGGTCGGCTGTCCGGATCAGTGAAGTTCCGCTGGGCTTTTGGCTTCGGCGTCCCGTCGGTCTCAGTCCTCGGGCGACAGGTCGGCATGCCCTCCGGCGTCTCTGCCTCGAGCACCTCCTTTCCAGCCTGCTCGTCGGCCTCTTGCCTGAGCCGGGCGACCTCGCTGTCCCACTTCTCCGCCAACGTCTCTGAGCGCTTTCGCTCCTTTTTGCTCTCGTGGGTCCCGGCTCGCCCAGATGCACGCTCCGCTTTGGCCTGAACTTCCTCCGCTCGGCCCCGCTTGGCTTCCTTTTCTAAATCGGCCTTCGCCTGCTGGATCGTCTGGAGCCGCTCCTCTTTCCGCTCCAGCTCCTCGGGAAGCTCGTCTCCTCGATTTTCCCGACCGAACCGCTCGTCTTCCTCGCTGTCGGTGGCCTCCGCCTCCGCGAGCATCTCCTGAATCTCTTCTTTGAGACGCTCCTCCTCTTCGAGCATTCGCTCGTAACTCATCGCCTTGTGCTTTGAGGCGCTGGCCTGCACCTTCGTGCCATCCAACGCAACGTTGCCCAGCTCGACCAGTCCCATCCGCTGGCAGATCTGGAAGACCTGCAAGAACAGATCCTCCAACTCATCGAGATGCTTGCGGCTTGGCTCCGAGATCCGCGTGTGGTCTGGATGGTTTCCTGCCGTCAGTACCCGAAACGGAATGTCCTCGTAGGTCGCCGTCTCCAGCTTTCGGGAGGAGCGAATCCCGACGCTGTATCCGCAGGGCAAAAGCCCGACCATCATCTTCGGCGCGTATGGGCGCGTTCCGCGCGAGTCTTTCTGCCGGTATTTCTCCTCGATCGCCGAGACGTCGAGCTCCTCCAAGATGTCCAGCATCAAATACACCGGACGGGTTTCTGGCAGCCACTCCTGCAAGGAAAGGGGCACGAGAAACGGCTGATCCGGGCTCCAGTCTCTGAGCTGCTTCTCTGGCATGGCTTTGAGAACGCCGAGCTTTGCATGCAGGCCAATCTGCCTCGGGGTCGAAAACCAACAAACAGAGCAGATCTATGCGCAACAGGCTGCTAGTTCTCATTTTCTTGGGCTGCTCGGTAGCGAGTGACAATGTGGATGGCTCC
>CAYRPX010000389.1:0-2691 GCA_964426195.1 uncultured Salinivenus sp.
GCGGACGAGCTCTACCTGAAGCGGCTCCTCGTGGGCGGCCTCGAAGGCGTCTACGAGATCGGCAAGGACTTCCGGAACGAGGGCCTCAGCCGGTTCCACAACCCGGAGTTCACCATGATGGAGTGCTACGTAGCCTACAAGGACTATCGGTGGATGATGGACATGACGGAGTCTCTCCTCCGCGCCGTCACCACTGCGCTGCACGAGACGCCGACGGTGGAATTTGGGGACCACGAGATTGATCTGGGCGGCGAGTGGCCGCGCGTCTCCTTCTTCGATGCCATCGAGGAGGCGACGGGCTACAATCTCTATCAGGAGAATGCGGAGCGCGTCTACGACGTAGCGGCGAACGACCTCCACCTCGACGAGGTCGAGGCCGACATGGACCTCGGCGAGCTGCTCGACGAGGTCTTCAGCGAGACGGTAGAGCCGGAGCTCCTCCAGCCCACGTTCGTGACCGACTACCCGATCGAGCTGAGCCCCCTCGCCAAGAAGCACCGGGAGAAGGAGGGGCTCGTGGAACGGTTCGAGCTCGTCGTAGCCGGGCGTGAGATTGCTAATGCCTTCAGTGAGCTCAACGACCCGGAAGATCAGCGCGAGCGCTTCGAGGCACAGGCGCGCCAGCGGGCCGCGGAGATGGAGGACGACGTGGATCCGGATGAGCTCATTGACGAGGATTATATCCGTGCCCTGGAGTATGGTATGCCCCCTGCCGCGGGCCTGGGCATCGGCATCGACCGTCTCGCCATGATCCTGACCGGACAAGAGTCGATCCGCGACGTGATTCTGTTTCCCTTGCTCCGGCCCGAGCAGTGACCCGTCTCGGGGAGAAGCACATTGACGACATCTCGTATTGATCGGGGAGGGCCACGAGGCGTGTTCGCGCCAGGGGGAGATCCGCTTTTTGAAGCTTCACGGGCACAGGGGGGGATGAAACGCCACTGTTATGCCTACCCCCCACACCGCCCACGACGTCGACGTTGAGGAACAGGCCGGCTACTGGCCCCTCGTCGTCGGCAACCGTGACTTCCGCCGGCTTTGGGCCGGGACCGTCATCTCGCTGTTGGGCGACTGGTTCAATACAATCGCCCTCTATGTCCTCGTCACCGAGTTGACGGGCTCGCCCTTCGCCTTGGGGGCCGTCTTCCTGACCAAGATGCTTCCCTGGGCCCTGTCAGCCCCGATCGCTGGAGTTCTCGTCGACCGCTTCAATCGGCGGAGGCTCCTGATTGGGATGGACCTCCTCCGGGCCGTCGTTGTGCTGGGCTTTCTTTTCATTGAGCAGCCGGCGGATGTCCCCTGGCTCTACGCGCTTCTCACGGTGCAGGTGGTGGCCGGCGCTGTTTTCAATCCGGCCAAGAGTGCGGCCCTTCCCAACATCACGACGCCCTCCGAACTTCTGACGGCCAACGCTCTCATGTCGGCCACTTGGTCGACCATGCTTGCCGTGGGGGCCGCCCTCGGGGGGCTCGCGGTGGAAATGTTAGGAATCGACGCGGTCTTCTGGATCGACAGTGGTACGTACCTTGTCTCGGCAGTCTTCATTTTCAGGACCACCATTCCGCAGGACACTGAGCGGGCAGACACCTCCCTCGTGCATTCCGCCGTTCAGGAAATCGTTGACGGGTGGCAGCATCTTCGCGCCCATCCTCGCATTGGACGCTTTGCGTTCGCGAAGGCCACGTGGGCGCTGGGCGGGGGGGCGCTTGTGTACATGCTTGCCCTGCTTGGGGAACGCGTTGCGCCGACGGCCCTGGCTGCAGGCATTGGGATCCTCTACATGGCACGAGGGCTTGGCACGGGCGTCGGGCCAATTGTCGTGCGCGCTCTCTTCACCGACCGTCGACACTGGCCCCTTGTAATCGGTGGTGCGATTGCCTTCTGCGGGGTCTGTTACCTTGGGGTGGCTCTTACGCCCTGGGGGACTTCCCCCGGAATCATCGTCCTCCTCTGCCTGCTCGTGGGGGCCGGGCACGCCGCCAGCGGAGGCAACTGGGTGCTGAGCACCGTCATCCTGCAGAAGCGGACTACGGATCGGTACCGAGGCCGCGTGTTCTCGACAGACTGGCTCCTGGTGATGAGCGCCGAGTCGGTTTCAATCTTTGCAGGAAGCGCGTTGCTAGAAGCGGGCTGGTTGGGTTTGGCTGGGGCCGTGCAGGTCTTTGCCTCCCTCCAGGTGGCGTGTGGACTCGTTTGGATCTGGACGGTGGTTCCTCAAGAACGGACCGATCAATCCCTGAGGCCGAAAGAGATGCGCTCTCGTTCCTGACGGTGTTTTCTTGTGGGAGAGGTCCCAGCGCCCAGATCCGAGAAAAAGGGCGTTCGGCGGAGGCATAGAAAAAGGGCGGACCCCTGATCAGGGATCCGCCCTTGGACAAGAAAAATGGACACCGGTCGATCTAGATGCCTTCGTCTTAGCGTTGCGGAATCGAGTCGGCGCGTCGGAACTGGCGGGCAGCGCCCTTCTTCGAGGTCATGTCTTCGACCTGGCCCTCGCCACCGGTCATGGTCCGGCTGCCAGAGATCCCATTGTTTTGGTAGAAGTCCGCCACGGCCTCGGCCCGGTCTTCGGAAAGCGCCTGAACATTGCGCTCTCCGGGGGCGGCGAAGCCGGTGATCTGGACGTCGAGATTGGGGCACTGGGAAAGAACGTCGACGTTTTCCTGTAGGCTGCTACGGGCCTCGTCGGTC
>CAYRPX010000390.1:0-2682 GCA_964426195.1 uncultured Salinivenus sp.
AGGGTGTAGGAAATGAGCCGGTCGTCGGTGGTGCGGTCGCCGTCGTGGAGCCAGTGGTCGCAGAGGACGCGGTAGTCGTCGTAGGAGACGTGCGTGAAGGCGGGGCCGCCGGTCACGTCGCCGATGGCGTAGATGCCGTCCTGCGTCGTGGCGAGGCGGTCGTCGACCCGCACGTAGCCGCGCTCGGTGGTCTCGACGCCCGCCGCGTCCAGGTTCAAATCGTCGGTATTGGGGCGTCGACCCACGGCGACCAGCAGTTCGTCGCCCTCCACCTGCGCCGGTGCGTCGTCGCCCTCCAGGTGCGCGGTAATCGTACCGTCCGCGCTCTCAGCGGCCGTCATGGAGGTCTCATTGAGGATGCGGATGCCGTCCTCGCGCAGGACGTCCTGGAGCGCCTCGGCCACGTCAGCATCTTCACGGCCGAGGATGTGGGGACCGCGGTCGATGATGGTCACCTCGGCCCCGAACCGCCGAAACATCTGCCCGAATTCGAGCCCGATGTAGCCGCCGCCCAGAACGAGGAGGTGGTCGGGCACCGTCCCCAGCTCCATGATCGAGGTGGAGGTCAAATAGTCGATCTCGTCGAGTCCGTCGATGGGGGGAATGACGGGACGCGTGCCCGTGTTGATCGCAATTCGGTCCGCCGTAAGGGTGCGATTTTCCCCATTGTTGAAGGCCACCTCGACGGTCTGTGTGTCGACAAAGTGGGCGTCGCCTTCAATCAGGTCGAGATTGTCTTTCTCCTCAACGCTGCTGCGACTGCCGGCGCGGAAGGACTCCACGATGTCGCGCTTGCGCTGCCGCACGGTTTCCAGGTCGACGGTCACGTCGCCGGTGTCGACGCCGTAGTCCTCCGCGCGGCGGGCGAGGTGGGCCACCCGGGCGCTGGCAATCATGGTTTTGGTAGGCGTACAGCCCTCATTGACGCACGTGCCGCCCACGTGCTTGCGTTCGATGAGAGCCGCAGAGTGGCCGTTTTCGGCGAGGGTACCCGCAAGGGGACCGCCGCCCTGACCGGCACCGATGACGATGATGTCGTAGGTGGAATCAGGCATGGTTGGTGGTGATTTGTGGAAATATGAACGTGTACAGGCATCTCGGCGTGGCGCCTCTACGATGCATTTCTGTCCGTCTTCGGTCAAGCGTTATCGTCGGCATCCGCGGGCCGCGCCGCCCGGTCGACATACCAGAGACATTCCCCTTCAGGCTGCACGTGGGTCGCGGGCAGCGCGGAATCTTTGCGGTCCAGGACGCCACGAAGTGCGTCTCGCTTGCGCTTGCCCGACACGAGGAAGAGGGCGCGTCGGGCGCCGTTCAAGACGGACAGGGTGCACGTAAGACGGGTCGCCACTGCGTGTCGAGGAGGAGCGGTAACGACGCGGACCCACCGGTCCTCATCCTCCGTGTCTTCGACCAGCGTTTCGGGAAAGATCGAGGCCGTATGGCCATCGCTCCCCAGGCCGAGGAGGACCGTGTCGAACGTGACCGTTCGGCCGTTGAAGTGTCGCCGGAGAGTGTCTTCGTACGCGATGGCGTCTACCTTCGGGCTCTCCCCCTGTGTCGGGATGGGGTGGACGTTGGACTCGGGGATCGACACTTCGTCGACGAGCGTGCGCCGGACAAGACGGACGTTGCTCTCCACATGGTCGTGGGACACGTACCGCTCGTCGCCCCAGAATAGGTGGATCTGCTCCCAGGGAAGGGCCCCCTCCATCGCCAGCAATTCGTACAACCGTTCGGGAGTGCTGCCCCCCGCAAGGCCAAGTGCATACACCTCCTGGCCGCGCAACGCGGTTTCGATGTCGGCTCGGAGGTCCTGCGCCGCAGCCCGACTCAGGGCCTCCAGGTCCGGAAATCGGTGGACTGTTACGTCGGGATCGGGGGGCTCTGGCATCGCGAAACGAGTTGTTCAGACGAAGGGGAGGCGAGGACTCCACACGCTCCTACGACCAAATGTGAAGCGTCCTTGTGCAGTTGTCCCATCCCGTACCCGTAGGGACAACCCAGGACCGAATGAAACGAGGCCATACTGCATCAGCACGGGTCGTCCCTACGTCCGCGTCTTGATTTCAAAACTGGCGGAAGAGGCCAGATTCCACTACGGAAAAGGTTCACAGGGAACGTCTGCACACAGTATAAAATCATCCGGACTCTGCCGCTGGAGTCGCCCGGCCTCCCGAGGTCCAATTTGAAAGCATACGGCCCACGGCATCGGGGCCCCAGGTGCCGGCCTCGTAGGGGTGCACCGGAAGGCTGGTCTCCAGAAGGGGCGCGTAGAGCTGCCAGGACGCTTCCACCTCGTCGGCCCGGACAAAAAGCGTGGGATCCCCGACGATGATGTCGCGGATGAGGGTCTCGTAGGCGTCGGGCACCGGGCCGAAAGCGTCCTGGTACGAGAAGCTCAGGTGTTGCGTCTCCAGATTCATCGTGCCATTTTCGTTTTCGCCGGGGGCCTTCACCTCGAAGCGCAGGTCGAACCCCTCGTCCGGCTGTAGCGTAATGAGGAGTTCGTTGGGCGGGGCCTCACAGTCCGCATCCCGCGGCACACCGGGGGCACCGTCTGACTGGAACAGCGAGATGGGGGCTCCCTGAAACCGCACGGCGATTTGCGTCAGCTTTTGCGGCAGCCGCTTGCCGGTGCGCAGGTAGAAGGGCACGCCCTGCCAGCGCCAGTTGGCGACG
>CAYRPX010000391.1:0-2669 GCA_964426195.1 uncultured Salinivenus sp.
CGCATGTAGGGCTTGTCGTGATGGTCGCGAACATCGATCAACTCGTTTCTCTGCTCTTCCGAGAGGTCTACGCGGAGCGGTTGGGCCATGGGACGGGAAGCAAAATGCGAGGGAGCATCGACCGGTCGGCTTCCACGAACTCTAAACGGTGTTGTTGTCCTGCGGACAATCTCACAATCCCACATCAGAAGGGCTTCGATCCGAGGGGGGAGCCGTCCGCGCTCCTTACGATGAGTCCCCAGGACTCGATTTACCGCCAATGCTTCGAGCAACCGAGATAACCCCCGCTCAGCGTTTCCTTCCCTGGGAGACGGTCCGAGCGTGGCTCCCAGCCGCCCAGCTTCGCAAGGAGGCGCACCTCCGGCTCTTCCCACCCGACGCCAAGTTCGTACAAGTAGCTGGCTGCAATCCATCCCATGCTGACCAACCCCCGAACTTCTTCCAGGGCAAGAAGCTGAACCTCCTCGATTCCCAGGGTCTGCTTGACAGACCGAAAGCTCTCCTCAACCGACCATCGCTGTCTATACATCCGGAAAACCTCTAGGGTCGCCTCTTCATCCTCTACTGGCAGATCTGTCAGCAGGTACCAAGGGGCTTTCTTTCCTTCTACTTCGACTTTGACGAGCCAGCATGTCTTTGTCTCCTTCTCACCGGGACGAATTTCCCGATATGGAACCTCAACCTCTGTCGAGAAGATCTTGGCCCTCCCCTCTTGGCGACATCCCTTCGCTCTTGTATAGAAACAGGCACAGGGGAGAATCGCCACGTTTTACGAGGCTGAACTCCCAACTTAGTGCCAAACGTGCTATGGCTTGAGCAAGGAGTCGTTTTTGCTCAACGAGGCCGATTGTGCTGAGACTTGGTGCCAACTCCGATGGCCCGACGGCCTTGAGTGTCCAGACTGCGGCTCGCCGAACGTTCAAACGCGCCAGAAAAACCATCGCAACTGCTTTCACCGCTACTGTTGCCGGGAGTGTGGGCGATGGTTTACCGACACGACCGACACGTTCTTGGAAGCCTCGAACGTGAGCCTCTCCCGCTGGGTCTACCTCATCCGGGAGATGGACAAGAAGCGCTCGATCAACGACATTTCCAAGGATCTGGACCTGACCTATAAGACGGTCTTGGGCATGTCTCACAAGGTCAAGGAGGCGATCTACGACCGACGTGAGAAGTGGCTTGGGCCCCTTACCGGGAAAGTGGAGGCCGACGACGCATGCGTGAAGGGAGGACAACAGGGCCGGGAGATGAGCGAACAGGAAAATGGTCGTGAGGCCCTCGAAGCGACAGCTGAACGGGGGCTTTCCGCACGGGGACGGGGCAGCTACGAGACCGATCGCCCGATGGTCGTCTCCTGGGTAGAGCGGGGAGAGACCGGGCCTCGCGTTTTTAAGCTGCGCCGCACGGCAGGAAAGAAGAGCCTCCTTTCTTCGTCCCTGTCTCAGGTGGAGGAAGGCGCCACGGTTGACACCTCTCGCGTGGAGCGGCTACCGGCTTTGGGATGAGGTCTACGATCATCGACAGGTCAAATGCAGCGAGCGCTACGTTAGCGAAGAGGGTACCTGCTGCAACACCGCCGAGAGCGAGTGATCGGTTTTCAAGCCCCGGCTGCGCACGTTCCGGGGACTGGCAAAGCGTCACCTGTATCTGTATTTGTCAGAGCACAGTTTTCGCCGGAGTCACCGGCACCTGAGCCGCCAGGAGCGGACGGAGATGGTTTTGAGTCTACTGAGTTTTTTATGGCTCCGGTCGGAAGTCTCGACGAGGGCACTGGGCTCTCCCGTTCACTGCGAAGGCCGGAGTTATGTGCACCATTCCTCATAAGAGCGACGGTGGTTTTTGAAACAGTCAAGATGGTTCCTTTCGGTAGGCGTTTTCCTTCCGGCGACAGACGGCCTGGACGCAACCTGAGAATGAGGACGAGCCGTTCGAGGCGAACGACGAGTTCGGCATGGGGGGAGACAACGCGAGAGCCGCAATGTGTTTGGTTTGATGGGCACAGCAGAAACCTGTATGGTGTGGACACATGCAGGTCGGTCGTCATAACGTTGTTATGTGAATCGATTCGGCATAATGCGTAGTGCAGTGTCAGTCGTCAATGTTGGGGTAAAGGCGGTGGAGTTTGATTCGGGCATCTTCGTTCGTGAATTGCCAATCGACGGTGGCTTCCGCGGCGTTGCGCTCCTCTTGCCAAGCGGTCGTCCGGGATTGCATTGCCTCCCGATCGGGAATGCGGCGACTGAGGGCCAGCCGTGCCATCACGGATTGCTCGATCTCCGCCATGTTTAAGCAACTGCCGTGCTCCGGCGTGTAGTGAATTTCCAAGCGCCTCGCCAAAGGCCGCGCTTCGGCAGGCGCAAAGGCCTCGTACAGGCTGGGCACACCATGCGTGTTCAGATTATCCATCACCAGCACAACCGTTTGGGCCTCTGGATAGTACTCATCCAAAACGATCCGGACGCACTCTGCCCAGTCGATCATCGTGCGCCGATCACGGGTAAGTACCACGCGATGGGTCGCCAGCGGCTCGAAGAACGCAGGTAGGTTCACCGTCCCGTTCCGCTCGTAGTGGTGATCATGGCGGCAGGGCGTGCCCGGCTTTACCTCGATCGGATCGCGGTCGTGCCCCAGCAGTTGGCGCGACATCTCGTCCATGCAGACTACAGGTC
>CAYRPX010000392.1:0-2662 GCA_964426195.1 uncultured Salinivenus sp.
AGGCCGACACGTCCCCGGCCTGCGTCTCGATGACCGGCAGGGCCGTGAGCGATCCTCCTCCCTGCACCTGATCCTCGAGGGCCTCCGGCAGATTGTTCATCTGTGCCGCCACGCTGTCCTCGTTGATAATCTTGGCGGCACGCTCCAGGAGGCGGCTATGGAGGTAAAAGATGTCCCCCGGATAGGCTTCGCGTCCCGGCGGACGGCGGAGCAAGAGCGAGAGCTCGCGGTAGGCCACGGCCTGCTTGGACAGGTCGTCGAAGCAAACGAGCGAATCGCGGCCGGTGTCGCGGAAGTACTCCCCGATGCAGGCCCCAGCAAACGGGGCAATATACTGCAGCGGTGTGGGCATAGCGGCGGAGGCGTTGATAATAACCGTGTGCTCCATGGCCCCGTTGCGCTCAAGATCGCGCTGAACCTGAGCCACGGTAGAGTCTTTCTGCCCCACAGCCACGTAGACGCAGTACACCGGATCTCCGCTCTCGGTGTCCTCCTGATGGGTCTTCCGCTGGTTGATGATCGTGTCGGTAAGGACCGCCGTCTTCCCAGTCTGCCGGTCGCCAATCACAAGCTCCCGCTGGCCCCGCCCGATCGGAATCATCGAATCGATGGCTTTGATGCCCGTCTGGAGGGGATCCTCCACGGGCTCCCGATAAATGACGCCGGGAGCCTTTCGCTCTAGCGGCAGAACCGTCTTCTCGCCTTCGATCGGGCCTTGCCCATCGAGGGGACGACCGAGAGGGTCGATGACGCGACCGAGCATGTTTTCGTTCACCCCGACCGACGCGATGCGGCCCGTACGACGGGCCTCGTCTCCTTCACTCACGGCATCGACGTCGCCGAAGAGAACGACCCCGACGCTATCTTCCTCCAGATTGAGGACCATCCCTTCTACATTCTGCTCGGGAAACTCCACGAGCTCACTGGCCTGCGCGTTGCTCATGCCGTAGAGGGTCGCGATGCCGTCGCCGGCCTGCAACACGGTTCCGGCCTCGTACTCCTCTGCCTTGGTCTCAAAATTGCCGAGTTCACGGCGGAGAATGTCGGTTACTTCGTCGGGGCGGATGCTACCGTTGGACATAGGTTGGTGCAGCGTCGAATAAGCAAATCATCGAGAGCGAGCGGGACTGCGAATACTGACTAGGAAGCTTGGCCATTAGACTCAACCGAAAGCGTCGCCTCACGCAGGCGGTCACGGAGTGCATTCAGCTGACTGCGCACGCTTCCGTCGAAAACCTGGTCCCCAATCCGGATCACGATCCCACCGACCAGATCCGGATCTTCGTCAAGGTGCAGCCGAACTTCCTTTCCCGTCTTCTCTTCGAGGGCCTCTATCAGAGCCTCCCGATCCTCGTCGGTCAGCGGATGCGCCACGGTGACCCTCGCGTCCACAATGCCACGCTGCTCGTCGCGCAGGGACTGATACTGGTCGAGGATCGCCTTCGTCAGGGTTTCCCGATCTTTCCGAATCAGGAGCCGAAGGAACCGCACGGTGAGCCCCTTCATCCGATCCTCCAAGAGTTCTTGGACGATCGTGTCCTTCTTTTCCTGTGGAATCACGGGACTCTCAAAGAAGCGCGACAGCTCGCGGTTCGACTCGAGACTGCGCCGGAGCTGAAGGACGTCGTCGTCGACAGCCTCCAGCACTCCAGCCTCGCGGGCTTCTTCGTAGAGCGCGGTGGCGTATCGCCGAGTAACCGTGCGCTGGCTCATACGGGTAGAGGATTGGAACGTTGAACGTCTGCACGTTGGAACGTTCTAACGGTCGACGTTCGGTAGAATTCAAGTCTGTAAGTTGAGGTCCACGGAATCCGTACCGTCATATAAGAAACCGACTGGACAACGTACCGTGGGCAGCCGTCTCTCAGTCCTGATCGGCGGTCTGCCCCGAAGTCGTCGCATTCCACCAAACTGTTCGTCGACCGGCTCACGGAATCGACACGCGAGTCGACGTCCCGACGGATTAGTTCGTCGGGAGGTCGTCAAGAGCCTCGGTGACGAGCTGGCGGTGACGGTCGGCGTCCAGGTCCTTCTCGATAATTTTCTGAGCGGCCTGGACCGCGAGATCGGCCACCTCGTCGCGAAGTTCCTGGAGTGCAGCCTGCTTTTCGCGTTCAATTTCGGCCTGAGCCTGCTCTTTCATCTGCTGAATGCGCTGTCGCGTCTTGGCCTCTTCTTCCTCACGCAGTTCTTCGGCCGACTCGCGGGCCTCGCGGAGAATTTTCTGGGCCCTTTGTTCGGCGTTGCGGCGGGTTTCTTTGTTCTCGGCCTGGATCTCCCGAGCCTCGGCAAGCGCTTCTTCGGCCCGTTCGATGGAGCTTTCAATTTCCTCTTCGCGCTCTTCCAGGGCGTTCGTAATGGGCTCCCAGCCAAACCAGTAGAGCAGCGCCAAGAAGAGCAGAAACGCAACGGTCTTCCAGACGATGAGTCCCAGTGAGGGAGTAACGAGGCTCTGAGCGAGCAGAGCAGTCATGGGCAAAAGCAGGCTTTAGCACGAGAAGGGATCACACGCCGCCGCCGGGCAACGCCAGCGGCTCGTCTTGCCGTTTACAGAAAGATCGTAACGGCGAGAAGCAGGCAGATGATCAGGGCAAACAGGGCCACACCCTCAATTAGAGCGGCGGAAATAATCATCAGGTTTCGGATGTCGTCGGTGGCTTCC
>CAYRPX010000393.1:0-2652 GCA_964426195.1 uncultured Salinivenus sp.
CGCTCACCGTGCAGCCGAATCCCATTCCGGTAGAGCTTGCCGGTTTTGAGGCCACCGTCGCTGGCGAGACGGTCCGTCTCACGTGGACCACCGCCAGTGAGACAAACAACGCTGGCTTTCACGTGGAGCACCGCGGGTCGGAGGCTGAGAGCTTTGCGTCGACCGGGTTCGTCGAGGGGCACGGCACCACCGATGCGCCGCAGCAGTACCGCTTCCGCACCGATCCGCTCGACCCGGGCCGGCACGTCTTCCGCCTGCGGCAGGTGGACGTGGATGGGTCGGCGACTCGCAGCGACACGGTAGCCGTGCAGGTGCGTCTTGCGGAGGCCGCGACGATGACGGTGGCCCCGAATCCGGTTCGCACCCGCGCTATGGCGTCGCTTCGCGTACGGATGAAGCAGGAGGTGAACGTTGCTCTCTACGACGTGCTCGGGCGGCGGGTGCGCACCGTGCACGATGGGCCGATGGCTGCAGGCCGTACCCACACGCTTAGGGTGGATGCGGGCGGGCTCTCCAGCGGGGTGTACCTCCTGCGGGCCGACGGCGAGCAGTTTCAGAAAACCCGTCGCGTCACCGTGGTCCGGTAGTCCGGCACGGTCCAGGCGAGAATAAAGCTGCTTCTTACGTCCTCCTCAGCAGCCCACACGCTCCCATGATTAACTCACACACCCACGTGGAGAAGGACATTCTTGCGGTAGCCATCGTTCTCGGATCGATTGGTCTGCTGCTGGTCGCCGGCGAGCCCGCGGCGGCCCAGGACCGAGGGCGCACCGCTCCGTCGGTGCGTTCGGTGCCATCTCAGCACGGTGCCGGATCGACGGTGCAGAGAAGAGGAGCCGATCGTTCGATGTCCGAGGCCCCGGGTACGGGACTACCGTCGACCGCGCGCCCGTCCGACCCGCCGTCGTCGCTTGGGCGGCTGCCGAGCGGCGCGAATCCATCAGGCGGACCGGCACAGACGCATGATGGGCCGAACATGCCAAAGAATCCCCCTCAGGCTCCCCTCGGCGGCGCCGAGTGGCTCGCGGCGGCGGGCGCGGCGTATGCCCTTAACCGGCTACGGGAAAGCGAGTCGGATGGAGAATAGACACCCTCTACCGGGAATGATCTCGTATTGCAGGCCTCCTTTTCAGTTCTTTTCGCGACCGCTTCAGCCTTCCCAATGACAAATCGCTCGCCGTACGGCCCGGACTACAGCCTGCTTCACGCGGTCCTTGTTCTGCTCGGCAGCCTCGGAATGGTTGCGGCCGGGGTCTATCTCGTGACGACAATCGACAACCCCCTCCCGGACCAGAGCCAGATTCAGTTGGCAGAGACGCTGACTCAGGCTCCTTCTCGAAGCCCGGCGCCGCAGTGCACTCCGGCAAGCCGACGAATGCTCGCGCCCGGGGACGGATCGGTCCCTGTCGGGGGAGGCGTACCAGCGTGGGCCGGATCAGGCGGTCTGGCTGTCTCTTCGGGTACACCGGCGCCACAGGGCACCTACCACATCAATCCCGATTTTGATCACGCGCGACTTGGCGCTCCAGCGGTGCCGTCGGGCGGTGGGCCGCCGAGCGGCGCAGCCATTGTGGACGCAGGCAGTCCGGGCGAGAGCGGTTCGATTGGGGGAACACCAGAGACTGCGTTTTCGGCGCCGGACATGAATGGAAGGTCGGTCGGAGGATCGGCGACCAGTGGGGGCACACCACAGTGGCGGTCGGAAGCCCGGGCGTTGGCGAGTCGAAGCCGCGCGCTGAGCAACGAGCTCGGGTGGGACGACCGGCAGGATAGCCGCGAGGCCTCCCGTTCGCGCTCGGAGGACACGGACAACGAGCCGTCCGGCGAGGCCACGACGGCCTCGGAGCGAGGGGCCAGTACCAGTTCGACACCGGGCACACCGGATCGTCCGGACCAGGTTCCCCTCGGGGGTGCTGAGTGGCTCGCAGCGGCAGGAGCAGCATATGCCCTCAACCGTCTGCGTGAGAAGGACGGAGATGAGTCGGAGGACGACGCCTAGCCGTTCTGCACGCGTAGCGTAGCGAACGGGAACGTCCCAACGGATTTTGCGTCCGTATTCCGCGTGTTCCTGAACAAGGCTTGAGTCGCGGTTTCTGTGGCTTCTCTCGACGACCTCTGTGAGTACCTTGACACCCTCGTCGACCGGCATGAGCGTCCCGCCTTCATCGACGAGGACCCCATCTCCATTCCGCACGCTTTCGACGACCCCCGCGACCAGGCGGTCATCGGGCTCTACGCGGCCCTGCTGGCGTGGGGGCGGCGCGACGTGATGCTGCGCAAGCTCGAAGAGCTGTGCGAGCGCATGGACCATGCTCCCTACCGCTTCGTGCGGACCTTCGACCTGGGACAAGACGCCGCCGCGCTCGAGGGGTTCGTCCATCGCACGTTCCAGCCCACGGACGCAATCTGGCTGACCGCTAATTTGGGCACAGCGCTTGATCGGTACGAAACCGTAGAACGACTCTTCGAAGCGCATCGTCCCCACGAAACAGAGGGCTCTCCTGTGGCGGGAATGCTCCAGGGCGTGAGCACGACCCTTCTCACGATCAATGAGGATACGCCCGAACGCCTCCGCAAACACCTGGCCCGCCCCGAGTCCGGCAGTGCCTGCAAGCGGCTCAACATGTACCTCCGCTGGATGGTGCGGCCCGG
>CAYRPX010000394.1:0-2628 GCA_964426195.1 uncultured Salinivenus sp.
CTCCTCGTGGACGGCCTTCGCCATCCTCATTCCCGTGGTGATGCCGCTGGCCGTGGAGATCGCGCTGCCGTCGTCGCTGATGCTGGGGGCCGTGCTGTCCGGCGGCATCTTCGGCGACCACACCTCCCCCCTCTCCGACACGAGCATCATCTCGTCAATGGCCTCGGCCTGTGAGCACGTGGACCACGTCAACACGCAGCTCCCCTATGCGCTCGTGCAGGCGGGCCTGGCGGCCGTTGCGTTCGTCGTCGCGGGTCTGTGGGCCGGATGACCGGCACCGCTCGGCAGGGACTCTCCGGAGCCCGAGTTGTTCAGGCCGCACCCCTCGCCCGGGGAGAGAAGAGGCATCGCGAGCAGAGCGTGACGGCCCCGGATGCCTACTTCAGCTCGAACCGGTCGGAGAGCTTGCCTTTCCGGTACAGGTACAGCACGCTCAGCCCGTAGAGCAGGATGGGCAATGCGAAGACAATCCAGTTGAGTAGATTTGAAAAGTTCCGTTCCGCAAGCCGACCGAAGAGCGGCATCATGAGCAGGAAGTAGAAAAACCCGAACAGGATGAGGGCATAGTTCATTCGGAGGCTGAAAACGTCGGAGAGGAACGTTTCAAACAGGTACAGGGGATATTTCTCGGACACGAACGTCCCCACCCCCAGGATCCCGAGTGCGGCCAGGGTCATGAAAAAGACCGTTCGGTCGGAGAAGCCCTCCGGAGATGCACGGACGGCGTTCTGGGTGGAGGGAGCTGGGAAGGGCGGTTCGGGACGGACAATCTCGTCGTTTTCTGCGATGACGACGCACTGATCCGCGTATGCGCGGCAGTTGGCGAGGGCCGCCTCCCGGGCTGCCTGAAGGGACGAGCGCCCGTAGGCCGTGCCCCAGGCTCCGTTGCGTCCCAGGGCGAAGGCCCGCTGGGACGATTCGTTCGTATACGTCTCGAAAGGTTCAGTCAGAGATGCGGGGAGGTAGGCGGGGCGTTCTTGGCCGAAGAGGGGAGGCGAGCAGCACCCCCCAATCACCAGGACTGCGACCAGAGAAACGCTCAGACGTTTCCTCATGGCTGCCCTTCCGCCGGTTGAGAGGAAGCGGATCGTCATTCGTCCGCAATATCGGGATCGAGGATCAGCTTTGCAATGAATGCGCGTCCAGGGCGGCGGCGAACGTCGCCGGGCGACGTGGAAGGAGAAGGGGCGGATCGCTGAGCAACGCCAACAAAAAAGCGCCGATCGCCCGGAGAGGACGACCGGCGCTTCTTCCAGTGACGGTAGCGAGCAGAAGGCTCACTGCTGGAACGGCTCGTCGACCTCCGTTCCGGCAATGTGGTTCACGTAGTTGCTCATTGTCTTGATGGCCACGATGCCGATGATTTCATAGAGCTCCGGACGCTCCAATCCGAGGTCGGCGAACTCGGCTTCGTCGGCGTCGGAGAGCCAGCCGCGCTTGCCGAGGATGCGGCGGGTGACCTGTGTCAGCGAGCGCAGGCGGTCGTCGTCCGGCAGGCCGCCGGCGTTGATCGCCTCGACGGTCTCCGCGTCGAGCCCGGCCTGCTGCCCGGCCACGGCGTGGGCCTTGGTGCAGTAGTGGCAGTCGTTGTAACTGGAGACGGCAAGGATGACGGTCTGCTGCTCGGCCGCAGAGAGCACTCCGCCTTCTTGCAGGAGGCCCTGCGCGGTCAGGTAGGTGTCCCCGACGGCGGGATTTTCCTTCGTCATCTCAGTGATGAGATTCGGCACGAAGCCGAGGGCCTCTTCGGCCTTGTCGTGTACCTGTTCAGCGGCGGTGGTATCGTTGACGGTGTTCGTAGCCATAAAGGGAAGAGTCGAGTGTATGAAAGAGTTTGAAAACGAGTTCACGCCGACCCCTTCTCCTGAGGTCGGTCCAGCATAAAGGGTATATCCCTCTGAAAATTCTACTTATCAGTTAGTAAGAATCGGGAAGCGTTACAGTGGAGAACTGGATTCCGTTGGGAGAGTCCTCGGACCGGGGCCCACTGGCGGAGCTCTCGTTGCTTCGCTCAGGGTGCAATGGTGTCGATAAGGCACCCGAGGGACGCCCGGTACGCGTTGAGTTCTTTCCGGGGGGTGCGGTGGACAAGCATTGCTCCCTCCACAGCCGCCAGGAACAACTCCGCAGCCTGCCGTGCCGACTTGCAGCCCTCCAGGCGGTCCGTCACGTCGGCCCCTTCTGCGAGGACAGAGGTTAGCCAGTCCGTCTGGTCGTCAAAAAACGCTTGTACCTCGCGATGGACTTCGGCGGGGAGGGTCGCCGCGTCGGCGGCAAGCACCCCACAGAGACAAAGCCCCCCGTCTGTAAGCACGTCGGCGTAGAGCTCCACGTACTGTTCAAGTCGGGCCTGGACCGTGTCGGTGCGAGCGCGAATGCCTGCCCGTTCGTCGGCGTTCGCGCGGCGGTAGCGGGCAACAACTGCTTGGCCCAGATCGGCTTTCGAGGGAAAGTGGTAGTGAATGGCGGCGGTCGTGAGATCGAGTTCCGCGGCGAGGTCTCCGTAGCTAACGGCATTGTATCCGCGTCGCTGAATGAGGGTCTCGGCTACGTCCAGGATCTGGTTAGCCGTGGGGCTCGATTCTGCAAGTGGAGCGTTCGAGTCCGCCATCGCGCCTTGCGTTTTAC
>CAYRPX010000395.1:0-2623 GCA_964426195.1 uncultured Salinivenus sp.
ACTCCGCGTCGTTGATCTGGACGAGCAGTTCGCCCTTCTGCACCTGTGCCCCCTCCTCGAACCGAATGTCGGTAATCTTGCCCGAGGCCTCACTAGTGAGCTCCACCGACTCGTCGGCCCGTAGCGTGCCGGTCGTGCGGATCTGCTCGGTGACGGTACCGGGCTGGAGCGTCGTGGCATCGACCCGCATCGGGACCTCATCCGACCCGCCACCGCCGCCCGCGTCGTCGGAGTCGTTGATCTTCGGAAGGGCCAGGCCAACGATCACGAGCCCGATCCCCCCGAGAGCAATCAGGCGTTTGGTCCAGGCCGTCCAGCCGGTCTCGTCACGGGACGCGTCCGGCGGAGAGGAAGCATCGGACATGGAACACAGAGGACAAATCAAAAGAAACGACGTCGCGGCGCTGAAACAACTCAACGAACGTTGACGGAAGAAAATATTACCTGACGAAACGATTTTGGTTCGACGAGCAGGCCCTCTTGGGATTTTATTCCCCCTTGTTCCCCGACGAGACCGGGGGGTCGCCAACGCAGAGGTCGCTTCGGGTGCATGACTCTCCCGCATTTTCGTTTCCGAGGTCACGACGCCTTCAAGAATGTGACGATGACGGCGGGCACCGGATGGGCCCGGAACGTTCTTGGATAGGCTTATGTATCAAATTTGCTCTTCAAAACTGGCCTCCTACTCGTTCCTCACAAACCTCATGCAGGCGATTGCCTCTCCCATTGCGGCTTGGATGACGGTGACCCCGGACGCGTTCGGATGTTGCTGTTGTTGCTGTCTGGTCGGCTTAGAGAGGCTGCGTCTGGTCGGTGCCCCCTTCCCTGCCCCTGAGAACGGGTAGCGAATTGTGCCCGACATTCTGCTGAGCACTGTAGCCTCTCCGGTCCCGCCGCGAGAGGCTTTTCTTTTGGTCCTTCCCGACGCTTCTGCCCAATGAGTACCGTTCTCCCCGCCGGTTCGTCCCCCTCCTCGGCTGCCCCTGTTCGGGCGGCCCCATCAGTCCTGGTCGACACGATCGGCCAAACGCCCCTTCTGCGG
Source organism: uncultured Salinivenus sp. (assembly GCA_964426195.1). Taxonomy (GTDB): domain Bacteria; phylum Bacteroidota; class Rhodothermia; order Rhodothermales; family Salinibacteraceae; genus Salinibacter. The sequence continues at coordinate 1,043 of CAYRPX010000395.1, forward strand.
CTCGATCACGTGGCCGCTGACCTGCCAGAAACCGTAACCGTTTACGCGAAGGCCGAACATCTCAATCCGGGCGGGTCCGTCAAAGACCGGCCCGCACTTCGAATGATTGAGGAGGGCCTGGAGTCCGGCGCCTTTCGTCCGGACCAGCGCCTCATCGACGCAACGAGCGGCAACACGGGCATCGCCTACGCCCTGATCGGCGCGGCGAAGGACCTGGACGTGACGCTCGCTCTTCCTGAAAACGCGTCCGCCGAACGGAAGAAGGTGCTGCGGGCCTACGGCGCCGAACTCCTGCTGACCGATCCGATGGCGGGCACCGACGGAGCCCAGCGTCGCGTGAAGGAGATCGTGGAGGCGCACCCGGAGCGGTACTTTTATCCCGATCAGTATAACAACGATGCCAATTGGCGGGCCCACTACGAGGGCACCGGAACCGAGATTCTCGATCAGACCGACGGCCGCGTAACCCACTTTGTTACGGGCCTCGGAACGACGGGCACGTTCATGGGCGTGACGCGCCGCCTGAAGGCCCACGATTCAACGGTGCAGTGCGTAGCCGTAGAACCGGAAACGGCACTGCATGGCCTCGAAGGCCTGAAGCACATGGAGACGGCCCTCGTCCCCGGCCTCTACGACCCGGACTTGGCCGACGCCCACCGGACGTGCTCCACCGAGAGGGGATATGCCATGACGCGTCGTCTCGCCCGCGAGGAAGGACTGCTCGTGGGGCCTTCGGCCGGCGCCAACGTGGCCGCGGCGCTCGACCTGGCGCGCTCCCTGGACACTGGAACCGTTGTCACCCTCCTCTGCGACACCGGAACGCGTTATTTGAGTGACGACTTCTGGGAGTAGTTCGTATTCCGTATTGCGTATCGTCCAATTGAACATCCCTGATTACGCAATACGAAATACGCAATACAACCCGTTCAAAAACTGCACTACCCCTCGATGATTACGACCTCGCCTGTTCTCGACGCCATCCGCCGCTACGGCGCCAACGCCTACCCCGAAGAAGGATGCGGCTTCCTGCTCGGCACCGTGATGGACGACGGCACGAACCGCGTCACGGCGCTCCACCGGGCCGCGAACCGCCGTTCTGAGAACCGAGAACGGCGGTACGAACTTACAGCGGACGACTACCGCGATGCCGACACAGCAGCACAGGCACAGGGACTTGACGTGGTGGGCGTTTACCACTCGCACCCCGACCACCCGGCGCGCCCCTCGGAGACGGACCTGGAGGAGGCCACCTTCCCCGGCTACACCTACGTCATCGTCTCCGTCCACGACGGCACACCCGAGGAGGTTACCGCCTGGACCCTCGCCCCGGATCGCTCGGAGTTTCGGCGCGAGAACATCGTCGTCCCGTCCCGCGAAGCAGCCTGACACCCGGACTCGGCGACAGATTCTCAATCAAGAACTGCGTGGAGGCCCCGGACGTGTTGGAGGCTCGAAGGCTTTGGAGGGATGAATGCTCCGGAGAGAAGAAGCACCTCTCTCCACGCTTCCCCCATACGTCCACGCCCCAACCTTCCCACCTTCAACCTTCCCACCTTCAACCTTCCCACCTTCAACCTTCCC
>CAYRPX010000396.1:0-2588 GCA_964426195.1 uncultured Salinivenus sp.
ACGTGAGCGGCGAGTGGACTGCGTACGCGCTGTACGCCTGGGTGAGCATCTACGGACTGCTGGTGACGTCGCAGTTCTGGCTGATGGCGAACGCCCTGTTTACGTCGTCACAGTCCAAGCGCATCTTCACGGTGCTGAGCGCGGGCGCCATCATTGGGGCCATCGTGGGGGGCGAGATTACGAGCCTGCTCGTCGAGACCGTCGGGATGGCAAGCGCAAACCTCCTGTGGATCGCCAGCGGCGTCCTGCTCGTCGCCACGGGACTGGCCCGATGGATCCGAGACCGTTACGACGGCACGACCGAAGTGTCGGCGGAGGCCTCCGAGGAGAAGAGCGACGCGTCGGCCGTGTCGATCATCCGCGAGTCGCGCCACATCCAACTGATTGTCGGCGTCCTCACGCTGATGGTGGTCGTCACGACGCTCGTGGACTACCAGTTCAAGACGGTCGCGGCCCGGGCCTATCCCACGGAATCGGAGCTCACCTCCTTCATGGGCCAGTTCTACGGGGGCGTGAGCGTGATTGCCCTCCTCGTGCAGTTCGTGGTGGCTCCCAAGTTGATGCGCGTGGTGGGCATTGGCGGGGCCTTGTCGGTACTGCCGGGCATTCTGGCCGTCGGGAGTGCGGGCATGCTCGTGGTGCCCGGTCTCATTGCGGGCATCTTTCTGCGCGGGGCGGGGCAGAGCCTGAAGCACTCGATCGACAAGACCGGACGGGAGCTTCTGTTCGTCCCCGTCCCCTTGCCGAAAAAGAAGCGCGTGAAGGTATTCATCGACGTGTTCGTGGACCAAGGGGCACAGGGCCTCGGCGGGGTGCTTTTGCTGGTGCTGGTCACGAGCCTCGGCCTGAGCGTGCAGATGCTGAGCCTCGTAACGTTGGTTCTCATCGCGGCGTGGGGCGTGTTGGCCTACCGGGCCCGGCAGTCGTACGTCGACCAGTTCCGCACTCGGCTGCGGAAGCAAAAAACCTCCTATGAGACGCCGGAAGACGACGGCGAGCCCGCGGTTGACACCAAAGAACTGCTCGACTCTTTGTGTAGCCACGCCGAGACGGAGGCGCTCCGGGCCCTGGAGCAACTGGAAGACGGGTCGGCCCCAGTTCCCGTCGACGCCCTGCTGTGCCTGCTCGATCACCCCACTGCGGCCGTTCGGGAGCATACGCTCCGGGTGCTGCGGATCCGTCAGGTCGAGGGCGTCGGGGAGGAGGTGGCGGAGGCCCTCCGGGACCAAGATCCCGACGTGCAGGTGGAGGCGGCGCGCTACCTGTACTGCCAGAATACGGACCACCGCACCAATCGCCTTCGACAGGGCCTCGATCATGAGGATCCCCGAATTCAGGCGGCGATGGTTGGCCTCATTGCGACGGAAGGCGACCCCGAGGAGTACAGGCTCGTTTCGGAGTCGCTGTTGAAGCGACTCGTGGAACTGGACGGCGAGGCGAGGGCACAGACCCGTACCCACGTGGCTCGCATTCTGGGCGTGCTCGATCGCCCCTACCGCACCGACCTGCTCCACCGCCTTCTGCACGATGACACGCCGGAGGTCGTCCGGGCCGCGATCACGGCGGCGGGCAGGACGGGCGACCGGTCGTTCGTGAATCCTCTGATTGAGCGGCTCGGGGAGGACGCACTCGCGGCATCCGCCCGCGAGGCCCTGTCTGCGTTCGACCCACCCGTGCTGGGCACATTGTACGATTACCTCGTCGATTCCCGAATCAGCCTTCAGACGCGTCAGCACATCCCGCCGGTTTTCGTGCAACAGTCCGGACCGTTTGCCGTCGCCGTTCTGGTGCGAGGACTCCGCAAGGTCTGCGTGCCGGTGCGACACGCCATTGCGCGCGCCCTGAGTAAGCTCCACAAGGCCGTCGATGTCTCTGCCTCGGATCCCGACGAACTGGACGCCGCGATTGAGGAAGAAGCTGAACATTATGCCGCGCTCGGTCAGGTTCGACGGCTCTGTCTTCAAACAAGTCCCGAAGACTCAAAACGCATTGATCCAGCTCAGCTGAGGACGCTCCGACAGGAGAGCCTCGAGCGCATCTTCCGCCTCCTGGGCCTTCGGTACGACCAGCGCGACATTTATAACGCGTACCTGGGCATCACGAGCCCCGATCCCACGCTCCAGGACAGCGCCATCGAGTTCGTGGACAATCTCGTTGATTACGACACGCGCCGCTACCTGCTTCCCCTTCTGGACGACCCGGCGTCCGAACGCGTCGTGGAGGTGGGGGCCCAATACTTCGACCGCGCGATTCAAGACTGGAGCGCCGCGCGGCAGTATCTGCGTGCGGCGGACGATTCGCGACTGACCGTTCTCCTGGAAGAGGGAGCCGACGCGGAGGTGGAGACGATGCTGGATCCCGAGGACACCCCCGAGCCCTCCTCGGACGCCGGCCCGTAACGGTCGGCGGTGGGATGGGACAGAGAATCGGTTCTCCCACTCGGGACGACGCTCGGCAAGTGTGCAGAGGGACTCGCACGTCGGACATATCCGCCGGGCCCGGGCCGTAGTGGGGGATTGCGCTGCCCATAACGAAGCGACGGAACTGCCATGATCGAGCGTCTCCGCAAGGAATTCTTTGACATCCGG
>CAYRPX010000397.1:0-2569 GCA_964426195.1 uncultured Salinivenus sp.
TCGGCCCATATGCCCTTCGAGATAGCGGCCTGTGCCCCCACGTACGTGATAATCGTCCCCACCACGACCACGGCCGCACCCAGCCCGAGCCCCCCCTGCCGCCAAAATCAATCGTGTTTGAGGGAGCGAAGTGCTGGAAGCGATGTGACCGAATGCTTTCAGAGTGCGACCGAGTTTGATTGATTTTCGTGCCCTGACCGAAGGGAAGAAGTATCCCGACATCCACGCGGCGAGCGGCCCCCTGGAGACCGCCGTCCAGCGCCAAAAGCGGCGCTTGGCCAAGCGCCTCGAAGTTCACTATGCTCCGGAGCACGGCAGCTGGCTGAACATGGCGGAAATTAAACAATCCGTGTTGGCCTGACAAGCCCTCAGCCGCCGCATTCCGGACCGTGCGGCAGGGACCTCGTCCCCATTCTGCACAGCCGCCGGGATAACCAGAATGATAAACAGGAGGATCCCAATAATTCACCGTGGAATTTGGGAACCTATCCCATCAATGATCTACCAATCGGCGAGAGGAAGGATGTCGGGCAGCGAGCCGCTCGGGGCGGGCCTGAGCGTGACCACCAGTCGGGTTGCCGTTCCGGCGTCAAGGGTCGTCGTGAAGCCGACCAACCGCGCGTCCGCGTTCGACGGCTCATACGACGTCGGCGGCGCTGTCGAATAGACCTCGACCTCCGCCCCCGAGGGGGTTTGCACGTGGAACTGAAGGGTCTGGTCATCTTGCCGCAGCGTGGCCGTGCGGTCGCTGGTAACCTCGACGTCCGACCGCGTCATCATCGCCCAGCGTACCTCCGCGGCCGTATCCGCCGGGGCCGCGATCTCATCCTGGATCCGCACCGCTTTCTCGTCAAGCAGGGCCACCCCTCGCCGGGCCCGTGCCAATTGTCCGGCGTACACCTCACTGAGGTCGAGCACCGTGTGGGACCGGCTCCCCTCCCCGTCATGCTTGACCACGGGGGCAAAGCCATCGACCCGCTGCAGCTCGTCGTTGACCACCAGGGTGCTGTGGCTGAAGTTGTTCAAGCGGTAGATCCTCCAGCGCTCGCTGTCCTGCGCGGAGTTCCAAAGGTCGATTCCAGCCTCCTCGAGTGGATGATAACTCGGCCGCTTCAGGTCCAGGGCCCATCGTACTCCCTCGGCCTCCATCACAAAGGACCCGGCGTCCAGGTGCGCGTGACCCGCCTTGCCCCTGCCCCCCTCGACGCCAACGAACAGGGCCTGCTCGTCCCAACGGCTGCGGTGCATGCCGACGGCGAGCGGATCGGTGGCGTCCTGAAAGTGGGTCCGATTCGGAGGGGGGGCCACTTGCATCTGCTCCGCATCGGCCCAGACCAGTAGCATCGGCAACAGGCGCCCGTTCGGGGTCCGGGAGCCGGACGCCACCTGCTCCAGTTTCCGCCGCTCCATCCTCAGCAGGTCGGGTCGGTCAAGCCGGTCGGCGAACCAGTACATCGCCGGTGCAACCCTCGGGTCGACGCCGGAGTCACTGAAGTTAAACAGGCGGAGGGTAGGGGCATGTGCGTGGAGGTAAAAATTGGGGGACTTCATAAACGGCTCAATGGAGGGAAGATCAAAGTCCGTGCCCAGGGCGGTTTCCAGGCCGTCGATCATGACCACGTTGTAGTGGGTGCCATACGACCAGTAGGTCGGGCCTTCGACGTAGCCCCCGTTCGAGCCGTAGTGCTGCATCGGATTTCGGACCTCCTCGACGGCCCGCTCGACGACCTTCGTCGCCAGATCGGGCGCGTGATCCATAACCGCCAGGGCCCCGAGGACGAGCCCTCCATGACAGACCTGGACCCAGTTGTTATCGCCACGAATCCATCCCCAGTCCTCCGCAAAGGAGGACTTCAGTCCCTTCTCGACGATCGCCTCGCGAATGGTCCGGCGCGACTCTTCGCTGAGCTCGTCGTAGAGCCAGTCGTAGCCGATCGCGAGGGCGGCGGTCATCTCCGCCACGTCGAGGAAGTGGTTCGGGTTCCAGTCCTCGAAGTCGGCGGCGGCGAGCATCGTGGTCTCCGCTCGCTCAGCGTACTGTTGGTCCCCAGTGAGCCGATAGCTAAACGCCAGGTACGTGATGCGCCGCAGCGCCGTCCGGGACACGCCCAAGAGACGACGTCCCTTCAGCTCCCGCTCCACCGGATCGGTCGTCAGGGCGTCGTCGGCCCCGGCGGTGACCCTCTCGTAGATGGATTGGAGCAAGGGGGCCTCGACGTTGCGCCGGATCGCCGCACGGTCCTGCTCCTTGAACAAGAGGCGCGGATGCGGGGTCTTGGCCGCCGCGTCGATCGTCGCCCCGACGTTCGCCGTGGTGGCGGGGGCCGAGGTCTCCCCCGACTCCAATTCCGAGGAGCCACAGGCCCCGGCCCCAACGAGGAGAACCAGGAGCAGCAGATACGACCAGATTCTTCGTTCTCCGTCTCTGTTCAGAGCAATGGAAAGCATGGAATCATCGGATCGCTGAAAAAGGAAGGGACGGGGCTCAATTTCTTGCGCGTCATCTTCGAAAAGCTGGGGGACTTTTACAAACCAGACCTCCTCCCTTTTTAACCTCCGGAGACGAGTG